>CAZTED010000058.1:7841-16183 GCA_964612175.1 uncultured Sphingomonadaceae bacterium
CTGGAAGCTGGTCTCCCGTGTGCCCGTGCTGGGTGACCGGCGCGATCACTTCGTGGCGGAAACCGACATGTGGCAGATGGCCAGCAAGGTGGCACAGGGCCGCAAGGAGCGCGAGATCGATCCGATGGTCGCCGCCATCCACGCCGCGATGGAGCAGGCGGACGATCCGCGCATCAGCCCGGAAGTGCGCGCGCGCCTCACCAACATGCACGATTTCATCACCACGGTGGACACCTGGTACAACCAGATGATCCGGGTGCCGCCGCAGCAGATCATGCGGCTGATCCGCCTTGGCGCCAAGGTGGTGGGGCTGCTCAAGTTTGTCGGGCGCAAGGATACCGGGGGCAGCTGACCCGCCCCTTTTTTTGAGAACCTATTTCTCTTTTTACAGAATTAACAGGAGGACAAGATGCTTATCGAATTCAGCTATGCCGCCTATCTCGCCGCAGCCCTCGGCATGACCGTGTGGGTTGCCCGTACGCTCAGCACCAATGGCGAGATCTTCCTGGTCGATTGCTTCGGCCATGACGAAAAACTGGCAAAGAGCACCAACCACCTGCTGGTGACCGGCTTCTACCTCGTCAACATCGGCTTCATCCTGCTGGCGCTGCAGCTGGGCCGCGAGCCCGCCACCGCGCCCGAGGCGATCCGCTTCGTCGCCACCAAGGTGGGCTTGGCCGTGCTGGTGCTGGGCCTGTGGCACTTCTTCAACATGCACCTGATCGCCAAGTTCGGCCGCAAGGTGGGCCGCTGGCTGCGCGAGGCGGCGGTGCTCAACGGGTGAACCAGGCAGCGCAGGGCGGACCTCTGCCCGCCCGGGTGCGCGGATCGAAGGAGGCAGAGATGCCATACAGACCATACAGGAATAATGGGTTGCGACCGGCGATCCTTTGGGGCGGCCTTGCGACAGGTGCCTGTTACCTTGGCTGGGCCGCCATCTGGACGATTGCGCAGGGCTGGGCGGAACCCGTGCCATTGATACTGTTCGCCGGCTTTATCGGCTGGTTCGTCGGCACCCTTGCCGTCACGCTCGGCATGCTCCTGATCGGACTTCCGGTCAGCGCCCTGTTGCGCTGGCTGGATTGCGAGGATGCTGCTGCCTATACCCTGGCAGGAGCCATCGCGGGGTTCCTTGTCCCCTGCCTGCCGGTGCTTATCGCCGGCAAGGGGGCAATGGGCGAAAGTCCGCTGTTCTTCGCCCTCCCCGGCCTGGTGGCTGGCGCCACGGCTGGCTTCGTATGGGGCAGGTGGCGCGAGCGACTTGCACTTGAGGAGAACGCGGATCACGAACCGCCGCCACCCGCCCGCGACCGCGGCGAGCGCTGGCTGCGATAGGCAGGCGGGGAGCGGGACCGCACACTTTCCTACCTCGCCCCAGCACGTCCACAACCGGGCAATGCAGCACGCCGGACCGCGTCTGATCCCTCCACCACCGACTGCTCGGAACCCACGAAGCTTTTCTCACCCAGAACACTGTTCCATGTGTTCCACCCGCTCCGCTTTTGCCCTTCCCCACATCGCGCCGATGCGCTCTAACCGGACAAGGGAGAGTGGAGACATGTCCGACATGGGACTACGCAAGGCATCGCCGTGGTTTGCACTGGTCGTGCTGGCGGCAATCAGCACGGTGGGCTTCATCGACCGGATCGTGGTCAACGTGCTGGTCGAGCCGATCAAGACCGAGTTCGGCCTCACTGACGGGCAGGTGTCGCTGATGGGCGTGGCCTTCACCGTGCTCAACATCGGGGCGGGCCTGCTGGTGGCGCGCGCGGCGGAACGGATGCGGCGGCTGACGCTGATCTCGGTCGGCACGCTGCTGTGGTCGGGGGCGACAGCGCTGTGCGGCTGGGCCGGCGGCTGGATTCAGCTGCTGGCCGCGCGCATGGGCGTGGGGCTGGGAGAGGCGATCGGCCTGCCGAGCCTGCAATCGGTGATCAGCGACTATTTCCCCGCCAACAAGCGCGGCATGGCCATGTCGGTGCTGGCGCTGGCACCAGCGCTGGGCGCACTGGTGGGCTTCATGGGCGGCGGCTGGATCGCGCAGCATTTCGGCTGGCGCGAGACTTTCCTGGTTGCCGCCGTACCCGGCGTGGTGCTGGCGGCCGTGGCATGGTTCATGGTTGCCGAGCCCAGGCGCGGCGCACACGATGCAGTGGCCGACAGCGAGGACGTGCCCCCGGTCAGCGCTGTGCTGCGGCGGCTGTTCGCCCTCCCCAGCGCGCGCCAGCTGGTGATCGGATCAGCCTTTGCCGCCATGCTCGGCTTCGGCCTCAACTACTTCTTCACCTCGCTGATGATCCGCAAGTTCGAGGTGGGCCTTGCCGAAGCGGGGCTCTATTCCGGCCTCATCGCCAGCGCGCCGGCCGCGATCTCGGTGATCCTGCAGGGGATGCTGGGGGATCGGCTGGGGGCGAAGAACCCGGCCGCCTATGCGCTGGTGCCGGCGGTGTGCCTGATCCTGGGCGGGCCGCTCTATGTCCTGGCGATCACGCGGGATGAGCTGGGGTCACTCTTGATGCTGGTGAGCGTCGCCACCTTCCTCAACTTCGGCTACCTCGGCATCACCTATGCCGCGCTGCAGAACCTGATGCATCCCCGGATGCGGGCAACCTGTTCTGCCGTGCTGAGCGGGGTGTATGGCGTGGCGAGTGCGCTGGGGCCGATGCTGGTCGGCTGGCTGAGCACCGGGTTCGCAGAGGACCGGGGCGAAACGCAGGGGCTGGTTCTGGCCATGGCGATCACCGGCGCGCTCTATTTCTGGGCCGGCCTGCACTACCTGCTGGCAGCGCGACGCTATGGGGCCGACCTCGCAAGCACGAGGACGGCCCCATAGGATAAAGGTGTTACGCGAGGGCGGCCTTGAGGTCGTCCACCAGGTCGGTCCGTTCCCACGGGAACAGGTCGCCCTCTGGCTTGCGGCCGAAGTGGCCATAGGCGGCAGTCTTGCGGTAGATCGGCTTGTTGAGGCCCAGGTGCGTGCGGATGGCGCGCGGGGTCAGGCCGCCAAGCTTGGCCAGCCCCAAGATCGCCTGCTCGATCGCATCGTCGCCCACCGTGCCGGTGTCGTGGGTGTCGACATAGAGCGACAGCGGCTTCGACACGCCGATGGCATAGGCCAGCTGGATCGTGCAGCGGGTGGCAAGGCCCGCGGCCACGATGTTCTTGGCAAGGTAGCGGGTGATATAGGCTGCGCTGCGGTCCACCTTGGTGGGATCCTTGCCGCTGAAGGCGCCGCCGCCGTGCGGGGCCGCGCCGCCATAGGTATCGACGATGATCTTGCGGCCGGTCAGGCCCGCGTCGCCATCCGGCCCGCCGATCTCGAAGCTGCCGGTGGGGTTGATATGGTACTCGGTCTCGCGCAGCAGCACCGGCGGGATCACGTCGGCCACGACCTTCTTCACGTAGGCGTGGAGTTCGGCTTCCTTCTCGCCCTCATCATAGCCGGGCGCGTGCTGGGTGGAGACGACGACAGCCGCAGCGGCAACAGGCAGGCTGCCTTCGTACTTGAGGGTGACCTGGCTCTTCGCATCCGGCTCCAGGAACGGGGCCGCGCCGGAGTGGCGATCCGCCGCCATCCGCTCGAGGATCTTGTGGCTGTAGTAGAGCGTGGCCGGCATCAGATCGGGCGTCTCGTCGGTGGCGTAGCCGAACATGATGCCCTGGTCGCCCGCACCCTCGTCCTTGTTGGCACCGGCATCGACGCCCTGTGCAATGTGGGCAGACTGGCCGTGAAGGCGGTTGATGAATTCGAACTGCTCCCAGTGGAAGCCGGACTGCTCGTAGCCGATTTCCTTCACGGTCTGGCGGACGACGCGTTCGATCTCTTCCTTGGCGCCGGCTGCCCAGGCGCCGTTCTCGTAGACGCCCTTGCAGCGGATCTCCCCCGCCAGCACGACCAGCTGGGTGGTGGTCAGGGTTTCGCAGGCAATGCGCGCTTCGGCGTCCTTGGACAGGAACAGGTCTACGATGGCGTCGGAAATCTGGTCCGAAACCTTGTCGGGATGGCCTTCGGAAACGCTCTCGGACGTGAAAAGATAGGATTCGCGCATGTGTCTGGGCTGTCCCTGGAAGTGACTGAGGAGAATTGCTTAGCCGATCTAACCGCGGCCTTGCCGCATTGCAACAAAAGCCAGCGCGCCGAACAGGGCCGCCCATGCCAGCGCCAGCAGATTACCCGCCAGGGCAAAAGGCGTCGGCCCGGCTGCGGGCGGAACCCTGGCATCTATCCGGCCGGCCTGATGCGAGGGGATCATGTGGCGCACCACGCCGCGCGCATCGATGATGCCGGAAATGCCGGTAGTGGTGGAGCGCAGCACCGGCAGCCCCTCCTCGATCGCCCGCATCCGCGCCTGCGCGAAATGCTGCGGCGGCCCGGCCATGCCGAACCAGCCATCGTTGGAACCGGTATAGATGAAATCCGGCCGGTTCGCCCCGTCGGCGACCTGCCCCGAAAAGATGATCTCGTAGCACACCTGGATGCCGGCCCGCCCGAACAGCCCGAGATCGAGCGTGCGCGGCCCCGGGCCGGGTAGAAAATCGACCGCGCCCGGCACCAGCCGGCTGAGGCCGAGCGGTTCAAGCAACCCGCGCATCGGCAGGTACTCGCCATAAGGGACAAGGTGCGCCTTGTCGTAGATGCCGCGGATCGTGCCGTGATCGTCCAGCGCCAGCACCGAGTTGTAGGCCCCCGCCAGCCGCCCGTCGGCGCCGATTGCCAGCCGCTGGCCGCCGGTCAGCAACAGCGATCCTTCGCCAAGGCCGCGGGCGATGAGGGCGCGGGCGATCAGCGGGCTGCCGTAGGTTGTGGTGCGGTCATAGAAGCGCTGAGGATAGCCTTCCTCCAGGTAGTCGGCCATGCCCGATTCGGGCCACACCACCAGCCGCGGTTCGCCCCCGGGGTTCTGCGGCAGCGAGAGTCGCAGCAGGCGGGCGAGGTTCGCCTCGTAGAACAGCGGATCGTTGATGCGGGCCTGGCGGATATCGGGCTGCACCAGCGTGACCGCCAGCGTGCCCTCCTCGCCCTCGCCGGCCGGCAGGTACATGCCGAGCGCAACAAGCACGGCAGCCGCGCCGGCGGGAAGCCAGCGCCGGGAGAGCAGCAGTGCCACCAGCCCCGCGCCCAGCAGCACGGCAAGGCCCGACAGGGCATAGGTGCCCATCCACGGCGCAAGCGCGGCAAGGCCAGGGCGGTCCATCGGGCCCAGCAGCACCATGGCAAAGGGATTCCACGGATAACCGGTGAAAACCCAGCCGCGCAGCCATTCGGCCAGGATCCAGCTGCCCGCGAAAGCCAGTGGCAGGGCGACAGCCACAGCCCTTGTCGCCAGTGCCCTTGCACCGGCGGCGGCAAGCGCCGGGTAGACGGCCAGGTAGGCCGCCAGCAGCGGTACGGCCACCCAGCCGAGCACGGCGGGCATGTTGGCCTGATAGGTGAAGGCAGTGGCAATCCAGCTGTTGCCGAGGGTGAAGTGCCCAAGGCCGAACAGCCAGCCGAGCCAGGCGGCCTGCCGCCAGTCGCGCGTGCCGGGAAGGAGAGCGGCAAACAGGCCCATGGCCAGCAGCGCCAGCGGCCAGAGGCCGATCGGCTGGAAACCTGTGGCGGCCAGAACGCCCAGCACCAGCGCCAGCAGGGCGGCGCGGCGCGGCCGGGTGGCGGGATCGGGCAGCAGGGCGATCATGGACAGGGGAGTGGACGGGTCGGCCATGGCTGGCAAGTCCGCATCGCTGGCCGCTTCCCGATGCCCTTACTTGGCCGCTTCGAGTTCCTCTTCATCGCCGGTGCGGGTGCGCGGCATCTTCAGCCGCCGACGCGGCTTTTCAGCCGCAGGCACATCATCGGCAGAAGGCTCGGCCGCGGCATGAGCGGCCTGCTCGGGGGCAGGCTCCTCGTCTGCATCCCTGCTGCGCGCGATCGAAGGCGGCAGCAGGCCGGGATCGAAGCTGGCCTGGTCATCGTCAGGAGCCGCACGGCGGGCAGCGGGGCGCTTGCGGCGCGACCTGGCGGCGAAAGGATTGTCGCCCTCGTCTTCGTCACCCTCGGCACCGGCGCGCACCTCGAAGGCTGCCTCGGGCTCGCGTTCGTCCTCATCGGAGGCACTGTCCTGCCGGCGGGGGTGCTGGCGTTGGCGATTGTCGCGGCTACCTTCACGGGCTCCGTCGCGACCGGCATCACGCGAACCGTCGCGGCCGCTTTCGCGCCCACCATCGCGGTTATCCTCGCGCTCGTCATCGTAATCGTCGCCGTCATAACCGCCCTGCTCGGCATCGCGGCGCTGCGGGCGACCGTCGTCCTTCTGGGTGCGGCCATCCGCGATCACGCGGAAATAATGGTCCGCGAACTGCAGGTAATACTCGGTCTGCACCCGGTCGTCGTTGAGCGAGGCTTCGTGGGCGAGCTTGCGGTATTTCTCCAGCAGCTGCGGCGCATTGCCGCGTGCCCGACTGTCGATCCGGTTGCCCTGGTTACCGCCGCCGCTGCTGCCACCACGATTGCTGCCGCGGCCGCGCCGACGATTGTTATTGCGTTGGTTGTTCAAAAGGAAATCCGCTTCCTCATTGGGACCGGGATTCGCTTGTCGCTCCGGTCGCATGACCCCTCGCCACAGCGCATCATGCAGCTGTGGCTCTTCCGATTTGCACAGGCAAAAGACGTTTGCGCGCCGCTTACAGAGCAAATTCAGGAGTTAGGCCCGGCGCCGGCATCTGCCTCTCGCCGCTGGCCTGTGCCTGAGGTAGCTACTCGGTAAAGGTTTGCCAAGTGCTAATGTCACTATTGCCGAAGGACGAGGGCGCGCGGACGACCAGCGAGGTCCGGCCGGCATTCGGCGGTGAAGCCGGCGGCGGCAGCAATGGCAGAGACTGCCGGGGCCTGGGTGGCACCGATTTCGAGCACCGCCACCCCGCCGGGCGCCAGCAGGGCGGGGAGCTGCGGCACCAGCACGCGATAATCATCGAGACCGTCAGGCCCGGCAAAGAGTGCGCTTGCCGGCTCGTGGTCGCGCACGCCGGGATCGAGCGGCGCATCGTCCTCCACATAAGGCGGGTTTGCGAGCACCAGGTCGAAGGGTCCGATGCCCACGGCCCAGCCCCCTTGCGTCCAGTCCCGCAGCAGGAAGCGGGCACGATGGCCAAGCCCCAGTGCCGCCGCATTGCCCTTGGCCACGGCCAGCGCGCCGGACGAAGCATCGATGCCGGTTCCCCCGGCCTGCGGCAGGGCGTGGAGCACGGCCAGCAGCAGCGCGCCCGATCCGGTGCCGCAATCCAGCACGCGTGCCGCCCCAGGCTGCTCTGCCAGTGCCGCCTCGACCACGCTTTCGCTGTCGCCGCGCGGGATCAGGACATTCCGGTCAACCGCCAGGGCCAGCCCGAAGAACTCCTGCGTTCCGGTGATGTAGGCCACCGGCTCTTGGCCAAGGCGCCGGTCCACCAGCGAGGCATAGGTATCGGGCACGGCATCGGCCATGTGCCGCAGCAACAGGTCCGATCGCGAGACCCCCAGCGCATGGGCCATCAGCAACTCGGCATCGAGGCGGGCGGTATCGCTGGACATGGCGAGCCGCGCCGCCGCATCGCGCAGGGCCTCGGCTATGGTCACGTCACTCGCCCATCGCGGCGAGGCGCTTGGCTTCGTCCTCGGCGGTCAGCGCGTCGATCACCTCGCCCAGCGCACCACCTTCCAATACCTCGTCGAGCTTGTGCAGGGTGAGGCCGATGCGGTGATCGGTGACGCGGCCTTGCGGGAAGTTGTAGGTGCGGATCCGTTCGGAACGGTCGCCGCTGCCGACCATGGCCCGCCGCGCCGCCGCTTCCTCGCCCTGTGCCTCGTCGCGCATCTTCTCGTAGAGGCGCGCGCGCAGCACCTGCATGGCTTTCGCCTTGTTCTTGTGCTGGCTGCGTTCGTCCTGCTGGATCACCACCAGGCCGGTTGGCAGGTGGGTGATGCGCACCGCGCTGTCGGTGGTGTTGACGTGCTGGCCACCGGCGCCGGAGGCGCGGTAGATGTCGATCTTCAGGTCGCCATCGTTGATCTGCACGTCCACCTCGGTCGGCTCGGGCAGTACGGCCACGGTGGCAGCCGAGGTATGGATGCGCCCGCCGCTTTCGGTGACGGGTACGCGCTGCACGCGGTGGACGCCGCTTTCAAACTTCAGTTTGCGGAACACGTTGGGGCCGGTGACACTGGCGACGATTTCCTTGAACCCGCCCACCTCGCTGGCGTTCATGGAGACCGGCTCCACCCGCCAGCCCTGGGTCGCGGCAAAGCGTTCGTACATGCGGTAGAGGTCACCGGCGAACAGCGCGGCTTCATCGCCCCCCGTGCCGGCGCGGATTTCCAGCATGGC
>CAZTED010000059.1:0-16059 GCA_964612175.1 uncultured Sphingomonadaceae bacterium
CCAGGCTGCGCAGGAAGCGCTGGCGGCGCAGCAACAGCTTGGGCGGAAAGCCGAAATGCCGCGCGCACAGCCGTTCAAGCGAGCGCCGCCCCATGTCCAGCCGCGCAGCCAGTGCCTCGACATTACCGATGTCGGGATCGCGCAGGGCCGCCTGGCAGGCCATCACCCGGGGATCGACCGCCTCTGCCCTGGCATCCGCCCGGAGCAGGTAGGCGTCGATCTGCGCGGCAATATGGTCAGGGCTGGCACCACGCTGGCGAACGATCCCCAGTATCGGCGCAAACAGGGCCAGCGCCTCCACTTCCCTTCCATCGACAATGCGGTCGGCCAGCGCGCTCGCATCGAGCGTCACATAACGGGCCCAGCCTGCCGGTTGCAGCCCGAGGCCCCAAACCCGCGATCGGCCGTAGCGAAAGGCGATGGCGCGGCTGGTCGGCCCTGTGATCGCGAAAGGCCAGGTCGTGGCCACAGGCTCGGGCACGATCGCCGCTTGCGGCGGCTGACCGCTCTGGGTGAAGCTCATGGCCGCCCATTCAGGATGCAGGCGGTCCGCGATCGCCACATCCTCGTCGCACGATATGGCGAAGGAATAGAGCGCGGTGAAATAGGGCTGGATGGCATCGGACAGGCGATAGAACCGCACGTCGATGGCGAATTCGTGCGGCATCTTGCGCGACTGTCCCCTGCGAATCGCGGCGGCTGCAAGCCGTGACCTCCGCTTCACACACCCAATGCTTTGGGACCGCCCGGGTTCCCGCAATCCCGATCAGGGTGATGATTCGGTGACAATGGCATCGGAGAAAATGACAAGTCCGGTCATGCACGGCCGCCCATCTTGCCCGGCGGGCCGGGCGCGCGCCTTTATCCTGTCCACAAGACATCAGGCTGTTGGAAAGGGGACCTTTTGATGGGCGAGGAGTTCATCAGGCTGGCCGTTCTGGCCGCGAGCGCGGTGGCGCTGTTGAGCGCACCGGCAAGGGCCGATGACGAGGAAGTGCAGCTGGTCCGCTGCGAACAGAGCCTCGGCACGGCCGCGCCGCAGCCCGCCGCCGATGCCGCTGCCGTGCGCTCGCTGCGTGCCGGGACACAGCTGGTGCCGACCGGCAACCGCGAAGGACTGTGGATCGAGGCCGAGGACAACTTCGGCACCCGTGGCTGGGTCTCCGTGGAAGACCTCGGCTGAAGCCAAGCGGGCCCGGGTCACTCAAGCCCGGTGCCAAACGAACCTGGCGGCGGCCTGCGGTGTTTCACGACCCTTCACCGCGGGTCGCCGAAAAGGGAAGGGCGCGGATGACCCAAACCATCCGCGCCCTTCATTTTGCCTTCGATCTGGCAGGGTTCAGGCCGGCAGCGCCTGCTTGGCCTGCTTGATGATCGCGGTGAACGCTTCAGCCTGGTTCATGGCCAGGTCTGCCATGACCTTGCGATCCAGTTCGATGCCGGCGAGCTTGGCGCCGTGGATGAACTGCGAATAGGTCAGGCCTTCCACGCGCACAGCTGCGTTGATGCGCTGGATCCACAGGGCGCGGAAGTTGCGCTTGTTGATCTTGCGGTCGCGGTAAGCGTACTGGCCGGCCTTTTCGACCGCCTGGCGCGCAACGCGAATGGTGTTCTTGCGGCGGCCCCGATAGCCCTTGGCCTGTTCGAGAATCCGCTTGTGCTTCTGGCGGGTGGTTACGCCACGCTTGATACGGCTCATGCTTCAGTACTCCTTACTTGAGGCCGTAGGGCGCCCAGAGCTTGATCGTCCGGGCATCAGCCTCGGAAATCACCTCGGTGCCGCGGTTCTGGCGGATGTACTTGGCATTGTGGCTGATCAGGCGGTGGCGCTTGCCGGCGACACCATGCTTGACCTTGCCAGTGGCGGTGATCTTGAAGCGTTTCTTCACACCGCTCTTGGTCTTCAGCTTGGGCATTTTCGTCTCCTTGGTCAGGGACACGTCCAACCAGCCCTGGCAGCCCTTTTGGCCAGACCGGCAGATGAATCACGTGTCAGTGAAGGTGGGGCCGATAGTCGCGGATCCGGCGAAAGGCAAGCCGGTTCGGACTCGCGGTTCGAACTCAGTGGCCGCTCATCGCCCCCAGCACGTCCTCCAGCCGTGCCGGATCGCCCAGCGCCAGCACGTGGCCTTCGGACCCGGCATGGAGCGGATCGCCGTTCCAGTCGCACATCAGCCCGCCGGCCCCTTCCACCACCGGCACCAGCGCGGCGAAATCATGCAGCTTGAGGCCGGCTTCGCACACCACGTCGATATGGCCGCTGGCAAGGCAGGCATAGTTGTAGCAATCGCCGCCCATCACCATGCGCTTGTGATCGGTCTTGGCGGCAAGGGCCATGAACACTTCGCCCTCTTGCTGGCTGAAGTACTGCGGGCCGGTGGTGGCAATCGTGGCGCGGGCAAGTTCGCGGCAGGCGCGGGTGGTGGCAGGCTTGCCATTGTAGGTGGTGCCCTGGCCTGCCACGCCAAGCCAGCGCTCGCCCAGCACCGGCTGGTCGATCAGGCCGAGCACGGGGAAGCCGTCCACCAGAAGAGCGATCAAGGTGCCGAAGGTCGCGCGGCCGGCAAGGAAGGCCGTGGTGCCATCGATCGGGTCGAGCACCCATTGCCGGCCCGAACGGCCCTCCTCCACCCCGAACTCCTCGCCAAAGACGCCGTCCTGCGGCACTTCGGCCTTGAGGATGCGGCGCATGGCCTCCTCGGCATTGCGGTCCGCCAGCGTCACCGGCGTGGCATCGGCCTTGGCCTCGCTGGAGACCGGTGTGCGGAACAGCGGCAGGATCTCGGCCCGCGCCGCTTCGGCAAGGCGATGGGCCAGCGCCACTTCGGCGGCAAGGTTCATGGCGTCACCATCATGGGGCCACGGCTTCGCGCAACGGGCGGCTATCGTCCTTCACCCATGCGGAAATGGAGCGCAGGCCATCCTCGCCGGCCGTGCCCCAGTGGACCACGTCCGGCGCAATCACCAGCCCCTCGCCCGCCCGCAGCACCACGTCCGGATGGCCCGCGCGCGAAACCGTGGCAGATCCTCCCAGGACATAGATGTATTCCTCGCCATGGTGGTAATGGCGCGGGATTTGTGCCGCGGGTGCCATGTTGAGATCGCCCAGGACCAGCGAGTGGCCCGGCGCGGCGGCAATCGGACCTGCCAGCACCTGGTTGATCCCCGGCGGCGGGGCATAGACCGCCACGCTGCGCGGGCCCGGGTTCGATGAACAGGCGCCGAGGAATGCGCAGACCGCCAGCGGTGCCGCAGCGCGGACCATCAGTCGAACAGGCTCGAGACCGAGCTTTCGTCGGCGATGCGGCGCATGGCCTCGCCCACCAGCGGGGCGATGGTGAGCACGCGGATCTTGCTCGAATCGTTGGTGGCATCGGTGGGACGGATGGTATCGGTAATCACCAGCTCCTTCATGCAGGAGCCTTCGATACGCGCCACCGCACCACCCGACAGGACGCCGTGGGTGATATAGGCCGCCACGCTTTTCGCGCCCTGGGCCAGCAGTGCCTCGGCCGCATTGCACAAGGTGCCGCCCGAATCGATGATGTCATCAATCAGGATGCAGTTGCGGCCCTTCACGTCACCGATGATGTTCATCACCTCGCTCTCGCCCGGACGCTCGCGCCGCTTGTCGACGATGGCGAGCGGGGCATTGTCGAGCCGCTTGGCCAGCGCGCGGGCACGGACCACGCCGCCCACGTCGGGGCTGACCACCATCAGGTCGTTCTCGCCGTAACGGGCCTGGATGTCGGCGGCCATCACCGGGGCGGCATAGAGGTTGTCGGTGGGGATATCGAAGAAGCCCTGGATCTGCCCGGCATGCAGGTCCACCGCCAGCACGCGGTTGGCACCGGCCTGGGTGATCAGGTTTGCCACCAGCTTGGCCGAGATCGGCGTGCGCGGGCCGGGCTTGCGGTCCTGCCGGCCATAGCCGAAATAGGGCACCACCGCCGTGATCCGCTTGGCCGAGGCGCGTTTCAGCGCATCGATGCAGATCAGCAGTTCCATCAGGTTGTCATTGGCCGGGTAGCTGGTCGACTGAACGATGAACACGTCCTCGCCGCGGACGTTTTCGTGGATTTCCACGAACACCTCCTCGTCGGCGAAGCGGCGCACGCTGGCATCGGTCAGCGGCACTTCAAGATAGCCGGCAATGGCGCGGGCAAGCGGCAGGTTGGCATTGCCGGACATGATCTTCATGGCGCAAGGACCCGTTATTTCTGTGATGGGGAATCGCTGCCCCGGCTCTACCCCAGAGTCACATGAATGCAACCTGCGGCTGGCGGGCATTTGGGGAAAGGCCGGGAAAAGGCCCCCTGCCCCGCCTGCGTTCAGCCCACCCGGTGTTCTGCCTTGATCCAGCGCACGGTGCCAGTGGAGGCGCGCATCACGAGGCTGTGGGTGGCGAGCACCTCGCTGCCCCCCTTGCGCCGCACATGCCGCACCCCATCGAGCAGCGAACCGTCGGTTACGCCGGTGGCCGCAAAGATGCAGTCTCCCCGGGCCAGGTCATCCAGGCGATAGATGCGGTCGAAATCGGTGATGCCGCACTCGCGGGCGCGGCGGCGCTCGTCCTCGTTGCGGAACATCAGGCGCCCTTCGAACTGCCCGCCGGTACAGCGCAGCGCGGCTGCCGCCAGAACACCCTCGGGCGCGCCGCCGGAACCCATGTAGAGGTCGACCGGGGTCTCGATGTCGGCAGTGGCGATCACTCCGGCGATATCGCCATCGGGGATCAACTGGATGCCGCAGCCGATCGCGCGCAGCTTGCCGATCAGATCGGCATGGCGCGGCCGGTCGAGCACGCAGACCATCAGGTCGGCCGGCGCCACGCCCTTGGCCTCGGCCACGGCGGCCACGTTCTCCTCGGGCGAGCGGGCCAGGCTGACCACGCCTTCGGGAAATCCGGGGCCGACGGCAATCTTCTCCATATAGATGTCGGGTGCATTGAGCAGGCAGCCCTTGCCCGCAATTGCCAGCACGGCCAGCGCGTTGGATCCCGCCTTGGCGGTTATGGTGGTGCCCTCCAGCGGATCAACCGCAATATCGATAGCAGGTCCGGTGCCCTGTGCAGCGCCCAGCTTTTCACCGATGTAGAGCATCGGCGCATCGTCCCGTTCGCCCTCTCCGATCACCACCGTGCCATCGACGGCGACATGGTCGAACGCCGCGCGCATGGCCCTTACCGCCGCTTCGTCGGCCGCGGTCTCGTCACCGCGACCGACCAACCGGGCTGCGGCCATGGCGGCCGCTTCCGTCACCCGTACCAGCTCCATCGCCAGCACGCGGTCGAGCGGCCCTTCGTCAGAAGGACCTGCCTGCGGTTGGGTCTCCGCCTGGTTCACCGTTTCGTTCACTGGCAATTCACTCGCGAAAGGGATGCTGGGTTCCGCTTAGGGCGGGGTGGGATGCATGTCGAGATCATTGGCGCCGGCCCTTTTCTTCTGCATGACAGCACCATCGGGGCCGCTCCATGCGGCCGAGCCGCCGGTCGTCACCGCCGAGGAAGCGGTCGCCAATGCCCGGACGGCATGGACGGTCACCGCGGCCGAGCCAGAAATCGATCCCTGCGACGACCCGGAGGCGGACGAGGACACCATCATCGTCTGCCGCCGGTTCGAAAGTGGCGAGCGCTACACGTTTGAACGGCCGGTACGGGCCGACACCGAGGTAACCGGCAGCGGCGCGCCGCGCCCGCCGGATTTCGACGAATCATGCCTGCGTACCCGCGGCCGGGAGAACTGCATGATGTTCGGTTCCGTCCCGCCGCCCGCGATCATGGTCGATTTCGATGCCCTGCCGGAAACGCCCGCCGGGTCGGAAGCGGCGCGGCTTTATGGCGGGCCGACCGACGCGGATGTGGTGGCGGAAGCCGCCCCGGCAGGCGATCGCCCAGACCTTTCAGAGCGGAGCCTGCGCGGCCTCGACGATGACGTGATCGGCCCCTAGCCCAGCAGCGGCATCACCAGCGGCGCCTCGGCCAGGCTGGGCGAACCGTCGAGCAGGGCCAGCGCCGCCTTGATCGCGCTTTCCGGCCCTTCGTGGCTGACGATCGCCACCAGCACCGGGTCCAGCCCGTCGTCCGCCGGGTTGCCGTGCTGGATCATGGTTTCGATCGAGACCCCGGCGTCGCGCATGGCGGCAGTGATCTCGGCCAGCACGCCGGGCCGGTCGGCCACGGTGAAGCGCATATAGTGGCGGCCCAGCCGATGGCCGGGATCGGCAGCGGGCGTTTCTTCCAGCAGTGCCACGGGGAGCGAGAAGGGCGCGCCGACATTGCCGCGGGCGATGTCGATCAGGTCCGCCACCACCGCGCTGGCAGTGGGGCCATCGCCGGCGCCACGGCCCTGGAACAGCAGGCGACCCACGAAATTGCCTTCCGCCACCACGGCATTGGTGGGACCGTCGACCGCGGCCAGCGGATGGTCCTTGGCCACCAGCACCGGCTGCACGCGCTGGAAAAGGCGATGCTCGCCGCCTTCCACCTGCATGTCGGCCTGGCCGACAAGCCGGATGACATGGCCCAACGCATCGGCCTGGGCGATATCGGCAGCACGGATGCGGCTGATGCCCGAGATGTCGACCGCGCCGAAATCGATCGCCGTGCCGAAGGCAACCGCAGCCAGGATCGACAGCTTATGCGCCGCGTCTACGCCTTCGACGTCAAACGTCGGGTCGGCCTCGGCATATCCCAGGTCCTGTGCTGCCTTCAGCACGCCACCAAAGTCCGCGCCGGTGCTTTCCATCTGGGTCAGAATGTAATTGCAGGTGCCGTTGAGGATCCCGTAAATCCGTTCGATCCGGTTGGCCGCCGCACCTTCGCCAAGGCCCTTGATCACCGGGATGCCGCCGGCCACCGCCGCCTCGAACTTCAGGGCAAGGCCGTGCGCCTCCGCCAGCGCCGCCAGTTCCATGCCGTGATGGGCGATCATCGCCTTGTTCGCCGTGACCAGCGCCTTGCCGCCGCCAAGCGCGTGCCGGGCCAGGGCCAGCGCCGGCCCGTCCGAGCCGCCGACCAGTTCCACAACCACGTCTACATCGCTGCGTTGTGCCAGCGCGGTCATGTCGTCTTCCCAGGCGAATCGCGCTAGGTCTATGCCGCGATCCTTGGTGCGGTTGCGCGCGCTCACGGCCACCACCTCGATCGGGCGGCCGGCGCGGGCCGCGATCAGCTGGCCATTGGCTTCGAGCAGGCGGATCACGCCGGCCCCTACGGTGCCAAGACCGGCAAGGGCAATGCGGAGAGGCTGGGTCATCTGGGTTCCCGGTAACTTGAGTTTGGCGTTCGGCTGGATTGGTGCCTGGCTCGCGCCGATAATGGGCCTTTGCGCGGTTGGCTAGCGCCCGATTGGCCGGCGAAAGGCACGGCGGCGGGTGCCTTGCCGGAAGCTACCGCGTCCCGTCCGCCTGCAGGAAGACCGCCTAGCCCGCGCTGCGCCGGCAGGCGCCCAGCTGCTCGCGCACCAGGGCATAGTCGGCTCTGGCCCGGGCCCGCGATTCGGGATCGCGCTGGATGAAGGCGCTTTCAGGCAGGGCTTCAGGCAGGAAGCAGGCCAACGCATACCATTCGAGCGTCTCGCGCTCGGGCGGACGGGCCGACTGGTCGACGATATCGGTCCACGATACGCCCCACGAAGGCGCCATGCCGGGCCGCCGCAGCACTGTGAGGCTGACAGGGTCGCCGGTGCGGGTTTCGAGGAAGATCTGGCTTTCCGATTCGCCGGCGAGGTTGCCGGCCACGCTCATCACCTCGCGCACGCCGGTCACCACTGGCGGCCGCTCGCCCTGCACCAGCTGGGTCAGCACGCGGCGCACCTGCTGCTCCAGCGCCGGATCGGCAGGCTGCATGGCCTGCGGGCCGACGAGCTGCAACTCGCCCGGACGGTCGGCGGTGCGGCGGGCAAACAGCAGCACCACCTGCCGCTTGATGTCGGGCCGGCGACCGCGGGCGTTGAGCGGCAGGTCCACGAGGAAGGCGTGCGATTCGCCTACCGGCCCGGCACCGGCCAGCAGCGACTGGGTCGCCGCCTGCACATAGAGCCGCGCCTTGCCGGGCTGGAGCCCGGGTGCGCGATCGGGCGGGACATTACGCTGGCGGGTAACCTCGGCGCGCAGCACAAGGTCTGCCGCCTGCCCCAGCTCCACAAGGTCGACATATGTCAGCGGCGCCAGCGGGATCGGGCCTGCCGGTAATTGCGGCGCGACCGGTTGCGGAGCCTGCGCCAGAGCAGCGCCCGGCACCAGGACGGCCAGGGCCAACGCCGCCAAAGGAGCCGCAAAAAAGGCGGCGCGCAGATTCGCCGGGGGGGAGAATCGGGTCATTATTGCCATCTTTCCGTTCTGCCTTCCCTGCTGCGACTTGTCATATAGTGCGCAAAAACCGGCGTTAAAGCATCGTTTGGCCCGTGAATCCCGCCTGAACCGATAAAGCGATTGCCCGCATGGAAAGGTGTCGTTAAGACCCGGCCCGAACGGTCCTGTACAAAACATAACAAACGGGTCTGTGACGAGTGGGCTGAACGAATGCCGGTCACCCTCTCGCCGCTCTAGAAACTTCGGGGTGGACAAAATCTTCGTTGTGGCAGGCAGGCACCAGCGGCCTGCCTTCTGCGTTGCCCGGGTGCGCCCGGTATTGATATGGAGTGATGGGACTGGATGGCTTACGCTGACCAAGAGATGAGCGGTAGTCGAATTCTTTCGATTATCATCGTTGCCCTCATCCACGTTGCGGTTGGTTACCTGCTTATCAGCGGCCTCGCCATTTCGGCGGTGAAGGAAGTTGTCGAGCGGGTTACCACGGTGGATATCGAGGAGCCTGAACCGGAACCTGAGGAGGAGCTGCCGCCCCCGCCCGAGCAAGAGGTGGCCCCGCCGCCTCCGGTCGCGCCGCCGCCCCCGATCAGCATTGCGCCGGCACCGCCGCCGATCCGCACGCAAGCGAACATTCCGCCGCCCGCTCCGCCGGCGCGGATCGTCCCGCCGCCTGCGCCGCCGGCAGCCCCCGCTCCGCCGCCGGCACCCTCGCGGGCCCGTGCTGCGCAGCGTGACGGCCAGAATCGCTGGGCCGCCCGCATCCAGAACAACTACCCCTCCCGCGCCGTGCGCCAGGAAATCGAAGGTAACGTCGGCGTCGCCGTCGTCGTTGGCCCCGATGGCCGTGTCACGCAGTGTTCGGTGACCGCCACCAGTGGTTCGGACATCCTGGACGAAGCGGCTTGCGACGGGATGCAGCGCTATGCCCGCTACGAGCCGGCGCTGGACGCTGCAGGCAACCCCACCACCGGGCGCGACGCGATGACCATCGTGTACCAGCTCGGCAACTGATTTTTTCCCGGTTTCAGACTGATCTCAGAAGAGGAATTTTCGCATGTTCATTAACACCCTTGCCGCCGCTGCCGCAGCCGCTGGCGAAGCCGCTCCGCAGAACCAGTTCGGCTTCATGGAAGCCATGGAACAGGGCGGCCCCGTCGCCTGGTCCATTCTCGCCGTGCTGGTCATCCAGTCGGTCGGTTCGTTCTACATCCTGTTCATCAAGTATTTCGAGCAGAACAAGCTCATCAAGCAGTACCAGACTGGTCGTCCGGCCTTCTGGCGCGCCGGTTCGCTGAGCGAAGGTGCCGGCAAGCTCGAAAAGGACAGCGCCTGGCGCCAGCTGGTGGACGATGCCCTCGCCGCCGAAGCCGAGCACAAGAACATGACCGACAGCCTTGAAGCCCATGACTGGCTGCATGGCTCGCTGGCCCGTTCGGAAGCCGCGATCAACTCGAAGCTCGCTTCGGGCCTGCCGTTCCTGGCCACCACCGGTGCGACCGCGCCGTTCGTGGGCCTGCTCGGCACGGTTATCGGTATCTACCGCGCTCTGATCAACATCGGCATCGCCGGCTCGGCCTCGATCGACAAGGTCGCCGGCCCGGTGGGTGAAGCGCTGATCATGACCGCCATCGGCCTGCTGGTCGCCGTGCCGGCCGTGTTCGCCTACAACTACCTGCAGAGCCGCAACAAGAAGATCGCCGCGATGCTCTCGGGCTTCTCGACCGAACTGCTGGCCAACCTCGCCTCCAACGGCGCTGTTAAGCCGACCCTGCCGGCCGCCGCGGCCAAGCCGGCTGCAGCTGCCAAGCCGGCGCCGAAGGCCTGATCCTGACTGCAATCACCGGGCGGGTGCCCGCAAGGTACCCGCCCCAGTTGCAGCCCCTTTTGAGATAGGACGAGAAACATGGCCATTTCGACGGGCGGATCCGGCGAAGACTTGCCGATGTCGGACATCAACACCACGCCGCTGGTGGACGTGATGCTGGTGCTGCTGATCATCTTCCTGATCGCGGTCCCGGTCGCCATCCAGACGGTCGAGGAGCTGCGTGTTCCGATCATCGTCTCACGCGAATCCGACGACAAGGTGGAAAACCTGCTGATCACCGTGACCACGACCGACGAAGCCGGTCGCACGCCCAGCACGATCAACACGGAATTTACCGGCGCATCGCGCGGTGGTGAATGCCGGGTGTACTTCAACAACACCACGCTGGTGGATTCCAGCGAGCTCTACGACCAGGCATTCGAGCGTCTCGATGCCATCGTGCAGCGCGCCGGCGGTCCGGAAGAGATGATGGCGAACCCGGAACTGATCCCGCAGGTCCACATCCGCGGCGACGTCAACGCCCCGTGGCGCTGCGTGGCAGGCACGATCTTCAACGTGCAGGCGGCGGGCTATCCCACCGTCGGCTTCATTTCCAACCCGGTGGACCCGAACGGCTGATCGCCGTTCGCCTTACCGGTCACGAGGAGTATTAACCCATGGCAATGTCAGGCGGCCGGGACGATGGCGAGCCGATGATGGAAATGAACACGACGCCGTTGATCGACGTCATGCTCGTTCTCCTCATCATGTTCATCATCACCATCCCCGTGGCGACCCACGCCATCAATATCGACCTTCCGGCGCCGGATCCCAATCCTCCGCCAGAAGATCAGGTCGATCCGATCATCAACAAGATCGTGCTCACGCCGACCAACCAGATCCTCTGGAACGGCACGCCGATCAACAGTGGCGAACTGGTCCGCAACCTGCGAGAAACGCTGACCTTCTCGGTTGAGCCGGAACTGCAGTTCGAACCGGAAGCCCAGGCGAGCTACGAGCTGTCGGCCCAGGTGCTCAACATCATCAAGGGTTCGGGCGTCACGAAGTTCGGCTTCGTCGGCAACGAAAAGTATCGCAGCTTCGGCAAGTAAGCCGGCCTGCCTTACCGAAACCAGATCAAGGGGCAGGAGCGATCCTGCCCCTTTTTCGTTGGCCGCCCGATACACCGGCTAATCCGGCAATCCATCCACCCGCATCGCGGCAGACGACAGGCTTTCCGCCTCCAGCAACAGTTCATCGTCCGCCGCGCCCTGCGGCACGGCTTCGCGGCCGATCATCACCATCACCGGCACGGCGAGAGGGCTGACCCGTTCCAGCCGGACATGAACGATCCGCCGGGCCGACGTTTCCAGCACCTCGGCAAGGCGAGCCACGTCGGTCAGCCTGGTCCGGGCATCGGCCCAGGCCGCCTCGATCAGCACATGGCCAGGCTCGTACTTCTTCAGGACGTCGTAGATCAGGTCGGTGCTGAAGGTGACCTGCCGCCCGGTCTTCCTGTTGCCGGGCTGCTGCCGTTCAACCAGCCCGCCAATCACCGCCACCTCGCGGAATGCGCGGCGCAGCAGGTAACTGTCCTCTACCCAGTCGACGAACTCTTCGGCCAGGATCGTTGGCGAGAGGAGCACAGCGGGCTCATCCACCGGCTTCAGACCCCAGACCGCAAGGCAATAGTCATTGGCCACGAAGCCGCCGGGCATCAGCCCCATGTCTTCCATCCGCTTGGTGACAAGCATGCCGAGCGACTGGTTCGCGTTCCACCCGCTGAAGGTGTAGTAGACGGTGTATTCGCGCCCGCCATGGGGGAAGCCCTCCACCAGCAGCCGGTCCGGCGCCGGTAGCTGGCTGCGCCAGTCCTGCACCTCCAGCCACTCGCGCACCTCGTCCGGAAAGCGCGCCCAGCCGGCGCGGTCAACCAGCAGCGCGCGCACCCGGTCGGCCAGGTGCGTGGTCAGCGGCAGGCGCAGCCCGCCATAGCTGGGGATCATCGCCGCCCGGGTGCTGGCACGCACCACCAGCTCCATGTCCTTCAGCTGCTCGACCTCGAGGTTCAGCCCTGAAAACCGGAAGGTATCGCCCGGCCGCAGCGCGGCGGCAAAGCGCTCCTCCACCCGGCCCAGCGATCGGCCGTTGCGGAACCGGACATTGAGCATCTCGCTATCGACGATGATGCCCGCATTGAGCCGGTGCCGCGCCGCCTGTTCCGGGTGCGCCAGCCGCCACATCCCGCCGGCGTCGCGCACGATGCGGCGGAACCGGTCATAGGCCTTCAGCGCATAGCCCCCGGTGGCCACGAATTCGAGCACCCGGGACCAAACCCCCTCGTCCACCCAGGCATAGGCCATGCTCGACCGGACCTCGGCCAGCAGGGTCGCCTCGTCGAAGGGGGCGGCACAAGCACAGGCCATCACGTGCTGGGCCAGCACGTCGAGCCCGCCGGGGCGAAAGTCTTCGCCATCGCGCTGGCCCTCGTCGACCGCGTCCCTTGCTGCCATGGCTTCGAGGAATTCGAAGCGGTTTCCCGGCACCAGCAGGGCACGGCTGGGCTGGTCGAGCCGATGGTTGGCGCGGCCGATCCGCTGGAGCAGGCGGCTGGACCCCTTGGGCGCGCCCATCTGCACCACCAGGTCGATATCCCCCCAGTCCACCCCCAGGTCGAGGCTGGCGGTGCAGACCAGCGCCCGCAGCTCGCCACGCGCCATGGCCCCTTCCACCTTGCGCCGGCTTTCCGCTGACAGCGAACCGTGGTGGATGCCGATCGACAGCTTGTCCTCGTTCGCGTCCCACAGGTGCTGGAAGATGTATTCGGCCAGAAAGCGCGTGTTGGTGAAGACCAGCGTGGTGCGGTTCTCGCGGATGCGCTGGTAGAGTTGGGGGATCGCCCATGTCGCCGCGTGGCCACCCCACGGCACCCGCGCATCGTCGGGCAGCAGGATCTCGACCTCGGCCTGCGCACCTGGCTCCCCCTCCACCAGCGCGACGGAATCGATGTCCCCCCACGGGGCCAGCCATGCACGGAACGCCTCCGGATCAGCGAGGGTCGCCGACAGTCCGACGCGCTGCATGGCGGGCGCGATCCCCTGCAGGCGGGCAAGCGACAGGGCCAGCAGGTCACCCCGCTTCTGGGTGGCGAAAGCGTGGATCTCGTCCACCACCACCCGCTTGAGGCTGCGAAACAGATCGCGGCTCTCCGGATAGGACAGCAGCAGCGAAAGGCTTTCGGGCGTGGTCAGCAGCACATGCGGCGGCCGTTCGCGCTGGCGCTTCTTGCGGTCCGAAGGCGTATCGCCGCTGCGCGTCTCGATGCGGATCGGCAGGCCCATGTCTGCCACCGGCGTCAGCAGGTTCCTCTGCACATCATGTGCCAGCGCCTTCAGCGGCGAGACATAGAGCGTGTGCAGCCCTTCCGGCGGATCGACGCCATCGAGCTGGCTGGGGCAGAAATCCGCCAGGGTGGGCAGGAAACCCGCCAGCGTCTTGCCCGCACCGGTATCGGCCACCAGCAGCGCGTGCTGCCCGGCGCGCGATGCATCGAGCATTTCGGCCTGATGCCGCCGCAAGCGCCAGCCGCGCTGGTCAAACCATGCGGCGATCTCGGGAGGGATCGGAAGGGCGGCAAGAGCCATCCGGAGAAGATAGTACCCGGCCAGACCCGGCACAACGTTGCGCGGTCAGAGGATGCGCAACAGATCGACCGGGACACGGCGGAGGGGGCAGCGATGCGGCACGGGCCGTGGGTGCGATTGTCGCGCCAGGACAAGCTGGCCCAGGCCATATCGGGCGTGAAGGCGCTGCAGACCGGTGGCTGGCATTCCGGCCTGCCCGCACGCGGCGAGCCGCACTTCGACCGCGCCGCAATCGCCGCCCAGTTGGACAAGATCGCCACCTGGGAAGAACAGTGGGACACGTTCTTCGCGGGAGCCGGCATCACGCCGCTGGCCTTCACCTACGAGGAACTGGTGGCCGACCTGCCGGGTGCACTGGTGCGGGTGGGCGAGCATCTGGGCCTTCCGATCGTGCCTGAGGAGGCGGCGCGCCTTGAGCCCCGGCTGTTACGTCAGGCTGATGCGGTGAATGCCGCCTGGCGGGAGGCTTGGGCAGCGGGGGAGGGGTGAGTCGCTGATTGGGATCGGCGGTGGGGGGCTAATAAGTATAGTGTCCCCGGAATTCGTGTCCCCGGAATTCGTGCAACCCGTTATGCTCGACACCGTCCTCGCACAGCACGGCGCACAGACCCGACAGGAGGCCGCAACCAACCCCTGATCCTCCTCAGCCGCTCCAAGGGCGGCATCGCAGCGATGAACAGCAGCACGGGACGGCAACGCCGCTCCTGAAAGCGGAGCTGTTTTGCAGCTCTATGAACAAGATCAGGAGCGGTACGGACCATCGCCGGGGCCAAGTCAGTTCAACGGGCATGATCCAGCACAGGAACGCCAACGATCCCAAGGTCCCGCGCGCCGCGCCCGTCACTTCACCGTCGTGACCTGGATTTGACGGAGAAGCTGCCACCGCCCAAAAGTCCCGCTTTGTCCCGCAACATCAGCACCATCCACCCGCGAGCCCTCGCGTACGGTGTGCCGGTCAGTCACTCACTTCCGGGTCACTACCCAGGAAGCAAGCCTGAACCAGATCGAGGGTTTGCGAGGTCGTTCCGGCAGGGACCAGGCCGCGAGACTCGCGGCACCCGCATTCCCCCAAAAGATCAATGCATTAATACGAGCACGGCACCGCTTGTCTCCACTACGGCGCCGTCCATCTCTCCAAAAACGATGTAAAGACAACATGTTAACCCGCAGGGGGAGCCATTCCTTTTATCTTGCTTTCACTTTCTGCACCTTCAAGCCGCCAAAAGACTCTCAACTTGCCGGATGCGAGACGACTCTTCATCACTATTCCCGACTGGCGGATCGGGCTGCACAACGACGATCGATCCCAAGCCACTTAGCGTTTCAACACGCCCAGGCGCCGGCACCGATGCAACCGAGCGGGGCACATAAACCATCCAGTCCACAAACGGATAGTCGCCGTCAAAATCCCGTTCACGCATGGCTTTTTTCGACATGATTCCGTCCCATTTCGGCCGCCAGATTTCCGCAACCAACGCCAAGAGCGAGCTAGCATTCTCGACCCATTTCAAGCCCTCGGATTGATAGGGAAGATCGATGAGAACATTGTTGCCGACGCGCTCGCTATAGGCGCCACAATGCACGCTTACAGACGCCTCCGCTTCCTCCTCACTAGCTCCATTCCAGAGGCTCAACTTAAAACCAAGTTCGTCGATGACCTCACGCCCGACATCGCGCCGATTCCGGCCTTTCAGGAGAAGGTCCTGAAGTTTTTGGGTGTCGGAGGTGTCGACCTGCCTCTCCAAAGCATCTTTTCGTGATCGCCCCCGCTCATACCAATGCGCTAAAAGCGGGTCGATCTCTGCAAGGCCCGCAAAAAAACGCCCTGCATTTTCAGTGCAATTTTCCAAGCTATCAGGACGCGCATCCCAATATGCTCCGAGCAAAAACTTAATCATGATTCAGTTCTCTCATGGAGCGACCGGCGTGTGAACAACTGTTATTCCTTTTACCCTATTGGTGCTCAGTAGAGCTCGCATCGCGTCGGCCGCAGAGGGTTCTGGTGAATTCCGGGGACACTATACTTAATTGGCCCCACTGCGCTTCAAGCTTAGCCTCATCCCAAGGCCCTGCCCTGCACTCCCCGAGATATGCCATGCGGCAATCGGCCCTTTCAAGCCGTAAGCATCGCGCTCGCCGTCCGCATGGCACCCGGCGCAGTATTCTTTCTAAAATCCTGTTATAACAGGCATTCTTCTGGTTCCAACAGGGTGACGCTGTGCAAGCTGTATCATCCTGTCCGCATCAGTTCTCGACAGGCTGCGGCCCGGCTCCCTGCGGCAGGCCTTGTGCGACACC
>CAZTED010000060.1:0-6932 GCA_964612175.1 uncultured Sphingomonadaceae bacterium
TCCCCGTCCTCGTTACCGGCGGTGCCGGTTACATCGGCAGCCATGCAGTGCTGGCGCTGCGCGATCGCGGAACGCCTGTGGCCGTGATCGACAACCTGTCCACCGGGTTCCGTTTCGCCATACCCGAAGGCGTCGCCTTCTACGAGGGCGATATCGAGGATGGTGCGCTGCTGGCGCGGATATTCGGTGAGCGCAAGATCGGCGCGGTGATGCATTTTGCCGGTTCGATCATCGTTCCCGAATCGGTCGAGAACCCGCTGAAGTATTACCACAACAACACCGCCAAGAGCCGTGCGCTGGTGGAGGCCGTGGTCAGGGCCGGCGTGCCGCACATGATCTTTTCCAGCACGGCGGCGACTTATGGCATCCCTGCCGTATCTCCGGTCAGCGAGGACATCCCCAAGCAGCCGATCAACCCCTATGGCTGGTCCAAGCTGATGACCGAGCAGATGCTGGCAGATACCGCCGCTGCCCATCCGTTCAACTATTGCGCGCTGCGCTATTTCAACGTTGCCGGGGCCGACCCGCAGGGGCGCAGCGGGCAATCGACCGCCGGTGCCACCCACCTCATCAAGGTGGCGGTGGAAGCGGCGCTGGGCCTGCGCGACAGCGTATCGGTGTTCGGCACCGACTACGCCACGCCCGATGGCACGGGGGTACGTGACTATATCCATGTCAGCGACCTTGCCGCCGCCCACGTGCTGGCGCTTGATGCGCTGGTCGAGCAGCCGGAACGGTCGATGACCATGAACTGCGGTTATGGCCGCGGCTTCTCTGTGCTCGAAGTGCTCGACGCGGTCGACCGGGTGACCGGCGGCACGCTGCAGCGGGTGTTCGGCCCGCGCCGGGCGGGCGACCCCGATTCGCTGGTGTCCGATCCCTCGCGCATCAAGGCGACCCTGCCGTGGGCCCCGCAGCATGCCGATCTTGACCGGATCGTGGCCCATGCCCTTGCGTGGGAGCGGAAACTGGCCGCCATGCGCACCGATCGGCGCGACGCGGCCTGAAGCCTGCTTGACTTCGCCGGGGCGCTTGCGTAACCGCGCCACCAAGAAATCGGCATCGGACTGGCTTTCCGGTGCCGTTTGTTTTTCGAAGGCAGGTATCATGAAGATCGTCAACAGCCTCAAGTCGCTCAAGGGCCGTCACCGGGACAACCGCGTGATCCGTCGCCGCGGCCGGGTTTACGTCATCAACAAGACCAACCGCCGCTTCAAGGCCCGCCAGGGCTGATGCTGCTGCCGCTCTCGCGATTCGTTCGCGGGGCAGGTCTTCCGAAAAGCCCCCGCCACCACGGGGGCTTTTTGCATGTCTGAGGTGCGCGCCGTCGTCTGGGACGTTGGCCGCGTCCTGTACCAGTGGGACCTCAGGTTCCTGTTCGCCAAGCTGATCGCCGACCCGGACGAGCTCGAATGGTTCGTCGGTAACGTCGTGACCGAGGAATGGCACTTCCAGAGCGATGCCGGCCGCCCGCTGGCCGAGATGGTGCCGGAACTCAAGGCCCGCTTCCCCGGGCATACGGCCCTGATCGATGCCTATGTCGAACGATTCGTCGAAACCCTGCCCCATGCGGTGGAGGGAACCCACGCCCTGGTGGAGCGGCTGGCGCAGCGCGGCGTGCCGCTGTTTGCCCTGTCCAACTTCGGCGCCGAGTTCTGGGCCATGTTCCGCCCCACGGCGCGGGTGTTCGACCATTTTGCCGATTGCGTGATCTCCGGCGAGGAGCGCTGCGCCAAGCCCGCGCCCGGCATCTACGAAGTGCTCGAAAGGCGCTGCGGCCTGCCGGCCGGCAGCCTGCTGTTCATCGATGACCGGGCCGACAACGTGGCTGCTGCGACGGCGCGCGGCTGGCATACGCACCACTTTGCCCATGCACCGGCGCTGGAAGCCGACCTGCTGGCGCGCGGCCTGATCGCCTGACATTCCCTTTGCCGGGCAACAAAAGGCCCCGGCGACTGGTCGTCGGGGCCATCGAGGTTGCCGGCCGGAGTGAGCGGGCCGGGATGGAGCGAAAGGTCAGCCGTTGCAGCGGGCGAGGTCTTCCTCCGCCAGCGCGGTGCCAGCGGCCTCGAAGCGGAGCACCTGGCCCGCTTCGCGCTGCAGTTCGCGGCAGGCCCGCAAGGGGCGCGTGCCATTTAGCACCGCAGTGCAACGGGTTTGGGCGCAGCGCCAGACCATGCCGCCGGCCACCAGCCGTTCCTGCGCGGCGGGCGCTGCCAGCTCGGCAATGAACTGGCGGGCAGGGCCCTGGGCCGAAACCGTGGACGGGGCCAGTGCCATTCCCGTGGTCAGGGCGAGGACGGGCAGGGCGAGGGTGATGAACTTGCGGGAGAGCATTGGGGGGATCCTTCACACAGTTTCATTGAACAACTGGTTGCGAATCGCTACCTATATAGATCCGTTGCATGATGCAACCGGGTTTGCGAAAATTTTGGTATTGCCGCGAATGGCTGTAGGAAGGCGGCAACTGGTGGGACGGATTGATGGGTGATCTGCGTGAAGGCTTGGGAGACATGGCCAGCTGCGGCCTGCCGCAGGCGCTGGAGGTCATGGGCGAGCGCTGGTCGTTCCTGATCCTGCGCGCCGCCTTCAACGGCTTCATCCATTTCGAGGAATTTTCGAACGAGCTGGGCATTGCCCGCAACATCCTGTCCAACCGCCTGTCGCGGCTGGTGGAGAACGGCGTGCTTAGCAGGGAGCCCTGCGCTGCCGACAAGCGCAAGATCGAATACCGGCTGACACCAAAGGGGGTGGACCTGCTGCCGGCCATGCTGGCGTTGCGCCAGTGGGGCGAGAAGCACGGAGTCAACGTCAGCCCGGAACTGGTGCTGGTCGATGCCCTGCACGGCCAGCCGGTGGCGCCCCTGGCCATCCGTGCTGCGGATGGGCGCGAGCTGGGCTGGCACGATCTTGCCTGGCAGAAGCGGGAAGATGTCGGCAAGGGCGGTCCCGGCTGCTGCTGACCGGATTGCCCGGCGGCGCTAGATGCCGTTCAGGTGATCGAACAGGATCCTGATCCCAAGGCCCACCAGCACCACGCCGCCGATACCTTCGGCCAGGTGCCCCAGCTTGCCGCCGATGCGTGAGGCGAACCAGTAACCCGGAACGCAGACCGATGCCGTCACCCCGGCGATGATCGCGCATGCCAGCAACACCGGCAGGCCGAACAGGTCCAGCGTCAGTCCGGCGGCTGCCGCATCGATGCTGGTGGCGACCGCTGCGGCGAGCAGCGCCACATAATGCGCCTTGCCGATCGCGGCCGATCCGGCAGCCGCCTCGTCATCCTCGTCCTTGCCGGACAGCGAGGCAAGCAGCATCCGCACCCCCAGGAAGGTAAGCAGGCCAAAGGCGATCCAGTGGTCCACCGCCTCGATCCAGGCCATGAACAGCGAACCCAGCGCCCAGCCAAGCAAGGGCATGATCCCCTGCGCGGCGCCGAAGGCAAGGCCCGTTTCCAGCGCGCGGCCCATCGAATGCGGGCCGCCCGCCCCGCGCGCGATCGATACGGCAAAGGCATCTGCGGCCAAGGCCAGGGCGAGCAGGAACAGTGCGAGCATCGCAGGGGCTATAGCAGCGGTATCACGCGTTGGAACCGGGCGATGGAACTGGCGCCGTCAGCCGGGCCGCCGCGCCACAAAGGGACCGGCGAAGAACAGTCCGAACAGGAAGCCGCCAAGGTGACCCTCCCATGCGATCAGCATTCCCGTGCCGCCAAGGAAGAAGGGGATGGCAAACAGTACGATCAGGATCAGGTTGGCCTTCACGAAGTCCCAGATCCGCCTGCCCAGCACTCCGCTCAGCGCCGGCAGCAGGCCGCCCCGGCCATCAAGCCGCGAGACAAACCCGATCATGCCCGAAATCGCGCCCGATGCGCCAACCGCCGGGATATTGCCACCGGGGTTGATCACCACATAGAGCAGGGCGCCCGCCAGCCCCGCCAGCAGGTAGAAGGCGAAGAACCGCACGGCTCCGCCCAGCCGGCTGCCAGCCGCGCCGCCCATGGCCACTACCAGGATCGGCGCGAAACCGGCCAGCACCGCGCTGTTCATCGCGATATGCAGCAGCCCGGCGTGGGCGAACATGTGCAGCAGCAGGGTATCCCAGCGCCCCTGGGCGAGCGCGGCGGCGGATACGCCCCATTCGCGCATGTCACCGCCTTCGGGCAGGTGCCACAGCCAGGCCGCCCAGATGAGCGCCAGCAGCACGAGGCCGGGTGCGTGCGCGCCCTTTGGCAGGGTTACCCCGCCTTGCCGGAAGCGGCCGGCGCGCGGGACCGAGACAGTCGGGCGGACCTCGGGGCCGGTGGGATCGCCTGGCGGCGGCCCGCTATGCACGGGGGGCCTGGCGGCGATAGCTGAGCGCCTCGGCCACGTGCAGCCGGGTGACTCCTTCGCTCCCCGACAGGTCGGCAATGGTGCGGGCCACGCGCAGCATCCGGGTATAGGACCGGGCCGACAGGCGCATGGCGGTGCTTGCCTGGATGAGGAGCTGGCGCCCCGCTTCGTCCGGCGTGGCGTGCTGTTCCAGCAGATCGCCCTCCAGCTCGGCATTGGAGCGGATGCCGCGCGCGGTCTGCCGGGTGCGTGCGGCGGCGACCCTGGCAGCAACTTCGGCGCTGCCTTCTGCCGGCGGGGGCAGGGCGAGATCGGCGGCGGACACCGGGTCTACTTCCACGTGCAGGTCGATCCGGTCAAGCATCGGGCCGGAAACGCGCGTCTGGTAATCGGCAGCGCACTTTGGCGCGCGGCTGCAAGCAAGCGCCGCATCGCCCAGGTGGCCGCAGCGGCACGGGTTCATCGCCGCGACCAGCTGCACCCGCGCCGGGAAGGCGACATGGGCATTGGCCCGGGCGACATCGACCTTGCCGGTTTCCAGCGGCTGGCGCAGCGAATCGAGCACGGCGCGCTGGAATTCGGGCAATTCATCGAGGAACAGCACGCCAAGGTGGGCGAGGCTGACCTCCCCCGGCCGCACGCGCAGCCCGCCGCCGGTCAGCGCCGCCATCGAGGCGGAGTGGTGGGGCGCGCGGAACGGGCGGGTGCGGCTGATCCGCCCGCCTTCCAGCGTGCCGGCAACGCTGGCCACCATGCTCACCTCCAGCGCCTCTGCCGGGGTGAGCGGGGGGAGGATGCCGGGCAGGCAGCTTGCCAGCAGGCTCTTGCCCGCACCGGGCGGGCCGATCATCAGCAGGTTGTGCCCGCCCGCCGCGGCGATCTCCAGCGCGCGCTTGGCCACTTCCTGGCCCTTGACCTGCCTCAGGTCCGGCCCGAATCCCGGCTCCTCCACCTCGCCCGGCGGTGGATCGGGCAGGCGGCCGGTGCCCTTGAGGTGATTGAGCAGGCTGACAAGGTCGGGCGCGGCGATAACCGGCACGCCGCTGGCCCAGCGCGCCTCGGCCCCTTGCGCGGCGGGGCAGATCAGGCCTTTCTCCTCGCCGCTGGCATGCATCGCGGCCAGCAGGACCCCCGGCGAGGCAACGATCCGGCCATCGAGCGCCAGTTCGCCCACCGCCACATACTCGCTCAACTGCTCGGCATCGGCGACGCCCATGGCGGCGAGCAGGGCCAGCGCGATGGGCAGGTCATAGTGACTGCCTTCCTTGGGCAGGTCCGCCGGAGAGAGGTTGATGGTGATGCGCTTGGGCGGCAGGGCCAGCCCCATGGCAGCCAGCGCCGACTGCACCCGTTCACGGCTTTCGCCCACGGCCTTGTCGGGCAGGCCGACGATGGCGAAGCGCGGCATCCCGGCTGCCACCTGGCACTGCACTTCCACGCTGCGGGCATCGAGCCCGAGGTAAGCGACGGTCTGGACCAAAGCGACCACGTGGTTCTCCTTGGCCAACGGTGATAGCGCCGCCCGTGGCCTTGTCGAGCAGGGCTCATGGTAAATCCCTCGAAAACCGAGCTTGTTCACCTTTGGGCAGGGGATCGGGCGCACTTGATGGAGCCATGCCTTGCGCCGCTCTCCTTGTCCGCCTTGTCGCGCCCGTGCTGGCGCCGGCGCTGGCTCTGGGCCTTGCCGCGCCGGCCGCAGCGCAGACCTATGTCTATACCGAAGTGGTCGAGGAATGGGTCGAGGTGTCCTCCTCGCGCTTCGTCTCGCCCGCACTGGCACAGGCGGAGACCGCTGCCCTTGCTTCCTATGGCCCGTTCCGCGTGCTCGATGAAGGCCGCGCCGCACTGGTCGGCGTGACCGATCACCGCACCCCGGCGCAGTTCGCGGCGATGCTGGCCGATTTCCCGGCCCTCGCCACGATCGAGTTCATCGAATGCCCGGGCACCCACGATGATCGCGCCAACCTGCAACTGGGCCGGATGATCCGTGCGCACGGTATGGCGGCGGTGGTGCCGGAAGGCGGATCGGTGCGATCGGGCGCGGTCGACCTGTTCCTGGCCGGCGCGACCCGGCACATCGCCGACGATGCCGAGTTTGCGGTCCACGCCTGGCTCGATGATCGCGGCATGGGCGCCGGTGACTATGCCCCCGATTCGCCCGAGCACCAGAAGTACCTGTCCTATTACCGCGAAATGGGCATGGCGGCAGATGAGGCGGCGCGCTTCTATGCCATGACCAATTCGGTGCCGTTCGAGGATGCTCTGTGGCTGACCGGCGCGGACATGCGCGGCTGGATGGGTATGGCCGATGCTCTGCCGGCCAGCGCCGCCACGCCGCGCCTTGCCTATCTTGGCCTCGACGTTCTTGACTTGAGGGTCGGCCTCAACTAATCGCCCGCCCCATTGAAGGCCGCCCTTGCCGGCGGCCCTTTTGTTTTTACGATTCTCGAGGAAATACCCATGAAGCGCACTTTCCAGCCGAGCAACCTCGTGCGTGCCCGTCGCCACGGCTTCTTCGCCCGCAAGGCGACCCCGGGTGGCCGCAAGGTGCTGCGCGCCCGCCGCCGTCGCGGTCGCAAGACGCTCTGCGCCTGATTT
>CAZTED010000060.1:7032-14651 GCA_964612175.1 uncultured Sphingomonadaceae bacterium
AACCGGATGAAGCGGCGCTTTCGCGAACTGCTGCGCGATGCCCTGCCGGACCAAGGCCTGCCCGATCATGACCACGTGCTGATCGGCCGCGAGGGCGGGGTGGAGCGGGATTTCGCCCGGATGAAGCTGGAACTGCACCACGCCCTGGCAGATGCGGCGGCGGGCAAGGGCGACAAGGCCCGCACCCCGCGCAAGCTGGCCGCGCGAAAGGCGGGGCGGTGAAGCGCGTCCTCATCCTCGTTGCCCGGGCCTGGCAGCTTGGCCCCAGCCGCGTGCTGCCGCCATCGTGCCGCTACCTGCCCAGCTGCAGCCAGTATGCCATCGAGGCGGTAGAAAAACATGGTGCAATCAGGGGTGGATGGCTGGCGGCGAAGCGTCTATTGCGCTGCCACCCTTGGGGGGGACATGGCTACGACCCCGTTCCTTGAGGCTGTGACGGCACAGCCTGAGAGACGCGCGGATCATCGGACGGACGGAAAACGATACCTTGCAGAACCAGCGTAACCTTATCCTCGCCGTGGTGCTCAGCCTTGCCCTGATCCTGGGATGGGATCTGGTGATGACGCGCTTCTTCCCGCAGCCGGTGGAAGCGCCGGTGCAGAGCGCGGCCCAGAACCCCGGGCAGCAGGTGGCCGCCGATGCGCCGATGGTGGAAACCGAAGTGGTGCGCGATCTCGATACAGAGCTTGCCAGCACTGATCGCATTCCGATCGACGCACCGGAAATTGCCGGTTCGATCAACCCGGTCGGCGCTCGGGTGGATGACGTGGTGCTCAAGACCCATCGCCAGGCGGTGGAAATGGACAGCGGTCCGGTCCGCCTGTTTTCTCCGCTGGGCACACAAGGCCAGCATTTCGCCCGCTTCGACTGGGTCGGCCAGGGCGTGGCCGTGCCCGACGCACAGACCGTGTGGACCGTCACCAGCGGTGACCGCCTGACGCAGGATACACCGGTCTCGCTCAGCTGGGACAATGGCCAGGGCCAGGTCTTCGGCCTGACCCTGGCGATCGACGAACATTACATGATCACCGCCACCCAGACGCTGGTGAACCAGGCCGAGGGCTCGGTCGCCGTGCGTCCGCGCGGGATCATCAACCGCACCAGCCTGAACGCGGATCGCAGCACGTTCAACGTCCATTCCGGCCCGATCGCGGCGGTGGACGATACGGTCAATTTCGACTGGAACTACGACGAGGTGAACGAGGAGGGCGGGCAGGTGAACCTCCCCGGTCGCCCGGACTGGGTCGGCTTCACCGACATCTACTGGATGAGCGCGCTGATCCCCGAGGACAGTCTCGGCAGCGAGGCGAGCTTCAGCGAGGCGGGCAGGGACAAGTACGCAGCCGTGCTGCTGTACGACACGGTCACCGTGCCGCAAGGCCAGCAGGTCACCTTCACCACCCGCCTGTTCGCAGGGGCCAAGGAAAGCGCGGTGCTCGACGAATACCAGGCGGCCGGGGTCGCCAAGTTCGGCCTTGCCATCGACTGGGGCTGGTTCCGCTTCATCGCCTGGCCGATGTGGCAGGTGCTGATCTTCCTGTTCGACCTGGTCGGCAACTTCGGCCTCGCCATCATCTGCCTGACCATCGTGGTGCGCGCGATCATGTTCCCGATCGCGCAGAAGCAGTTTGCCTCCATGGCCGCCATGCGCGCCGTGCAGCCCAAGATGAAGGCGCTGCAGGAACGCTACAAGGACGACAAGGCCCAGATGCAGCAGCAGCTGGCCAAGCTCTACAAGGACGAGAAGATCAACCCGCTGGCCGGTTGCCTGCCGATCTTCCTGCAGATCCCGATCTTTTTCGCGCTCTACAAGGTGCTGCTGCTGGCGATCGAGATGCGGCACGAGCCGTTCTACCTGTGGATCAAGGACCTTTCGGCACCCGATCCGGCGACCATCCTCAACCTGTTCGGCCTGCTGCCGTTCGATCCTCCCGGGTTCCTGGCCATCGGCGTGATGGCGGTGATCCTGGGCCTGACCATGTGGCTGCAGTTCAAGCTTAACCCGGCGGCGATCGATCCGGTGCAGCAGCAGATCTTCATGATCATGCCCTGGGTGCTGATGTTCGTGATGGCGCCGTTCGCGGCCGGCCTGCTGCTGTACTGGATCACCTCCAACATCCTGACGCTGGGCCAGCAGAAATACCTCTACTCCAAGCATCCGCAGCTGAAGGCCATGGCGGAGAAAGAGGCGGCCGAGCGCGAGCGTTCTGCCGCCCGCGACAAGGGCTAGGGTGGTGGAGGACGGCGATCCCGCACTGGCCGAGGAGGCGCGGCGGCTGTTTGCGGGGCGGGTGGAATTCCTGCTTTCAGCGCCGACGCTGCAGTTCCTGCCCGACGCGGACCATCCGGAAGTGGCCTTTGCCGGCCGCTCCAATGTGGGCAAGAGCTCGCTGATCAACGCGGTGACCGGTCGCAGGTCCATCGCCCGCGCCTCGGTGACGCCGGGCCGCACGCAGGAACTCAATTTCTTCGAAGTGGGCGATCCCACGGTGTTCCGGCTGGTTGACATGCCGGGCTACGGCTTTGCCAAGGCGCCGGTGAAAGTGGTCGACAAGTGGCGCAACATGGTGCGCACTTTCCTGCGTGGCCGGGTGGTGCTCAAGCGCGCGCTGGTGCTGGTGGACAGCCGCCATGGCCTGAAGGACAGCGACCGCGAGATGATGAAGATGCTGGACGAGGCAGCGGTCGGCTATCGCCTGGTGCTGACCAAGGCGGACAAGATCAAGGCGAGCGAACTGGCCGCGGCTCTGGAGAAGGTTGTGGCCGAGGCGCGCCAGCATTCCGCCGCCCATCCGCAGGTTCACGTCACCTCGGCGGAAAAGGGCATGGGGATCGAAGACCTGCGTACCGCCATCCTGGCCGACGTGCGCAGCTGACGGCTGCCGCAGCCGCCAGAATTTCCCGGCAGAACAAATGAAAAGGGCGCCGGAAAGGCGCCCTGATCGAAACTCAATTAGCTTGCCGGCTTAGGCGGTGCGACCGCCGAGGAGCCAGTCCCAAAAACCCTTGCTCATGACACGTCTCCTTACATGGACATGCCACCACTGCATTAACCAGGTTTGTTTGTAAAGTTTAAACCATGTTTGCCTTGCGCGTTTGTGGATCAAGTTGTTGGAATCGCAGAATTCCATCGAAAGAAATGGGCCGAGAAATGGCAAATCCCTGGGCCACAACGCAGCCCGAATCGCGCAATATCGTTAATGTTGCCTCGTCCTCGACCCCTTCGGCTACGACGATGATTCGCAATTCTTTTCCGAGCATCAGCACGCTGCGGACGATGGCCGCGGCCTTGGGGTCGTCGCGCATTGCCGAAGTAAACAGGCGGTCGATCTTGAGCTCATCGAATGGAAGGCGCTGCAATGCTTCAAGACTGGCCGCACCGACGCCGAAATCATCCATCGAGATCTTCGGCCCAAGCGCGTGCAATTCACCAAGGACTTCAGCGGCGCGTTCGTGGTTGGAGATGCGGTAGGTCTCGGTGATCTCCAGCGTCAGGTGGTGCGGGTTGAAACCGGTTTCGGCCAGCACATCGCGCACCATGAGCACGATATCCCGCTCGTGCACCAGCGTGGCCGAGATGTTGACCGCCATGGCCAGCGGCATGCCGTGGGCGGCAAAGGCGTTACCCGCGCGGCAGGCCTCTGCCAGGACGTGGCGGGTCAGGTGGCTCATGCGGCCGGTGTTCTCGCACTGGCGGATGAAGTGGTCGGGCGGGATCAGTCCCTTGACCGGGTCGCGCCAGCGCACCAGCGCTTCCACGCCAACGAGCTCGCCGGTCCTCACCAGTACCTTGGGCTGGTAGATGGTGTAGATTTCGCCGCTGGACAGGGCCGCGTCAATGCGTGCCTGGAGCGAGATGTTCCAGATCAGGTCCTCGTCGCTCGCCATTTCGGCAATGGCGATGGGCTCGTAGGTCTCGGTGGTCCGTTCGGCCGCGTCGAGGCCCGCGGCAAGCCGGCGCGCGACATTGGGGCTGGGGGTGATGTCGACCCCGAAGGTGATCCCCACGTCCACCTGGTTGTCGCCCACCAGCAGCGGCGACGAGAACAGGGCCCTGAGGCCCTCCAGGTGCTCGCGGATCAGGGCCGGCTCCTTCTCGGGGAAGGTCCAGGCGATCGAGTGGCCCGGCCCGAGATAGATCGTCGCGTCCTTCTTGGCCGCTTTCAGGCGCCCGACGATGCGCATGACGTATTCGGCATGGAGTTCGGAAGGCAGCGTCTTGCGCACTTCCTCGAAGCGGTGGATGCGGGCAACGATGATGGCAGGGACGGTGATCGACACGTCCGTGTCCGCTTCCAGCGCGGCAAATGTGGGCAGGCCGGTATCGGGGTCGACGAGGCGGTAGTTCTGTCGCCACTTGGCGCGGGCGCGCAGCACGCCGAATATCAGCAGCAGGACAGCGGCCCCGACCACGCTTATCATCAATCCCATCAGTGCCGTAACGTAAAGCGCTACCGGCAGGATCAGGCCAAGAACCGCATATCCCGCATAGCGCAGGCGGGCTTGCTGGACCTGGCTGAGGATGCACAGCAGCGCGAGCATGAGCAGCGCCACCATCTGGCTCTCGGTCGCTTCGGTAAAGCCTGCCTTCAGCGTTTCAGCGGCATAGATGTCGACCATCGATCCGGGGACGTCGATCTGGCCGGGAATGTTCACCGCATCGGCCTGGCCGCGGTTGAGGACGCCTATCAGCAGCACCTTGCCGGCCAGTTCGGCTGGAACATCTCTGCGCGAGCCGAGCGGCCCGATGGGTGTGGTCAGGTCGCTGAAGCTGTAGGTCGGAATGGAGCCGACATCGAAGCCGTAATTGATTCGGTATTCGCTGCCGGCGCGATCCATGCCGAGAATCGAGGCAGGCACGGTTGGCAACCGTTCGCCGTCAACCTCGACCGAGTAGGGCATGTCCCAGATGTAGCCCAGGTAATTGAGCCAGCGGTGGCTGGCGACGACCGGTACGCCCGAGCCGACCTCGTCAGCCGACCGGGCGAGCTCGAGCTGGCCGTTGAACCCGCTTACCGTGGTCCCGACCAGGAAGGCATCACCGTCCCAGGCGCGCAGGGCATCGTTGAGGCGCCGGTCCGCCGCGGCATCGGGCGATGCCTCGAACGCCATGTCGACGTAGACCTTTTCGACGCCCGCTTCGCGCAGGCGGTCAAGCGTTTCGGCCAGTTCGCGGCGCCCTTCGGGCCGGTCCGGATCGCTCAGGTCTTCGCGCGATCCGACATAGGCGATGTCGCCGGATGCCTCGAAGTTGGCGAAGCGCGCCTGCAGCAGCCAGTTGAACTGGTCGAGCGGCGAAAGCAGCGTGGAAAAGGCCAGCACAAGCGCAACCAGGCCTGCCCACGAGGCATGCCTGATACGCTCCGACGCGCCGTTTTGATCCCTGCTTGAAGCCATGGATCGACCTGCGTTCACCTTTTCCCGGGGCCCAATGTAGGCCAGCATCGCTTTCCCTAGACCGACGATGGTAAACAAACCCCTTCTGTCCCCAGAGGTGGCAAGGGCGGCTTAACCCTTGCATGCGGTTAACGGGGTCTCGTTCAGGCTCGACAGTCCGGGGATGAATGCGTAGGTCGGGGCTCCACTCTCAGGGAAGCCTGCATGAAGCTGATCATCGGCAACAAGACCTATTCCAGCTGGTCGCTGCGCGGCTGGCTCGCGGCGAAGCAATCGGGCCTCGCCTTCGAGGAGCTGACCGTCCACATCGATGGCGACGACTGGCAGGCGATGAAGCGCGAACAGGGGGAATTCCAGCCCTCGGCTGGCAAGGTTCCGGTGCTGTGGGATGGCGACGTGGTGGTGTGGGACAGCCTCGCCATCCTCGAATACCTTGCCGACAAGGTCGGTCGCGACCGGTTCTGGCCCAAAGAGGACGAGGCCCGCGCCATGGCCCGGTCGATGGTGGCCGAAATGCATTCCTCCTACCTGCCGCTGCGCCGCCAGTGCCCGATGAACATCCGCCGCACGATCCCGATCGAGCTGTCCGACGAGACGCGCGGCAATATCGTACGCATCCTCGGCCTGTGGGCCGAGGCGCGCGCGCGGCACGGCCGCGGCGGCCCGTTCCTGTTCGGCACCTTCTGCGCGGCAGACATCTTCTACGCCCCGGTGGTAAGCCGCTTCATCACCTATGGCATCGGCGTGCCGGGCTTTGCCCAGGCCTATATGCAGGCGGTGTGGGAGCACCCCTGGATGCAGGAATGGGTGGCCGGCGCCATGGCCGAGGAATGGCACATCAGCCAGTTCGAGGTGGGCGAAGCCTGATGTCCGACCCGGTCGACCTTACCTGCCGCCTGATCGCCTGCGAGAGCGTCACCCCCGCCACCGGCAGCGTGTTCGATGCGCTGGAAGCGATGTTGCTGCCGCTCGGCTTTGCGGTCCATCGCTTCATCGAAGGCAGGGATGCCGCAGCCAGCAACGAAGGCCCGGTGGAGAATCTTTTTGCCGTGCGTCGGGGCCCTGCGGGCAGCCGCCACTTCGCCTTTGCCGGCCACCTCGACGTGGTCCCGCCGGGCGAGGGCTGGACCGGCGGGGCCTTTGCGCCCGAGATCCGCGGCAACCTGCTCTACGGGCGCGGCGCGGTGGACATGAAGGGCGCCATCGCCTGCATGGTGGCCGCGCTCGAGGGGATTCCTGCCGATGCCGGCACCATCAGCCTGATCATCACCGGTGACGAGGAAGGCGAGGCGCAATACGGCACCAGGGCGCTGATGCAGCGCATGGCCGAGATGGGCGAGACGCCAGACCTTATCCTGGTGGGCGAGCCGACCAGCGTCCACCGCCTTGGCGACATGATGAAGATCGGCCGGCGCGGATCGATCAATGCCTGGTTCGTGGTGGAAGGGCGCGAGGGCCACGTCGCCTATCCGCACCTTGCCGACAACCCGCTGCCCCGGCTGGTGGCGCTGCTGGCCGACCTCGACGGGCTGGAGCTGGACCAGGGGACCGACTGGTTCCAGCCGTCGAACCTCGAGATCACCGACATTGCCGTGGGCAACAAGGCGACCAACGTGATTCCCGCCCGCGCCACGGGGCGCATCTCGATCCGTTTCAACGACCTGCATTCGGGCGCGGGCCTTGTCGCCAGGCTGGAGGAGGTCGCCGCACGGCACGGCGCGCTCGCCCGTCCGGTGATCTATGGTGAACCGTTCCTGACCCCGCCGGGCGAATTCTCGGCCCTGATCGCGAACGCTGTGGAGGCCGAGACCGGCATCCGCCCCGAACCCTCGACCAGCGGCGGAACGTCCGACGCCCGCTTCCTCAAGAGCATCGCCCCGGTGATCGAGTTCGGCCTGTGCAATGCCACCATGCACAAGCGCGACGAGGCCGTGGCGGTGGAGGACCTGGCCGTACTTACGCGCATTTACGCGCGGATTGCCTTGTCTGCACTGAACAGGTGAACCACACTGTGCCCCGGCATCGTGCCGGCCATCTGGTCGGGCAGGGTTTGGGGCAGGGGGAAAGAGGGCCAGCATGACATCCGAAGCCGCAGAAATCGCCGCCGGAGCCACCCAGCCGCAGGACAACAAGCTGCAATGGCGCATCCTGATCGGCTTTGTCGCCGGGCTGGTGGCGGGCCTGCTGGCCTATACCTTTGCCCCCGGCGCTGGCTGGGTGGA
>CAZTED010000060.1:14751-16017 GCA_964612175.1 uncultured Sphingomonadaceae bacterium
GCCCAGGCCGGGGTCACCCAGCTGGTCAACATCGTGCCCAGCAACGTGATCGCGGCCATGTCCAGCAACGACATCCTGGCGGTCATGTTCTTCGCGCTGTTCTTCGGCGTGGGCATGCTGGTGGTGCAGACCCGCCGGACTGCCGCGCTGAAGGATGCGATCGAGGGTGTTTTCGAAGTGGCGATGAAGCTGATCGGCTTTGTCATCCAGCTCGCCCCGATCGCGATCTTCTGCTTCATGTTCAACCTGTCCGCCCAGTTCGGGTGGGACCTGCTGTTCAAGCTGGCGGCTTTCGTTGGCGTGGTCCTGCTGGCGCTGGGGTTGCAGATGTTCGGCGTTTTCCCGCTGCTGCTGCGGTTCCTGGGCAACAAGAACCCGGTCGCCTTCTTCCGCGAGACGCGCGAGGCCAGCCTGATGGCCTTTTCAACCGCCAGTTCCAATGCCACCCTGCCCACGGCCCTGCGCGTGGCGGAAACGCAGCTGCGCCTGCCGCCGCGCATCTCGCGCTTCGTGCTGACCATCGGGGCCACCGCCAACCAGAACGGCTCTGCCATGTTCGAAGGCGTGACCGTGCTGTTCCTGGCGCAGTTCTTCGGCGTGGACCTGACTTTGTCGGACCAGTTGTTCGTGATGCTGCTGTGCATTCTTGCCGGCATCGGTACCGCCGGCGTTCCGGGCGGGACGCTGCCGGTGATCGCGCTGATCCTGGCGGGCGTTGGCGTGCCGCCCGAAGGGATCGGCCTGATCCTGGGGGTCGACCGCTTCCTCGACATGTGCCGCACAGCGCTGAACGTGGTGGGCGACCTTGTCGCCGCGCAGGTGATCAGCACCCGCTCCGCCGCGGACGAGCCTGCCGGCACGGCGGCAGGCCTGCCGACTGGCGGCTGAGCGCAGGAAAGGGGCCACCCCTGCCGGCAACGGGCGCGGGGTGGCCGCTTGGGTCCGTTGTCAGGGAGCCTCGACCAGTTCCACCGGCACGAACTGGCCCAGCCCGCATGCCGCGCCTTCGAAGCGGTCGTCCTGCAGCACGCGGATCACGTCGGTGCTGCACAGGCGGGTCGTGCCGCGCAGGTCGTAGGTGAAGCTGCGCTCGAACCCCAATGAGGGACAGCGCGAGGGCAGGGTGTTGCGGTAGACCCTGTTGCCGGCCATCTCGAAATCGATGGTGTAGTCGTCATGCACCCGGGTGCTCGTGATCCGGTTGGTGTCCACGCAGTTGACCGGCTCGCCCACGACGCGGGCCTCGGGGGCGCGGATATCGGCCCT
>CAZTED010000061.1:0-15972 GCA_964612175.1 uncultured Sphingomonadaceae bacterium
GAGCGGGAAAAAGGGGGATCATCATGCTTCGCAAGTTCGCAGCCTTCGCGGCGCTTTGTTCCATTCCTGTGTCGGCCATGGCGCAGGAAACCGTGGAAGCGGTGGAAAACTCGGGCGACACCGCGTGGATCCTGATCGCATCGGCGCTGGTCCTGCTGATGACCCTGCCCGGCCTCGGCCTGTTCTATGGCGGGCTGGTCCGCGCCAAGAACTTCCTGTCGGTGTTCCTGCAGGTCGGCGCGATCGCCGCGATTGCCTCCACCTTGTGGATCGTGGTGGGCTATACGCTGGCGTTCGGCGACAGCAGCATGGGCGGATGGCTTGGCGGCGGGCAGCACTGGATGCTGTACAATCTTGACGCGGTCTATCCGGCGCTTGCCATCCCGGAGAGCACCTTTGCCCTGTTCCAGATGACCTTTGCCGCAATCACCCCGGCCCTGATGGTCGGCGCCTGGGTAGACCGGGCGCGCTTTGCCTGGGTGATTACCTTCTGCGCGATCTGGGGCCTGGTGGTCTATGCACCCGTTGCTCACTGGGTCTGGGGCGGCGGCTGGCTGGCCGGCATGGGCGCTCTCGACTTTGCGGGCGGGCTGGTGGTCCATACCACGGCGGGGATCTCCGCGCTGGTGGTCGCCGTCCTTCTGGGCAAGCGTCAGGGTTTCCCGCGCACGGCACTTTTGCCCCATGCGCCGGGCATGACGATGCTGGGTGCGGTGCTGCTGTGGGTAGGCTGGTTCGGCTTCAACGGCGGATCGGCTCTCAGCGCCACGGCCAGCGCCAGCAATGCCATCATCAATACTCATGTGGCCGCCTGCGTGGCGGCGCTGACCTGGATCCTGATCGAGCGGATCGCCTTCGGCAAGCCGACGACTGTGGGCTTTGCGACCGGCGCGATTGCCGGCCTTGCCACGATCACGCCTGCCGCCGGTTTCGTTTCACCCGGCGCCGCTATCCTGATCGGCGCTGCCGCATCGTTGGTTTGCTACTACGCCATCCAGCTGATCAAGATGAAGCTGCACATTGACGATTCGCTCGACGTGTTCGCGGTCCATGGCGTTGGCGGGATGCTCGGTTCGGTCCTGCTGGGCCTGTTCATGTCCACCCAGCTGGGCGGCTCCGGATATGCGGATCTTGGCGCCGGCAGCATGGGCGGGCAGCTGGGCGCGCAGGCCATAGCGGTGGTGGTGATCGCGGCGTTCTCCGCAGTCGCCACGGCGCTAATTGCCCTTGCCATCAACCTGTTTGTGCCGATGCGGGTGAACGAGGAAGACGAGGTCCAGGGCCTCGACATCTCCAGCCACGGAGAGCGGGCGTGGGAGTTCGATTGATCGCCAGCTTTCTGCAAGGATGACGAAGTTGGCGCTGCGCCAGCCTCGTCGGTCCCGCGGAAGCCAGATCAATCCCCCGTCAGGATCCGTTCCACCAGCTCCTTCACCGTGGGGGTGTAGTTGTTGGAATAGAACGGGTCCTGCCTGAATCGGTAGGCCGCGTGGCCGGCGAAGACGAGGTTTTCGTCCAGCGGACCGCCATGAACCGCGCCCTGCAGCGATTTCTGGATGCAGAAGCTGCGCGGATCGGCGAGGCGGCCGGTGGTGTAGTCGTCGTGGTCCTTCCAGCTGGAAAAGCCGCAGTGCGACAGGCAGCCCATGCAATCGGTCTGGTCCTTGCGGATCATGTTGCGTTCTTCCGGCGTCACGAAGACCACGGTGTCGTCCGGCGTCTTGAGCGCCTCGGTAAAGCCTTGTGCGGCCCATGCGCGGGCGCGTTCCAGGTCACGCGGGGTGACCCAGTAGTTCTTGCCCTTCACGCCCACGTCCAGCTGGACGGTATGCTCCCCCGCCTCGACCCGGCTGTAAGGGACCTGCCGCTGGCTGCGCGCCTCCAGGCTGCGCAGGAACGGGTTGCGCACCGCCGAGCTGTAGAAGCCGGTGGGCGAGAATTTGTGCAGCAGCACATCGCCCGGCTCGATCGTGCGCAACAGGTCCTTCCAGGCCTGCGGGATCGGGCTTTCCTGCGTCAGCAGCGGGCGGGTGCCGAACTGGAAGGCGATGGAGCCAAGCTCCGGATTGTCGATCCAGTCGTTCCATTCGCGCAAGGCCCACACGCCGCCGGCCATCACGATCGGCACGTCTTCAGAAACGCCTTCGGCGCGCATGGTTTCGCGCAGGGCCTTGACGCGGGGATAGGGATCTTCGGGCTTCGTCGGGTCCTCGGCATTGGACAGGCCGTTGTGGCCGCCGGCCAGCCACGGGTCTTCATAGACCACCGCGCCCAGCAGGTGCGCGACCTTGTGATAGCTGCGCTTCCACAGCGCGCGGAAGGCGCGGGCAGAGCTGACGATGGGCAGGTAATGGACATTGTGCCGTTCGGCGATCTCGGCCAGCTTGTAGGGCATGCCGGCGCCGCAGGTGACGCCTGTCACCATGCCGCGGGTCTGCTCCAGCACGCCTTCCAGCACGGCTTGCGCCCCGCCCATTTCCCACAGGACGTTGACGTTGATGGCGCCCTTGCCGCCTGAAATCGCATAGGCACGGCGGACCTGTTCCACGCCGCCGGCAATGCCGTAGTCGACCAGTTCCTGGTGCCGATCCTTGCGGGTCGCGCCGTGATAGATCTGGGGAATCACATTGCCATCGGCATCATAGCTGTCGGCATTGACGCAGCTGACCGTCCCGATTCCGCCCGCCGCGGCCCATGCGCCGGAACTGGCGTGGTTGGTTGCCGCAACACCCTTGCCGCCTTCCACCAATGGCCAAACTTCACGGCCACCGTAAATGATCGGCTTCAAACCCTTGAAATTCATTCAATCCTCAACCGGACCGATCCTCAACGGGAACGGTCCGCTCCGTTTGAGCCGGGCGCAACGCACGGCTCTATTTCCTGTGGTTCCGGCCGCGCACCCACAGCTTCGAACTGCGCGTAATAACCGGCGATCTGCGGCTTAAGGTCAAAATCGACCAAGCGATAGCCTACGCGTTCAAATTCGCAGAACAACAGCTGCGGCGCAATACCGTGCTGGTCGGCCGGACGGTCGATGTCGACCACGATCACCTGCCCGCCTTCGGCCAGCGCCGGGCGCATGTGCCACAGGAAGGCATAGGGCTCGGTTATCTCGTGGTACATGTGGACCATGAAGATGCGGTCGAAGCTGCCCGCCGGCAGGCGTGGATCGTCCTCGGCCCCCAATGCAATCGAGACATTGTCGAGCCGCTCGTCCTCCACCCGCGCGCCTAGGCGGCGCAGGGCTTCCTCGTCGATGTCCTGCGCCAGCACGCGGCCGTTCTCGCCAACCCGCGTGGCGAGGCGGACTGTGTAGTAGCCCTCGCCCGCGCCGATATCGGCCACGGTCATGCCGGGCACGATCTCGGCCTTGTCCATCACGGTTTCGGCCTCGTTGCGATCGTCACGCGCCTCCTCGGTCGAGAAGGCATTCGATCCGAGGTCCGAGACCGGCCTGTAGGGGCGCGGGAAATCGCGCGAGGTTTCGGGGCGTGTGTCGTCATCAGCCTGCTGGCATGCAGACAGCGAAATGGCCAAGGCAGCAGCCAGGCAAACGGTCAGGCGATCCCTCACGCCGCGGGGTTTAGCGACAGTGGCGAAACTTGGCAAAGGCGCCATCAGCGCTTTCCACCTGTGCAGGACTAATCCACGTCCTCCACCGCCACGCTCTCGCCGGTCACGCGCTGGGCAAGGGCAGCGGCGATGAAGGCGTCGATGTCGCCATCGAGCACGTCGCCGGGCGCAGTGGAGACCACGCCGGTGCGCAGGTCCTTGACCATCTGGTAGGGCTGCAGGACGTAGGAGCGGATCTGGCGGCCCCAGCCGATCTCGGTCTTGGCCTCGTACTCGCTGCCGGCAACCGCCTCGCGCCGGGCAAGCTCTGCTTCGTAGAGCCGGGCCTTCAGCATGTTCATCGCGGTGGCGCGGTTCTTGTGCTGGCTGCGGTCGTTCTGGCTGGCGACCACGATGCCGCTGGGCAAGTGGGTGATGCGCACGGCGGAATCGGTGGTGTTGATGTGCTGTCCGCCGGCACCACTGGCGCGGTAGGTATCGATGCGCAGGTCGCCCTCGTTGATCTCGATCTCGATGTTGTCGTCGATCACCGGGTAGACCCAGACCGAGCTGAAGCTGGTGTGGCGGCGGGCCGAGCTGTCATAAGGGCTGATGCGGACCAGGCGGTGGACCCCGCTTTCGGTCTTGGCATAGCCATAGGCGCCCTCGCCCTTGATCTGCAGGGTCGCGCTCTTGATGCCGGCCTGCTCGCCGGCCTGGTATTCGACCGTTTCCACCTTGAAGCCGCGCTTCTCGGCCCAGCGGGCGTACATGCGCAGCAGCATCTCGGCCCAGTCCTGGCTTTCGGTACCACCAGCGCCGGCATGGATTTCGAGGTAGGTGTCGTTGCTGTCAGCCTCGCCAGAGAGCAGCGCCTGAACCTTGTCGGCATCGGCCCGCTCGGCCAGGCCTTTCAGTGAGGCAAGCCCCTCGGCCACCACGCTGTCGTCGCCCTCTGCCTCGCCCAGTTCGACGAATTCGATCGCGTCGGCCTTCTGGCTCTCGATCTCACGCACTGTACCGATCGCGCTGTCGAGGCGGCGGCGCTCGCGCATCACCTCCTCGGCCAGCTTGGGGTTGTCCCACAAGGTCGGATCCTCGACCCGGGCGTTCAGCTCTTCAAGGCGGCGGACCGCGCGATCCCAGTCGAGCGACCTGCGCACCAGCGCCAGTGCCGCGTCGATCCTGTCGATATGGGCCTGCCCTTCGGCACGCATGTAAGTTCTCCGCACAAGGTGAGCGGCGCCGTTAGCGCAGCCCGGCCCAAAACGAAAGGGCCGGCCCACGCAGGGCCGACCCCTTCGGTGAAAATGGGTGGATCAGTCCGAAAGCGCGCGCACGGCGGCGAGGGTGCGGCTGACATGCTCGCGCCAGTCGAGGTCCGAGTGGACCATCGCGATGCGGCCGTCTGGCGCGATGACATAGGATGTGCGGTTGCTCATCCCATTACCGAATGCGACATCGTACTGCTCGATAATCCCGGGGCTGGCGCGGCCGACCGGGAAGGCATCGCGGCACTCCTCGCGGCTGAAGCGTTGGAGCGTGGGGATATCGTCCGCCGACAGGCCGATCACCTGTGCCCCGGCAGCGCGGAAATCGCCCATCGCTTCGGCAAAAGCATTGGCTTCAAGCGTGCCCCCCTGGGTGAAGGCACGGGGGAAGAAGTAGATCACCACCGGGCCTTTGCGCAGCTCGGCAGCCAGGTCGAAGGCAAAGGTCTGCCCGGCCAGCGCGCCAGTGGTGGTGAAGCCCGGTGCACGCGCGCCCTCGGGAAGCGCGGCCGTGGCCGGAACCGCGGCACCCGCCAGCGCCAGAATAGCGAGTACGGGGGCGAGAAACCTTCTCCTGATACTCATATGCGCGCGACCCTCTCCTGATGCTGCGAGCAGCGTACCTGACCGTCGTGTACCGGATAAGCAGCCACGTTGGAACGTACCCTGAAGACGGTGCCCCGCAAAGCCGGGACAGGGCAAGGTCAGTAAATGCCGCCCTGCTCTTCGGCAAAGTTCTCGGGCTGCTCGGCACTGCCATCCGCCGCACCTGCCGCCGGCCCCTGTTCGCGGCGGCGGAGCTGGGCGAGTATCAACTCGCGCAGCTGGTCGATATCGTCTTGCCGCTGGCTGCGACGCGGCTCGGTATCGGGCTTGAAGGCTTCCCAGATAACGGCGCTTTGCGGATCGTCGGTCGGCCAGCCATCGAACACGCGGTTCCCGCTGCGCCGGTCGATCCGGACCATGCGCACGCCCTCCGGGGCAAGGAACGGACGACCGTTCCAGCGCTCACGGCTGGCACGCACGAAATCGCCGAAGATCGGGGCGCCGGTGTTGCCGCCCTGGATCCACCCGCCAAGGTTCCTCGGCTGGTCGAAACCGACATAGGCGCCCGCCACGATGTCCGGCGAACCGCCCACGAACCAGGCGTTGGTCGGGCCGGTCGAGGTGCCGGTCTTTCCGAACAGCGGGATGTCCAGATCGCGCAGCCGCGTGGCCGTGCCGCGCTCGATCACGCCGGTCAGCATGTTAACGACCTGGAAGGCAGTGCGCGCATCCATCGCCTGCCGTCCCCGCGCCGCGAGCCGGGGCATGGGCGATCCGTCCCACTCCTCCATGTTGCAGCCGTTGCAGTCGCGATCGTCGCTGCGGTAGATGACCTTGCCATCGCGGTCCTGCACATAGTCGATCACGGTCGGGCGGTTTATCCGGCCGTGGTTGACCAGCGTGGAATAGGCATTGACCATCCGCAGCACGGTCGTGTCACCGGCGCCCAGTGCGAAGGCGGGATAGGGATCGTATGCCCCTTCGTCGGCGATATCGACTGCCTCGAAGGTGTCGATCACCTGCTCCATCCCGGTGTCCATCGCGATGTGCACGGTCATCAGGTTCTTCGATTGCTCCAGGCCATAGCGCATCGGGTATTCCCCGCCGCCCCTGCTGCCGCCGAAATTGGTGAAGCACTTTTCGCCAAGGTTCGCGCCCTGATAGTAGCAATACTGGCTGTCGGGGACGAGCGTGGCCGGCGTCATCCCGGCATCCAGCCCGGCGGCATAGACAAACGGCTTGATCGTGGAGCCCGGCTGGCGGTTCGCCTGGGTGGCGCGGTTGAAATCGCTCAGGCGGAAGTCGAACCCGCCCTGCATGGCCAGCACGCGGCCGGTGTGCGGATCCTGCGCCACGAAGCCGCCGGACACTTCGGGTACGGCGCGCAGCCGCCAGCCGTTGCCCTCGGGCGATACGGCAACGACATCGCCTGCTTTCAGGGCATCGGGCACTGCGCCGGCGAGCCTGCCGTCGGTCCCGTCAGCAAAGCCGATACTGGCCGATTGCGCGGCCCGATCTGTCACCACGGCCACCCGCCAATTCTGGTATGAGATCGCCAGGTTGGAACTGTCGAGCTGTGACTTGAGATCGCCGTTGCCGGGGTCGAGCGTGGCGACCGGGCCGGTCCAGCCACGATTGCCGTGATAGCGCAGAAGGGCCCCGCGCAGGGCATCGCGCCCCGCTTCCTGCAATTCCACGTCCAGCGAAGTGCGCACCCACAGACCGCCGGCATAGACGCTGTTGCGGCCATCCTCTGCCGTCTCGCCGAAGCGTTCGATCAGTTCGCGGCGGACTTCCTCGAGGAAATAGCCAGCATCTGCCGATCGTTCCTGCCGCTGGCCCCTGACAATACCCAGCGGCATGGCCTTGGCCGCATCGCGCTGGGCTGCGGTGATGTGGCCATTCTCCTCCATCTGGTCGAGAACGAAGTTCCGGCGTTCCGTCGCCTCTGGGTAATTCCGTTCGCGACTGTAGGTTTCCGGCGCCTTGGGCAGGATGGCGAGATAGGCCATCTCGTGCAGCGCCAGGTCATCGACGTCCTTGTCGAAATAGGCCCGGGAGGCCGCCTGCACGCCGAACGAACGGCGGCCAAGCGGGATCTCGTTGAGGTAGAGGGTGATGATCTCTTCCTTGGAGAGCACGTCCTCGATGCGCGTTGCCAGCACCATTTCGCGCAGCTTGCGGGTGATCGAGTACTCGTTGCTCAGGAGGATGTTCTTGGCCACCTGCTGGGTGATGGTTGAACCACCCACAGCACGCTCGTCCGAACCGATCTTGGTGATGTAGTCGAACACGGCGCCGATGAAGCCGCCGGCATCGATGCCGTTGTGGCTCCAGAACGTCTTGTCCTCGGCACTGGTGTAGGCATTGACCAGCTGCGTCGGCAGGTCCTTGAACTGCAGCGCCACGCGCCGCTCCCGCTCATACCGGTGCACGATCTCGCCATCCGCGCCGCGCACCACCGAAGGCAGGTTTGTCTCGTACTCCAGCAGCATCTCGGCGTCCGGCAGGTCACGCATGATCAGCACCCAGCCAAGGATGAACGCCAGCAGACCACCGCCTGCAAGCCAGACGATGATCCTGAAGCGCTTGCTGGCACGCCAGTTTTCACGGAACCAGGCGGAGACGGCGGCAATGGCACCGCCCGCCTCGCGGCGGATGCGGTAACGCAGCGGCTCGGCCGCGGGGGTATCGTCAGATGCGGACATTGGGGGCCTTTAGCACGGGGATCGCCGCGGCTGCCAGATGCAAAGCGGCCTGCGGCACGGTGTCGGACAGCCTTTCGTCAGGTGGCTTCCCTGCTGCGGGCTAGCTGCACCCTGATGGCGCGAGCCATGGCCTCGGCAAAGGCGCGCTGGCCGGCGGGCGACGAAAGCCGCCTGGCGTCGCCCTCGTTGGTGATGAAGCCGGATTCGAACAGCACCGATGGTACGTCGGGCGCGCGCAGCACCGCCAGCGCGGCGGAGCGGCGCGGCTCCGGGTGGAATTCCAGCACCCCTTCCCCTTCGCGCACGATGAGGTCGGCAAAGCTTTCGGATTCGGCGCTCGTGCGCCGCTGGGCAAGTTCCACGAGGATCGCGTTGATCGTCTCGCTCTCGCCTGACAGCTCGATCCCGTTAAGCCGGTCGGCACGGTTTTCGCGCTCGGCAAAGCGGGCGGCAGCTTCGGAAGAGGCACGCTCCGACAGGGTGTAGATGCTCGCCCCGCTCACTCCTTCGCGATCGCCGGCGGAATCGGCGTGGATCGACAGGAACAGGTCGGCCCCCAGCGCCCGGGCGATCTGGACCCGTTCGGCAAGCGCGAGGTAGCGGTCATCATCACGCGTCATCGCCACGCGGATGCCACCTTCAGCCAGCAAGCGGTCACGCAGGGTCCGCGCCAGGCCCAGAACCAGCGTCTTCTCCCGCAGCCCTGCGCCGCTGGCACCCGGATCGTGCCCGCCATGCCCGGGATCGATCACCACCAGCGGCCGGGAGGGATCATCGGGGCCCTGGATTTCCGGCAGGCCGACGGTGGTTCCGGGTTCGGGCAGTTCGATCCGGATCACATAGTCGCGGCCCAGGTGCGGAACGGGAATGACCCGTCCGAACACATAGAGCGCCGCCACGGCCAGCACCGGGGCCAGGAACAGCAACAGGATCTGGATGCGATACCAAGCCAAAACAGTCCCTTGCCCCTGCAGTCCCTTTTTCCATTCACTTTCTAAGGGCTTCCCGACCCTTATGGCGGAAGGAAGGGAAATTTACCAAGCCGCGCAATAAGGTTGCCGTGGCTTTCCCCAAATGCTAGCCCCCACTAGCCCGGTGATATCCTTTCCGGGGCATGCCAAAGCCGCTTATCGGGCGTCCTTGGCAAGAATTACAGGTTGATGTCGTGATGAATAGCAAGAGCCAGTTGATCAGCCAGCGGTCGCAAAACCGCGCAACGGCTGCAACGGTTCTCGCGCAGATAGAAACCCTGCGCCTTTTCGCCATGGCAGACACATTCCGCAGCGCTCGCCGCCGGGTATCCGGTCGCAGCGCCAAAACTCCCTTCCCCATGACGCAAGACACCGGGCCGGCATTGCAAGCCGGTTGCGACCCTGTGTCCCGGGGAAATCACACATATCGGCATGCTCTGACGGCGTCCGGCCCATCGTGGCCCGGCTCCAGTCGAGGATCACATGCCAGGAGACTATTCAATGGCAACGCGCATGCTCATCGATGCGCGCCACCCGGAAGAAACACGGGTGGCGGTACTCAAGGGAAACAGGATTGAGGAGTTCGACTTTGAATCTGCCGAACACAAGCAGATCAAGGGCAACATCTATCTCGCCAAGGTAACCCGCGTCGAACCTTCGCTGCAGGCGGCTTTCGTCGACTTCGGCGGTAACCGCCATGGCTTCCTCGCCTTCAGCGAAATCCATCCCGATTATTACCAGATCCCCGCTGAGGATCGTGCGCGCCTCTTGGCCGAGGAACAGGCCGCTGCCGATGAAGAGGCAGCCCTGCGCGCCGAGGAAGAGGACGACGAGGACGAGGATTACGCCGACGGCTATGGCGATGACGACCACGGGCACGACGATGCCGGCGTGGAAGAAATCGACACGTCCGACAAGGACCACGTCTCCACGATAGAGGACGGCCTCGTCGCCAATGGCGATGACGACGGCGACGAAGACGATGCCGGCGAGGAAAATGCCGAAGACGATGGGGATCGCGGCGAAGACCGCTATGCCCGCGACGACGACGATGGCGAGGACGACGGCGAGGACGATGCCGACGCATCATCCGACGGGGAACGTTCGCGACAGGGTCGTGGTCGTGGTCGCGGCCGTCGCCAGGGCCAGGGTCGTGGCGGCCGCCAGGGTGGCGGATCCAGCCGCGCCAAGGAAATCGACGACGTGCGCGCCAAGCGCCAGGCGCTGCGCCGCCGCTACAAGATCCAGGACGTGATCCAGCGCCGCCAGGTGCTGCTCGTCCAGGTCGTCAAGGAAGAGCGCGGCAACAAGGGCGCTGCCCTCACCACCTATCTCAGCCTCGCTGGCCGTTATTGCGTGCTGATGCCCAATTCCAGCCATGGCGGCGGGATCAGCCGCAAGATTTCCAGCGGATCGGACCGCAAGCGCCTGAAGCAGATTGTCGCCGAACTGAGCCTGCCGCGTTCGATGGGCCTGATCGTGCGTACTGCCGGCCTCCAGCGCAACAAGACCGAGATCAAGCGCGACTTCGATTACCTTGCCCGCCTGTGGGACGAGATCCGGGAACGCACCCTGTCGTCGAGCGCGCCGGCCCAGATCCATTCGGATTCGGACCTTATCAAGCGCGCCATCCGCGACATCTACAACCGCGAGATCGAGGAAGTGGTGGTAGAAGGCGAAGCGGGCTATCGTGCCGCGCGCGACTTCATGAAGCTGCTGATGCCCAGCCACGTGCGCCGGGTTAAGGCCTATTCCGACCCCGTCCCGCTGTTCCAGCGCTATGGCGCGGAAGACCAGCTATCGGCCATGTACGAGCCGGTCGTGCAGCTGAAGAGCGGTGGCTACCTGGTGATCAACCCGACCGAGGCACTGGTGTCGATCGACATCAACTCGGGCCGCTCCACCAAGGAACACGGCATCGAGGCCACGGCGCTCAACACCAACCTTGAAGCCGCCCGCGAGATCGCCCGCCAGTTGCGTCTGCGCGACATGGCCGGGCTGGTGGTGATCGACTTCATCGACATGGAGCACTCATCCAACACCCGCAAGGTCGAGCGGGCGATGAAGGATGCCCTCAAGAACGATCGAGCGCGCATTCAGGTGGGCCGCATTTCCGGCTTCGGTCTCATGGAAATGAGCCGCCAGCGCCTGCGCACCGGCGTGCTTGAAGCCAGCACCCGTTCGTGCCCGCACTGCGATGGCACGGGCCTGGTCCGCACCGCCAGCTCGTCCGGTCTGGCCGCACTGCGCCTGATCGAGGACGAAGCGGCCAAGGGCAAGGGCACCATCATCACGCTCTATGCCTCCACCGAAGCCTCGGTCTACCTGCTCAATGCCAAGCGCGCCGACCTGTCGGAGATCGAAGCCCGCTATGGCGTGACGGTGCAGGTCCTGCCCGAAGGCGAGAACGAAGGCGCCAAGATGCGCGTCGCCTCGTCCGGCCCGCGCCCGACTGAAATGCCGCGCTTCGAACCGATCATCGAGGAAGTCGAGGACCTTGAGGACTATCCCGAGGAAGACGAGGAAGAGGAAGAGTTCGAGGAAGACCGCAGCCAGGATCGCGGTCGCAAGCGTGGCCGCGGCCGTTCGCGCGAACGCTCCGGCGATGCTGCCGCCGATGGCGACGGTGATGCCCGTCGCGAAGGCGAGACCGAGGAAGAGGCCGACGCCCGCCGCAAGCGCCGTCGCCGCCGTCGGGGTGGCCGCAACCGCGGTGGCCGCGACCGGGACGACAATGGCGCCGAACCGCGCGAAGACTCCGGCCAGGCGGCAGACGATGACGCGGGTGGCGAGGATGCTCCGCGTGGCGAAGGCGACGAGCCGGAAACCGCAGCCGAGGCCGAGGAGCGCCGCCGCAAGCGTCGCCGTCGCGGTGGTCGTGGACGTGGTCGCAGAAGGGACGAGGCAGGCACCGAAGAGCTGGCTTCCGGCGAGGCTGGCGATGACGCCGCTGATGACGCAACCCAGACGGCTGAGGAACCTGCCGAGGCGGTAGAAGCCGAAGCGGAAGCCGATGAAAAGCCCAAGCGCCGCTCGCGCCGCAAGAAGGCCGATGTCGAAGCCGAAGCGGCCGAAGTGGAAGCCCCTGCAGAACCGGTGGCCGAAGCCGAGGCAGAAGCCCCGGCCAAGCCCAAGCGCGCCCGCCGCAAGAAGGACGAGGCCGTGGCGGAAGCTGTCGTCGCCCCGGTCGAGGCTGAAGCTCCGGCAGCGGACGAGGCCCCTGCCGAAGCTGCCAAGCCCAAGCGCGCCCCGCGCCGCAAGAAGTCCGACACGGTGGCCGAAGAAGCCCCCGCAGCAGACGACACGGTGGGAAACGGCCCTGAGGCTGCCCCCGGGGCAGCCAACGATGCCAATGGCACCACGGATTCGGGCGAACCGCGCCGTGGCTGGTGGCAGCGCACCTTCGGGCAGTAAATCCGGTTGGCGCGGACCGGGGCGTTCCTGCTCCGGTCCGCAGCCACCCTGTCAGTCCGCCTTCACCGCCGCGCCCCATTCCATCCAGCCCGCCCAGCGCGGCGCGCCGGCAAAGTATTCCTGACCCAGCGGTTCCAGCCTGAAACCAGCGCGCGCAATAGCCGCGCCCACCGGGCGGGTCAGGTGGCAATTGCCCATCAGTTTCTTCCACAAGGGCTCGATCCGGCGCTGCCACTTCTGCGGGCCGGGATCGGGCGCCTTGCCATGTTCAAGGTAGAGCAGCCTGCCACCCGGCCTCAGCACCCGGCGCATTTCCGAAAGCACCCGCGCCGGATCGTCCACGGAGCACAGGGTATAGGTGCAGACCACCGTGTCGAAGCTGGCATCGGCAAAGGGTATCGCCTCGCCCATGCCTTGCCGGATATCAGCCTGCCAGCCCCTTTCGGCGGCGCGCGCCCGTGCGGCATCCAGCAGGGTGCCATTGGGATCTATGCCCGCAAAGCCAGTGACTGCAGCAGGATCGTAGAGCTGCTGGTTGAACCCGCCGCCACAGCCGATCTCGAAAACCTGACCCCGCGCCAACGGCACGACATGCCGCCGCAGCTCGGTTACCTCCTCGGTACCGCAGCCAAGGCCGATACACCTGGGCAGCACCGTTGCTTCATACCAGTCACGGAAACCCATCGCACTCGTCTCCCTCTCTGAAGGAGACTAGCAATGCTCGCCCTGGTCAGGAAGCAAGGCCGCCAACCAGCCGGTATTTCAGCTCCAGGTATTCATCCATGCCATGGCGCGAGCCTTCCCGTCCGAGGCCAGATTCCTTGACCCCGCCAAAGGGTGCGACCTCGGTACCCAGCAGCCCCTCGTTGAGCGCGACCATGCCGTATTCAAGGCCATCCATCACCCGCCAGGCGCGGCCAATGTCACGGGTGTAGAGATAGGAGGCGAGCCCGTAATTGGTGTCATTGGCGATCCGCAGCGCATCCCCCTCGCCCGAAAAGCGCATTACGGATGCGACAGGCCCGAAGATTTCCTGCTGGGCGATTTCCATGTCCTGCGTCACGCCGGTCAGCACGGTCGGGGCAAAGAACTGCGCCCCGGCATTGTGGCGGCTGCCCCCGCAGGCGAGCTGCGCGCCCTGTTCGCGTGCACGGTCAACCATGCCTTCCACACGCTGCAGCGCGCGGTCGTTTATCAGCGGGCCGACCTGCGATGCCGGATCAAGCCCGTTACCGGTGACCAGTGCGCTCGCCCGGGCAACGTAGCGTTCCACGAATTCGTCATGCACGCTGTCTTCCACCAGCAGGCGGTTGAGGCCGATGCAGGCCTGCCCGGCATTGCGGAACTTGGCCAACAGCGCACCTTCCACCGCAGCATCCATGTCGGCATCGGCGAAGACGATGAAAGGCGCATTGCCCCCCAGTTCCATGCTTGCCCGCTTCACGGTGCTGCCGGCCTGTGTCAGCAGCAGCTTGCCGATCGCGGTGGAGCCGGTGAAGCTGATCTTGCGGACGACCAGGTGGGTGCAGAAAACACGGCCCACCATTGCTGCATCCTCGCTCGGCAGAATGCGGAAAATGGCTTCGGGAATTCCGGCCCTGCGGGCCAGGGCTTCAAGCGCCAGCGCGCTCAAAGGCGTGCTTTCGGACGGCTTCATCACCATCGCGCAGCCCGCCGCCAGCGCCGGGGCGGCCTTGCGGGTGATCATGGTCAGCGGGAAGTTCCACGGCGTGATCGCGGCGCAGGTGCCAACCGCCTCCTTGGTGACGATCACGTCCTTGCCCGGCCCGAAGCTGGGGATGGTCTCGCCATAGGCACGGCGCGCCTCCTCGGAGAACCATTCCACGAAGCTGGCCGCGTAATCGAGTTCGCCCCGCGATTCCGCCATCGGCTTGCCCGCTTCCAGCGTGCAGATCAGCGACAGTTCCTCGCGGTGGGCCACGATCAGGTTGAACCAGTCACGCAGGGCATAGGCCCGCGTCTTGGCAAGCTGGCCCGCCCAATCCTTGCGCGCGGCCTCGGCCCGGCGGATCGATGCATCGATCTCCGCCTCGGAATAGGTCCGCACCCGGCACAGTTCCTCGCCGGTGGCGGGGTTGTTCACGGCCATGCCCCCATCGTCGACTCCATGCGCGATGAGGGAAAGGGGAAGCGTTGTCATCTATCGTGTCCTCGGGTTCGGCAAGCGGCGCCGATCTGCCCCTTTGCAACAGCTTTGCCAAGTGCCGCCGGGGGCATTTGCCCGCGTTTCGGTTGACATTTTGCAGCCTGCGAACCTAGGAGGCCGCGCGCTTGGGGCAGCAATGCTGCCGGTCCAGACCAATGGAGTCGACTTGACGGCGATATACGCCTTGCCGGACCATGAAGTGGTCATGGCCCTTGTCCCCCGCATCGGGCATACCCGCCTGTCGAATGACGCGGCGGTAGAGCGTATTCGTGCGGTCCCCGGCATGGTCCCCCTTGCCATCGACCACGGCGGCGATGGCGGTGAAGCACGGGTGCTCTGGGGCGATATCGGCGATTACCCGTTCCGCGAATGGCAGTACATGTTCACCGTGGAAGCCCTGGCCAAGTCCGGCAGCATCGGCGAGGGTTTCAGCACTGCGTTCGATATCCTGCTTGATGACCGGATCCTGGCAGACCCCATCGCGCCCAGCGGCTTCATGTTCCACATCAGCCGCTGCGGATCGACGCTTACCGGGAAAGCCATCGCCCGTTCTCCGCGCAACCTCGTAATCAACCAGGGTGGCCCGCTGCAACGCGGGTTCTGGGCCGCACTGACCGGAGACTTTGCCTGCCCGCTGGAACCGAGCGCGGATAACCTCCACGCCTTTCGCAACCTTGTGCTGGCGATGACGCGCCGACGGCGACCGGAACAGGCCTGCTCGTTCGTCAAGTTCATCAGCTGGAATACGCTGTACATCGATTTCGCCATGCAGGCCTTTCCGACCGTGCCGGCGATCTTCCTCTATCGTGACCCGGTGGAGGTGATCGCATCGGTGCTCAAGGAAACCAGCGCCGTGCTGTGGGCCAAGGGTCGGCCCCAGGCGGGGTTCCTTGCCGGGATCGACTGGAAGGAAACGGTCGGAATGGGCGAAGTGGAATATCTGGCCCGCTGCTTTGCCCGATACCTCGAAGTGGCGCAGGCCAGCACAAGCGCGGTCGCCCATGTCAATTACCGCAACATCAACCCGGCCAATTTCCCGGTGATGCTCGACAAGGGCCTGCATTTCGATCCTGGCGCGGACGAGCTGGCGCTGATGAGCGAACAGTTCCGCTTCCATTCGAAGGACGACAGCGACAGCAAGCAGTTCACATCGGACAGCGCAGCCAAGCAGGCAGCCATATCCGATGCAGACAAGGCCCTGGTCGCCCACTTCTGCGCCGGGCCAGTTGCCAGGCTCGACGCCTCGCCCGCCAACCTGTTTCCCCATTCAGGCTGCGTATAAGCTGCCGATGACACTTGCCGCACATTCTGCGGCCTCTACCTTAGGGACGCTTTCATGGAGA
>CAZTED010000062.1:0-15784 GCA_964612175.1 uncultured Sphingomonadaceae bacterium
GCGCTGCCCTCCGAAGGCAGAGGTCACAGGTTCGAATCCTGTCGGGTGCGCCATTCCCCAACGACTTGTACACCAGTAATGGGAGCAGCTGCGGGCTTGGCCAAAGAGCCCTTCCCTCCCGATGCGCGCCACCGCAGCAAAGCCGATCGGGAGTGCCCGGCAAACCTCGGGGCTGTTCACCCGCCATGCACGCGGGTAACCTTCGGGGCGTGATGGACCATGCCGCCGAATCTTCCAGCAAGTGCCTGCTTGTCGTCTGGCACAGCCGGACCGGCACGGCCGAGGCCCTGGCGCGGGCGGTGGCCGACGGGGCTCGGGCGGCGGCGGAGCAGGTCAGGGTGGAACTGGTCCGCGCCGAAGCGGCTGACCCGGCTCTGCTGCTGGCGGCCGATGGCTATGTCTTTGCCTGTCCCGAAAACCTGGCAAGCATGTCGGGCGCGATGAAGGAAATGGTTGATCGCTGCTATTACCCCATGCTCGACCGGGTGGCCGGGCGGCCCTGGGCCCTGATCGTGGCCGCCGGGACTGATGGTGAAGGCGCGGTCCGGCAATGGCAGCGGATTGCCACCGGCTGGCGGTTGCGGGCGGTGGCCGAACCCGTGATCGTGCGGACGGGCGCAGATACGCCCGCAGCGATTGCCGCACCGAAATCGGTGCCCGAGGCGCGCCTGCTCGAAGCCCGCGAACTGGGGATGGCAATGGCGAGCGGCCTTGCGCTGGGCGTGTTCTGAAGGGGATCCCTCTCGCCTGCCCCTGGCCTGCGGTTCATCACCAAGACCGTCGCTCTCGCCAAACCAGGGCTTGCGCTTCAGTGTGCTGCTGGCCCGCTCACCCGGGCCCGGTGCCTTACGCCTGTTTCGCCACGCAGAACGGGCAATTGGCCGCCCAGTGATCGGGCAGCACTTCCTCGAATGCGGGGGCGCTGGTCTTCATCCGCTCGTCATGGGGCACGGGACTGCGCGGTTCGAACACGCAGCCTTTCGGGGGGTTGAGCGGTGATGGCAGGTCGCCGGGCAGGATGATGCGCGCCCGCTCCCTCTCCAGCCGGGGATCGGGGAGGGGAATCGCGCTCATCAGGGCCTTGGTGTAGATGTGCAGCGGCCTGTCGACCACCGCCTCTGCGCTGCCCAGTTCGACGATATGGCCAAGATACATCACCGCGATGCGATCCGCGACATAACGGACCACCGACAGGTCGTGCGAGATGAAGATCATGGTGAGGCCCATCTCGCGGACCAGGCGCTTCAGCAGGTTGAGGATCTGCGACTGGATCGACACGTCGAGGGCGGAAACCGGCTCGTCGGCGATGATCAGCCTGGGTTCCGGCGCCAGGGCGCGGGCGATGGCGATGCGCTGGCGCTGGCCGCCCGAAAACTCGTGCGGATAGCGCTTCATCTGGGCCGGGTTCAGCCCGACCGTGCGCAGCAGGTCGGCAACGCGGCTGCGCATCTCGTCGCCGCGCAGGTCCGGATGCCGCGTCCGGATCGCCTCGGCCAGGGTATCCATCACCGTCATGCGCGGATTGAGCGAGGCGTAGGGATCCTGGAAGATCATCTGGAAATTCTTGCGCGTCTGCCGGATGTCCTTGTCCGAAATCGCGCTCAGTTCCTCGCCCTCCAGCCAGATCTGGCCGGAGGTCGGGCGGATCAGCTGCATGATCGTGCGGCTGAGGGTGGACTTGCCGCAGCCTGATTCGCCGACCAGGCCAAGGACTTCGCCCTTGCGGATGACCAGCGATACGCCATCGACCGCCTTCACCACACCCTTGCTGGTGCGGCTCCAGAACGTTCGCCCCATGTCGAAATGGGTGCGCACGTCCGACAGCACGAGGAAATCCGTGGCGGGATCACCGATGGACGTGCTCATGCCGCAGGGCCTCCTGCCGGCACCAGGTCATCGGTTGCCAGATCTTCGGGGAGCACGCTTTCGATCGGCGCGCTGCTGTCGCAGGAGCGGCAATCGGCATGGCAGTGGCCATTCCCCAGATCGCGCAGCACCGGCATGTCAGCTTCCTGCCCGGTCAGCTTGGGATAGGGGCAGCGCGGATAGAAGGCGCAGCCGTTGATCGGCCTGGCCAGGTCCGGCGGCAACCCGGGGATGGTGAACAGCTTCTGGCCCTTCTTCTGCAGCGACGGGATCGTCTTCTGCAGCGCCCGGGTATAGGGGTGGCGCGCCTCGTAGAACACCTGTTCCGCCGTGCCGCTTTCCATGATCCGGCCGGCGTACATGACGTTGACCTTGTCGCAGGTGCCGGCGACCACACCCAGGTCATGCGTGACGAGGATGACGGCGGTACCGAGCTTTTCCTGCCGCTCGCGGATGATTTCCAGGATCTGCGCCTGCACCGTGACGTCGAGCGCGGTGGTCGGCTCGTCGGCGATCAGCAGGTCGGGATCGGTGATCAGCGCCATGGCGATCATGACCCGCTGGCGCATCCCGCCGGAAAACTCGTGCGGGTAGCTGCGAACGCGGCGTGATGCCTCGGGGATGCCGACTTCCTCCAGCGCGGCAATTGCCTTGTTGAGCGCGCTGCGATCATCGATGTCGCTGTGGACCTGCAGCGCCTCGACCAGCTGGGTCGAGATGCGCAGGTAGGGATTGAGCGATGTCATCGGATCCTGAAAGATCATGCTGATGCGCTTGCCGCGTACCTGGCGCAGCTGGGCCTGCGTCATCTGCAGCAGGTCCTGCCCGTCGAACATCGCCGTGCCGCCCTCGATGCGGCCCGGCGGCTCGGGGATCAGGCGCAACAGCGAATAGCAGGTCACCGACTTGCCCGATCCGGATTCGCCGACAATGCCCAGCGTTTCGCCACGATCGACCGTAAAGGACACGCCATCGACCGCGCGGACCACGCCGCTGCGGGTGTGGAAGTGGGTGGTCAGGCCGGAAACTTCGAGCAGGGCCATGTCCGGTCAGTCTCCCGCGCTCTTGGGATCGAGGGCATCGCGCAGCCCGTCGCCAAGAAAGTTGAGGCAGAACAGGGTGAGCGCGAAGAAGAAGGCGGGGAAGATCAGCAGCCAGGAAAAGATCTCCATGTTCTGCTGCCCTTCGTTGATCAGCACCCCCCAACTGGCATCGGGGGGCTGCACGCCCAGGCCCAGGAAGCTGAGGAAAGCCTCCAGCAGCATCACGGCCGGCACGGTGAGCGTGGCGATCACGATCACCGGGCCGAGCACGTTGGGGATCAGGTGGCGCATGATGATGCGACGGTTGGTAAGGCCCAGCGAGACGGCCGCCTCGACGAATTCCTGCTTCTTCAGGTCGATCACCCCGGCGCGCACGATGCGCGCCATCGTCAGCCATTCGACGCAGCCGATGGCGATGAACATCAGCCACAGCGACCGCCCGAAGGCCACCATCAGTAGGATCACGAAGATCGTGAACGGCAGGGCATAGAGCAGGTCCACAAAGCGCATCATCGCCGCATCGACCTTGCCGCCGATGTAGCCGGCGGTCGCCCCGTAGACCACGCCGATCAGCAGCGAGACGCTGGTCGCCACCAGGCCCACGAGCAGCGAGATGCGCCCGCCCTCCATGACCCGCACCATCAGGTCGCGGCCCAGCGTGTCGGTGCCGAACCAGTGATCGGCCGAAGGCGCCTCGGCGCCTCCGAACAGGTCCTGTGCCTGGCTGTCGTAGGGCGAAAGCCAGGGGCCCACCACACAGAACAGGCAGATCAGGATGAACACGAAGAGGCTGCCCAGCGCGAGCCTGTTCTTGCGCAGCCGGGCCCAGGCATCGCTCCACAAGGAGGAACCCTGTTCCAGCTGTTCCGGTGCGATGGGCGCTGCAGATATCGGCAGGCTCGATGCGAGGTCAGCCATGTTTCAGCCTGGGGTTGAGGGCCACCTGGGCAATATCCACCAGCAGGTTCATCACCACGATCAGCGCGGCGAACAGCAGGGTGAGCCCGAGGATCAGGAAGTCATCGCGGTTGAGCGCGCCGCGCACGAACCACTGGCCGAGTCCGGGCACCTGGAAGATCGTCTCTACCACGAAGGAGCCGGAAATGATGCCAGCCAGGGCCGGACCAAGGAAGGTGATTGCGGGGATGAGCCCGCCTTTCAGGCAGTGCCGGAAGATGATCCTGCGTTCGGGCACGCCCTTGGCCCGCGCCGTGCGCACCCAGTCCTGGTTCATCATCTCGAGCATGCCGCCCCGGGTCAGCCGGGCGAAATAGGCGGCATAGACAAGCCCCAGCGTGGCCGCGGGCAGGATCCAGTAATCCGGTCCGAACCAGCCTGCCACCGGCAGCCACCGCAGGGTGATCCCGAAGACGAGGGCCAGCAGCGGCCCCATGACGAAGCTGGGCAGGCAGATGCCGGCCATGGCCAGCGACATGGGCACGTAATCGAGCCAGGTGTTGCGCCTGACGGCGGCGACAATGCCTGCCGGGATGCCCAGGGCAAGGGCGATGACCAGCGCCATGCCGCCCAGGTGCAGTGATACCGGGAAGGCCTCGCCGATGATGTCGGTCACCGAACGGTTGGCATAGACTGCGCTCGGCCCGAATTCGCCCTGCAGCATATTGACCAGAGCGACCCAGAACCGTTCGAGCGCCGGCTTGTCATAGCCGTAGAACGCCTCGATCTGGGCAAGGATCTCGGGGCGGATGGCGCGCTCCGAACTGAACGGGCTGCCCGGCGTCATCGCCACCAGGAAGAACGTGGCCGCATAGATCGCCAGCAGGACGAGCATGCCCTGCAGCAATCGCATTGCAATGAATTTCAGCATGTGGCCGCCATCCGGTCCTGGGACATTCCGCGATCAGCCGGCGCGCAGCGAAACGTGCTTGTAGGGATGGTTATCGAGCAGCTTCGGCTCCCATCCCTGCACCCTGGGATCCTTGAGATAGACCCGCGTGTACCAGTAGATCGGGACAATCGGCATCTCGTCGAGCAGGATCGATTCCGCCTGCTGCAGGATCTGCATCCGCTCTTCCTCGGCCTGCGCCACACGGGCGCGGCCGATCAGCGCGTCATATTGGGCATTGCTCCAGCCGGTGTCGTTGTTGCCGTTGCCGGACGTGAAGATATCGAGGAACGAGGTCGGGTGGACATAGTCGCCGATCCAGCCGGCGCGCGAGATGTCGTAGTCCAGCTTGGACTGGCTATCGAGATAGACCTTCCATTCCTGGTTGTAGATCCCGACGTCGATGCCCAGCGTTTCCTGCCACATTGCCTGCAGGGCCTGGGCGATCTTGCGATGCGATTCGGAAGTGTTGATCAGGATTTCTGCCGTCGGGAAACCGCGGCCACCAGGATAGCCGGCCTCTGCCAGCAGGCGCTTGGCTTCCTCGGGATCGAACTGGACCGCGCCGGACTCGGTATATCCGGCGATCCCGGAAGGCACGAACCCGGTGGCAGGGGCCTGCCCGCCCTGTGTCACGCGATCGACCAGCAGCTGCTTGTCGATCGCCAGCGCCAGGGCGCGGCGCACCCGCACGTCGTCGAACGGCGGCCTGGTGGTGTTGATGCGGTAGAAGTAGGAGCCGAGGTAGGGCTCGATCCGCAGCTGGTCGGGCATTTCCTCCCGGAAGCTGGGGATCTTGTCGGGCGAAACGGTGTTGGTCAGGTGCAGCCGCCCGTCGCGGAACATGGCTTCCTCGGTGCCCACATTGTCGATCGGGTAGAACCGGATGCCGTTCAGCTGCACTGTCGCCGCATCCCAGTAATTGGGGTTGCGTTCGACTTCGATGACCTGGTTGGTGACCCATTCCTTCAGCTGGAAAGGCCCGTTGCTGACGTAGTTCTCGAGCGTTGACCAACCGCTCTGGCGGTCCGTCATGCCGCCGTTTTCCTCCACGGCCCGCGGGTTTACCGGCAGGAAGCTGCTATGCATCAGCATGCCAAGGAAATGCGGGGTCGGGCCCTCCAGCGTCACTTCCAGGGTGCGGTCATCGATCGCCCGCACGCCGACTTGCCCGAAATCCGTGATGCGGCCCTGGTGGAAGTCATCGGCGTTCCTGATGACATAGAGCATCTCGGCATATTCGGCACCCAGTGCGGGGCTGAGGATGCGCTGCCAGGAATAGACGAAGTCACCCGCCGTCACGGGGTCGCCATTGGTCCACTTCGTGTCGCGCAGGTTGAAGGTCCAGACAGTGAAGTCCGCGTTGCTTTCCCAGGTTTCGGCAACGCCGGGGGCCGGGGCAAGATCATCGGTCGGATGCGGCGTGACCAGGCCTTCCATCAGCGCACGAAGCAGCTGCGATTCCGGCACGCCTGTCACGAGGTGCGGATCGAGCCCCTTGGGTTCCGAGCCATTGCCGATCAGCAGGATGCCCTCTTCCACCGCCTTGTCGGCTTCGCTCGGGCCGCCGCATGCCAGCAGCAGGGAACAGCAGAGAGTGGCAAGGGCGCCGCGAAGGAATCTGGTTGCATTGGTTATCATCATGGGGGGATCATGGCGATATTCCCCATGCGATACAAATGCTGATTTTGCCTCCGATAGCGGAAAATGACGTTTTTCTGCGTTCGCGAGCATGGATGGAGAGTGCGGCTTTGCCCGGACCGGCACTGCTCACCCTCCGCCCCGCAGTCTCCGTCTCAGTTCCCCCTTGCACCGTTCGGAGCAGGTCTTCACCCGATCCCAGTCGCGCGCCCATTTCTTGCGCCACTCGAACGGACGACCGCAGGCCTGGCAGGTCTTCCGGGGCAGCGTGGCCTTGGTATAGCGCTTGTCGGGCATGGCTTGGCCCTGCCTCGTCACTGGCTTTTGCGCACTACCGGCTTTGGGACCGCGTCAGGCCCAGCCGCGTTCCAGGAAGCGCAGGGCGCAGGCGGCAAGGAAGGCGCTGCCCTTGGGCATGGCGGCTTCGTCCACCATCATACGCCCGGACTGAGCGCCGATGGCAACCGACAGTCCCGGCTGGCGATTGCCCGCCTGCTGCACCTGCTTCGGGCAACCAGTGACGCTTTCAGCAGAGATCCGCGAATTGCCTGATCCGCTGCCGCAGCCACAATAGACCTTGATCGGTAGAGCGCGCGGCATGGCTCTGCATCACCTCGCGCATTGTCGGCAGGGTGATTGGCGGTTCGGCGATCACCAGGTCGAACATCGGGGCGCTCACCTTGGCCAGTCTTTCGTGCATGACCGACAGCCTGTTCGTTCCGCGAACCAGCCAGGGGATCTGGATAAAGGATTGTGCCGAGACCTCGATCCGGCGTCCAGGCATCTGCTTCAACAGGATCGTCTCGATGAAGGTTTCCTCGTCGGAAATGCGCACCGAGACATGGCCGGCGCCCAGGAAGGCCTCGCGGGTCATCGGTTCCAGCATAATCGGGCTTTCCCGCCAGCCGACCACGACGTGCCGTTCCTCGAAAAGCAGTTCGCATGGCTGGTCACTCGTGATGAACCTTTCGGGTGTCAGGATCAGGTCGACCACACCGGATTCCAGCCTAGCGCCACTGCTCGCGCCGGGCATGGAAAGGTTGAGCCGGATACCTGGCGCTTCGATATGCAGCGTCTCGATCAGGGGCCGCAAAAGGACAGTGGTGATGTAGTCCGAGGCATTGATGTTGAATTGCCGGTTCGACGTGGCGGGATCAAAGCGCGTGCTGCTGGCGATCAGCCCCTTCAGCCGCGCCAGCGCCTCTTCGACCTGCGGAGCAAGCGACAGGGCGTGCTGGGTGGGGATCATCCTCTTGCCGTGCAGGACGAGCAATTCGTCCTGGAAGCTTTCCCGCAACCGTTTGAGCGCCGCGCTCATCGCCGATTGGGTAATGTGCAGCCGTTCGGCAGCGCGGGTGACGCTGCGCTCTTCGAGCAGGACGTCGAAAGCCACCAGCAGGTTGAGATCGAAATTGTCCAGCCGCACAACCTATCGATACCAGTGGTGGGTATGTAGAGAAACAAAAAATTCGACTGATTGAAGCCTCCCTGCGAAGGGGCGAAATCAGCGGGCCATGTCAGAATGGCCTCAGGGGAGGATAACTCATGTCGAAGTTCTTGCTCGCGAGCTCTGCGCTCGCCCTTGTCGTTTCAGGCCAGACGGCCTTTGCCCAGGAAGCCCCTCAGGACGCAGTTGCCGGCGGTGATACGCAGGACGACATGATCGTGGTTACCGCACGTCTGCGCGATGAAGCGCTTACCGAAGTGCCGGTGGCGGTATCGGTTGCCACGGCGGATCAGCTTGAGCGGGACCAGGTCTACACGCTGGTCGACCTGCAGCGCATCACGCCGGCGCTCGAAGTCAGCTCCAGCTTCGGCGGCAATGTCAACGGCGGTGCCGGCCTGCGCGGCATTCGCACCCAGGCTTTCAATCCCAGCGTTTCGCCCTCGGTTGCACTGGTGGTCGACCAGGCCGCCTCGGGCAACGTGACGTTCCCGATCCTGCATGATCTGGCCCAGGTCGAAGTCCTGCGTGGCCCGCAGGGCACGCTGTTCGGCCAGGGCGCTTCGGCAGGTGTGCTCAGCATCTCCACCCGAGCCCCCACCACCGACGCTTTCGGGGTGAACTTCGGTGTCGACTTTGCCGATGATGGCACTGCCGGATCGGAAAACACCGAAATCATCGCACGGGCCGGGATGAACATCCCGATCAGCCCGAATGCCGCCCTGCGCGTTGCCGGATTTTACAAGCATATCGAGGGTCTGCGCACCAACACCTTCCTCGATCTGGACGACCGGGCTCGCGAATTCGCGGTTCGCGGCCGCCTGCTGGTCGAGCCGACCGATACGATCACGATCCACCTGATCGGCGACTATGGCCAGACCGACGAAGATGGCGTGAATTTCTTCGGCGTGACGGCGCCTGCGACAAGCACGAGGCCCTTCGGCGGTCCCGGCGGCACCGTGGGTCAGTTCTCGCGCAACAATTTTGCTGCCTGCGGCCTGACCACGGACCTCATGACCCCGCGGGCACGTTACTTCTGCGAAGACGTGCAATCCAAGGAGAACAGCACTGCCCTCAGCTTCACCGGCATTATCCAGGCGGAGCTGACGGACAACCTGTCGCTGACTTCGGTCACGTCATATCGTGATCTCACCATCGATGTGTTCAGTCGGAACTTCGGCGGTCGGGCCATCGGCAATGCCGCCCGCGATGAGAACCTGCAGAACAACTTTTCCCAGATCAGCCAGGAGCTCCGGTTCGGCTATGAGGGCAATGGTTTCGACATCATTGCTGGTGGCTTCTTCAACGATTTCAGCTACCGGCGGGTGCCGTTGGATCTTTCAATCCTGCTCAATGCCAATGGAGTTCCGGTATTCGGCCAGACGGCGAGCGGACGCCGCACGGGCTTCAGCGTTTGCCAGCCAAACGGCCCCTGCAGTCAGCAGCCTACCTTCGTTCCTGAAGTTGCCGACAATCAGACGATCGCGCTGTTTGCCGATGCAACCGTGGCGTTGAGCGACCAGTTGGAGCTGTTCGGCGGCCTGCGCTACACCGATTACCAGAACGACAGCGGGTTGGGTCGCAACACGCTGGAGCCAACCGCTTTCGAAAGTATCGCCGAAACCAACCTGTCCGGGCGCATCGGGCTGAGTTTCCAGCCGACGCCGGATACCAACCTCTATGCCTCCTATTCGCGCGGCTACAAGCCGTCTGCACTCGGTTTCCCGGGCGATCCGACCGGTACGTTCATCCCGCTCGCGGCTGAAGAAAACTCGGCATTTGAAATTGGTGCCAAGGCCGACATTGGCGGACTTCAGTTGGCTGCCAACGTGTTCCACATGACAATCAACAATTTCCAGGGCCAATCGAGCATTACAACGACGTCCGGCGAGCTGGTTTCCCAGGTGCGTAATATTGGTGATGTCAAATCCTACGGGTTTGAGCTTTCGGCATTTGGTGACCTGACCGACAATCTGTCGGTGAACGCGGGCTACCAGTTCAACAATGCTACCTACCCCACGCCCTTCCTGGGTGACGATGGCACCAACCTGGCCGGCGAGCAGTTGCTGAGCTCGCCCAAGCACAAGTTCGTCCTCTCGGCCGAATATGCCCAGCCCGTTGGCGGTGACCTTGAAGCCTTCTTCAGCCCTAACATTGTCTTCAAGAGCAACATTCGCCTGTCCAACCGCGATACGGCACGTTTCGTCTACCCGTCTGACGAGACGATCAACCTGCGACTTGGCATCCGCGATGACAATGCCGGCTGGACGGCATCGGTTTTCGTCAGGAACCTCACCAAGAACCGCGAGCCGTCGTCTTACCTGGTGACTACGTTTGCCGGCGGAGATGATGGCGGTGTGCGCGCCCGGCCGGTTTCCGGCCAGACCACACGCCTGGTTGGCGTGTCGTTCGGGTTCGAATACTGATCCTGGCAGAGTGGCTGGCTGACCGGTGGCGGACTTCACCAGATGGCCAGCCAACCATTCATGCGATGGGATATGAAAATGCGTTTCCTGTCTCTCCCTCTGGCCAGCGCGCTCGCGCTGGCCAGTTCCCCTCTTCACGCGGAGCACCATCAGGCGCCTGCCACTGAAGAGGTGGAGGCACTGGAAAAGGGCCGATGGATCACCTTGGGCACCCGGGCCGGGCCGCTGGCCAGCCCGGTGCGCTCGCAGCCGGCGAACCTGCTGGTGGCCGGCGATGCCAATATCCTGATCGACGTGGGCGACGGCACGAGTGCCCGGCTGGCAGCTCTGGGTGTTCCCACCGCGCGCATCAACGCCGTCTTCATCAGTCACCTGCACTGGGATCACACCGGCGGCCTTGCTGCGATCCTTGGCTTGAGGGCACAGACCAACGCACCGCCCCGGCTCAGGATCTACGGCCCGCCGGGCACTGCCGAGATGGTGGCTGGCCTGCTCGCATCGATGGTGCCGGGTGCCACTGCCGGCTATGGGGTTGCCGGTTCTGCGCCGACCGATGTGACTACTCTTACCGAGGTGATCGAGCTGCGCGAAAATGCCCGTTTCGAATATGCCGGGATGACGGTTTCAGCGCGCAACAACACCCATTACAGCTTTGCCGGGGACAGCGACCTGGCGGACCGGTTCGAATCTCTTTCGTTCCGTTTCGATCTCCCCGGCCGCTCGATCGTCTACACCGGCGACACCGGGCCCAGCGCTGCAGTCGAGGATCTGGCGCGCGGTGCCGACCTCCTCGTCGCTGAAATGATGGACGTTTCCGATACCATCGCCAATGTCCGCCGCAACAATCCGAACATGCCGGAACCGGCGCGCCAGGCGATGGAGCAGCACCTTAGCGCGCATCACCTGTTGCCGGTGGACGTGGGGCGGCTGGCCGCACGCGCGGGCGTTGGCGGGGTTGTCGTGACGCACTTTATCGGTCGCGAACGCAACGATCCGGCGCATTTCGAATATCTGCGGCAGATTGCCGAGGCCTACGATGGCCCGGTCGTGATTGCCAACGACCTGGACGCGTTCTGAGCCATGCGAGATCTCCGGGTCCTGATCATCGGCGGAGGCATCGGCGGGCTGACCGCCGCGATCGCCATGCGCAAGGCCGGTCACCACGTGACGGTGATCGAGCGGGACAAGGACTGGTCGGTCTATGGTGTAGGCATAATCCAGCAGGCGAACGTGATCCGGGCGATGGACCAGCTTGGCCTGCTCGATGACTATCTTTCTGCCGGGGTGACTTTCGACAAGGTGGTCATCCATGCGCCGGATGGCACCAAAGTGGCTGAGGTCCCCACGCCGCGGCTGTCGGAAGGGCTTCCGGCCAATGTCGGCATCGGGCGGCCGGCACTGCACAAGATCCTTGGTGAGCGCACGATTGCCGCCGGGGCCGAGGTCCGGCTGGGCCTGGTGGCCACCGCGCTGGCGGACACGGGCAAGGCTGTCCTTGCCACGTTTTCCGATGGCAGCAGCGAAAGCTTCGACATCGTCGTGGGTGCTGACGGCGTATACTCCGAAACCCGACAGCAGCTGATGCCTGATGCGCCGAAGCCGGAGTTCACCGGCCAGGCGGTGTGGCGATACAACTTTCCGCGCCCTTCGGGTCTGGACGCCTTGCACGTCTATAACGGACCCACCGGTGTCGGCCTTGTGCCGATCAGCCGGGACCTGATGTACATGTATGTCACCACCCCCGAACCGGACAAGCCACATTACCCGAAGGAGGCCCTCGCCCGGTCCATGCGCGACAAGCTGCACAATGTCGCGCCGCAGATCCGGGAAATGGCCGCACAGATCACCGATAACGAGGGCGTCGTCTATCGTCCCCTGGAGGGCCTGATGCTGTATGGCGCATGGCACAGCGGCCGGGTCGTGTTGCTGGGTGATGCCGTGCACGCCACGACCCCGCACCTGGGCCAGGGCGCCGGCATGGCGATAGAGGACAGTATCGTCCTGGCCGAGGAGCTGGGCAGGCACGATACGCCGGAACAGGCTTTCACCGCCTATCGTGATCGCCGCTTCGAGCGGTGCCGCTACATCGTCGAGAAGTCGCTCGCCATCTGTCACGGACAGCTTGGCAAGGGGCCGTCCGTCGACAACGCAAGTGCGACGGCGGAAATGTTCGCCCTCACCGCCCAGCCAATCTGAACTACCCGGGAGACCCTTGATGAGCCGCGTTTGCGAAATCCGTTACGTGGGATACGGTGTCAAAGACTTCGATACCGAGCGCAAGTTCTACTCCGAAGACTGGGGCCTCGTTGAGGTGCAATCAGGTCCGGACACGGCCTGGTTCAAGACCCATGGCGCGGACGAGCACCACGTTGTCCGCCTGCACAAGGCTGCCACCAACTGCATAGAGGTCATCGCGTTTGCCGCCGACAGCCGTGCGGACGTCGATGACCTGCACGCCAAGGTTGTCGCGGCCGGCTGCCGGATCATCCACGCGCCGCGCGACCTTGACGCGCCGGGCGGCGGTTACGGCGTCCGCTTCTTTTCTCCCGATGGCCTGCCGTTCGAAATCTCCGCAGGCGTTGAAAAGCTCGACAAGCGCGCGATGGAACGATGGGAAGGCATGCCGGTCAAGATCAGCCATATCGTGCTGCATTCGCCCGATCACCAGGCGGCCGTGCGATTCTTTACCGATGTGCTGGGTTTCAGGGTCTCGGACTGGCTGGGCGACTTCATGTGCTTCCTGCGGTGCAATGAAGCGCACCACCGGCTGGCCATCCTGCCAGGACCGCCATGCCTGAACCATGTTGCCTATGATATGCTGACCGTGGACGACATGATGCGTGGGGCCGGACGCCTGAAGAAGCGCGGCACGGACATGCGCTGGGGCCCCGGACGCCACACCGCCGGAAACAACACCTTCAGCTATTTCTGCACACCTGCGGGCTTCGCTGTCGAATACACGGCGGAACTGGAGGAGGTCGATTTCGAGACCCACCAGCCCATGGTGCACGAGCCCGCGCCCCTGGTCATGGACCAGTGGGGCATCGGCCAGGGCGGACCGCAGACAATGCCGCACCCGGCGCCCGATCCATGCCTGTTCCAGCCGGCGGAGATCTGAGCCCGTGCGCGGCTGGTCCATGACCAGGGGCGCGGGCCAGTCGCGCCGGGTCCTGCCAGCCGGCAACAACGGATGCAGGTTCAAGGAGATAGAGCAGTGAGCACTTCCATGCCTGTCCAATCCGGCAATGTTGCCGGAACCCGCCATGGCGTGATCATCCTGATCGCGTCGGTGATGCCGATCATGGCGATCATATCGCTGGTCCCGGTGCTGCCGCTGCTCATGCGCGAGTTTGCCGATGTGGGCGGGAGCGAGTTCCTGGTGCCCATGGCGCTGACCATTCCGGCCCTGTGCGTTGCGCTGTTCTCTCCGCTGGCGGGCTGGCTGTCCGACCGGATGGGGCGCAAGAAACTGCTCGTTGCATCGCTGCTGCTCTATGCCGCCTTCGGCGTCATCCCCTGGTTCCTCACCGACCTGTTCCCGATTCTCGGCGCCCGGGTTGCCCTCGGGATCGTCGAGGCCATGATCATGACAGTGGCGACCGCACTCATTGGCGACTATTTCGAAGGGGCACGTCGCGAAAAGTGGATTGCCTTGCAGGTTGGGGTGGCTTCTCTTGCCGCTGTCGTGCTGATTGCCGCCGGGGGCGGCATGGCAGAGGCTTTCGGCTCGCGCGGCCCGTTCCTGCTGTACCTGCTCGCCGTTCCTGCTGCGCTGGCGGCGGCGATCATCCTGTTCGAACCCTCGGTAACAAAGGCTTCCGACGCAGACACGAGCTTTCCCTATGGTGCGGTCGTGCCGCTGGCGCTGACCACGCTCTTTGTCGCCATCGTGTTCTATACCGTCATCGTGCAGCTTGGCCCGATCCTGCAGATGTCCGGAGATGTCTCGCCGGGTGTCATCGGGCTGATCGGCGCGGTGTGCAATCTCGCCATCGGGCTGGGCACGTTCATCTTCCACAAGTCGAAAAGTCCTGCAGGCCCGCGCTTCCTTGCCATTGGTCTGGTGGTCGGCGCTTGCGGCTATGCCGGCGCCGGTCTTTCCTCGGCAATTCCCGCCGTGGCCGGCTTCGCTGTCCTGGCCTGCATCGGCAGCGGGATGATGCTGCCCAACATGCTGACCTGGACCATGGCCTCGCTTCCCCCGCAGATGCGCGCCCAGGGCATGGGGCTATGGACCGGGGCATTCTTCCTCGGCCAGTTTCTCGCACCGCTGGTTGCAACGGCTGTCACCGGCATGACGGGCGGACTTGCAGCGACCCTGCTCACCTATGCGGCCCTTATCGCGGGCGCGGCTGCGGTTGCCCTGCTGTTCGCGCGGTCAGCCGCAGTGGCGGCACAGGAGCCGGACGGGACGAACTGACCTGCGGCTCTCAGCCCGGCGACCGACCGGGACCGCGTCAGGCCCAGCCGCGTTCCAGGAAGCGCAGGGCGCAGGCGGCAAGGAAGGCGCTGCCCTTGGGCATGGCGGCTTCGTCCACCATCATGCGGCTGGAATGGATGCCGCAGCAGCTCTTCCAGTCCGATCCGTCCTGCGCCACGCCCAGGAACAGCATGGCGCCCGGCACTTTCTCCAGCACATAGGAGAAGTCCTCCGCCCCCATCAGCGAGTGCGACAGGCGCTGCCAGCCCGGCTCGCCGCCCATGTCGGTTGCCACAGCCTCTGCCAGCGACACCGCGCGTGGATCGTTGAGCGTGACGGGGAAGCCCTCGGTGATCGTCACCGAAGCCTCGCAGCCGTGGGCCCGCGCGGTCAGCTCGGCCACCTCGGTCAGCGCCGCGCGCACGGCAAGGCGCCGCTCGGCCGAAAGGGTGCGGATGGTGCCGCGCATGTGGGCGTGGTCGGGGATGATGTTGTGCGCGGTGCCGGCCTCGATCATCGACACGGTGACGACCGTGGCTTCGGCCGCGGCGAAGCGGCGGGTGACCATGGACTGGATCGCAATGACGATGGCAGCGGCAGCCGGTACCGGGTCGGCCGTGTCATGCGGCAGGCTGGCATGGCCGCCACGCCCGGTGATGGTGATGTCGAACTGGTCGGCGGCAGCAAGCATGGCACCGTCCTTGCCGGCGATCACCCCATGCGGCGAATTGGGCATGATGTGGAGCGCAAAGGCGGCGTCCGGCAGGGGATCCAGCAGCCCGTCCTCGATCATGTAGCGGGCGCCGTGGAACCCTTCCTCGCCCGGCTGGAACATGAAGCGGACCTCGCCCGCGATATCGGCCTGGCGCATGGCAAGTACGCGGGCGGCCCCGGCGAGCATGGCGGTGTGGGTATCGTGCCCGCAGGCGTGCATCCGGCCCGGGATGGTCGAGGCAAAGGGCAGGCCGGTGTTTTCCTGCATCGGCAGTGCGTCCATGTCGCCGCGCAGCAGCACAGCGGGACCGGGCTTCGCGCCCTTCAGGGTGGCGACTGCGCCGGTAGCCGAAGTTCCTTCGCGCCATTCCAGCGGCAGGTCGG
>CAZTED010000063.1:0-15293 GCA_964612175.1 uncultured Sphingomonadaceae bacterium
GCCCCGGCAAGGCCGCCCGTGCAGCCAGCGCGATCTCGACCCCGGCGGCACCTGCGCCCACCACCGCCAGCGCGCTCTCGCGGTGCCGCTCCATGCCCGATAGCAGCGCAGGCCAGCTTGCCATGAACCGGTCCACCGGGCGCAGGGCCAGCACCCGGTTGCCCAGCGGGGCAAGGTCCGCAAGGTCCGCCTCGCCGCCGGTTGCCAGCGAGAGGATGTCGAAGGCCATGTTCGTGCCGCTTCCCAGCCTGAGCGTGCGATTGTCTGCATCCAGTCCTGCCACGCGGTCCAGCACCAGCCGCGCGCCTGCCTGTTCGGCCAGCGGGGCAAGGTCGATCAGCAGCTCTTCGGTGCGGTATATCCCCGCCATCCACCCGGGCAGCATGCCCGAATAGGCGGTATGGCGCGCAGCGGTCACCAGCACGCGCTCGGTCCCCGGCACCGGCGCGCGCGCCCAGTCGGCCAGCACGGCCAGGTGCGCGTGGCCGCCGCCTGCCAGGATGATCCGCTGCGTCACAAGCCTGCCCCTTTGCCCATGGCTCCAATGGCCCGGTCTGCCGCCGGAGGCAAACCGGACCAAGGGCGCAATTGACTCTGTCTGTCATAGGTGCTGACTTGGCGCCTATGGACATCCAGCAAGAACAGGCGGGCACAACGCCCAGGAGGGCCCCGCGCCTTTCGAAGTGGGCGCTTGTCGCCATGGTTGCCGCAGTGGCCATCGCCGCCATCGGGCTGACGCTGGCGCGATACGACGTCGTTCCCAAGATGGCCGGCTTCTCCGCCTTCCTTGGCGGCGGGCTGGTGGCGGCGATCGCGCTGGTCATGGCATTGCTGGCCCTGCTGGTCGGCTGGCGGACGGGCAACCCCGCCCGCACGAAGGCGCTGGTCGCACTGGTTGTCTCGCTTGCCTATGTCGGCTTCATTGCCACCCGGCCGATGTCTGCGGGCGATGCGCCGCCGATCCACGATGTCACCACCGATCTTGCCAACCCCCCGCAGTTCGAGGTGCTTTCCCTGCGCGAGGACAACCTCGTGGGGGTCGGCACGGTGGAGAACTGGCAGCAGATCCACGCCGCCGCCTATGGCGATATCGGCCCGGTCACCGTGCCCATGCCGGTGTCCGAGGCCACCGCCGCAGTGGTGCGGCAGGCCGAGGCGGAAGGCTGGGAGGTGGTCACCAGCGATGCCGCGCGCGGCCATGTGGAGGCAACCGCCAGCGTATCCTACATCCGCTTCTACGATGACGTGGTGATCCGCATCACGCCCGTTGGCAGCGGCAGCTCGCGCATCGACATGCGCTCGGTCAGCCGCGTGGGCGTGGGCGACCTCGGCGTCAACGCCCGCCGCGTGCGCAGCTTCCTCGCCGCCCTCTCCACCGGCTGAGGGCGCGTCAATTCAGGGTTTTACGTGCCGGTTGCCGGAATTCCGGCGCGCCTGCTTTCGAAATCGTCCAGGAACTCAAGGAATGCACGTGCCTCAAGGATGCCCTGCTGCGTTGCACTTGTGCTGTGAGCCATTGCTTCAGCGCGTTGCCTGAAATAGCCCAGATCGCCATCGTAACCATGTTCGATCATCATCGCAGCCTCGGGGAATTGATTGAGGCTTACAGCCATCTCGGCCAGCGGGTCCCCTTCGGAGGGAAAGTTCACATCCGCGCCTCGTTCGAGTAATGTCTGCAGGTTGCGGCGATCCTCCCGAGCGACTGCAACGTCCAAAGCAATCCGCAGTGCAGTTACCTCTGTCCCCTCCGGATAACGGTTGGGATCAGCGCCAGCATCAAGCAGAAGAGTGAGAATTGCCGGGTCATGGAGGACTGTCGCTGCCATCAGGGGCGTTGATCTAAGGGCGCTCTGATTGGGATCGGCGTTGATCGAAAGCAGCGTTTCAACCCCGACAAGGCTGTTGCAGGAAATCGCCCATAACAAGGGCGAACTCCCCTGAACTCCGCGGTAATTGACAATGTCGTCCTGCCCGGCGAACTGCCGGATCGCTTCGGCATCCCCGTTACATGCTGCGTCGGCCAATTGGCGTGCCTGCTCGTTCGGAAAGAGGTCGGCACTCGTGCGACCTGCCACCCTGTGCTCTTGCGCGCATGCCGTCATCGAACTCGCCATGATCGCTGCTCCGATCAGCCTTGCTCCAACTCTCGCCAACTTCACCATGTAACCTCTCTCTCCCATCTGGCCGGGCGGGAATTACAGGCAATTCCAAGGACAACACACCCATTCCACACCGTCCACCTCCCTGCCGGGCCGCCGGGAGCCATGGGTTCAGCCATAGCCTGTTCCTGCGCCGCGATCCATTCGGGAGCGGTCGCGGCGAAGGGGTGCGGGGCACCTGTCCACAACCCCCGGTGTTGAACTGGGGCCAAGCGCAGCCTAACCGGGGCCAGGCGCAAGAGACGAGAAGAGCGATTCCATGACCGTTCACAAGACCCGCATGCTGATCATCGGTTCCGGCCCGGCCGGCCTGTCCGCCGCCATCTATGGCGCGCGTGCCGGGATGGAGCCGATCGTGGTGCAGGGCATCCAGCCGGGCGGGCAGCTGACCATCACCACCGATGTCGAGAACTATCCCGGCTTTGCCGACGTGATCCAGGGCCCCTGGCTGATGGAGCAGATGCAGAAGCAGGCAGAGCATGTCGGCACCCGGATGATGTGGGACACGATCACCGACGTGGACCTTGCCAACGGCTCGCCCTTCACTGCCACGGGCGACAGCGGCGATACCTATGTGGGCGACGTGCTGGTGATCGCCACCGGTGCCCAGGCCAAGTGGCTGGGCGTTTCGGGTGAGCAGGAACTGGGCGGCAAGGGTGTGTCCGCCTGCGCCACCTGCGACGGGTTCTTCTATCGCGGCAAGAAGGTGGCCGTGATCGGCGGCGGCAATACCGCGGTGGAGGAAGCGCTCTACCTCACCAACCATTCGCCCGACGTGACCCTGATCCACCGGCGCGATTCCCTGCGCAGCGAGAAGATCCTGCAGGATCGCCTGTTCGCCAACGAGCGGATCAGCGTGCTGTGGAACAAGGCGGTCGAACGCTTCGTGCCGGCCGAAAACGGCACGCTCGGCCACCTCGAACTGGTCGATACCGTCACCGGCGAGAAGACCACGCTGGAAGTGGACGGCGCTTTCGTTGCCATCGGCCACGCGCCCTCGACCGAACTGTTCCGGGGCAAGCTGGAGATCGACGGCGGCGGCTACCTGGTGGTCGAGCCGGGCACGCCCAAGACCGCCATTCCCGGCGTGTTCGCCTGCGGCGACGTGATGGACCACACCTATCGCCAGGCGGTGACGGCGGCCGGCACCGGCTGCATGGCGGCGCTTGATGCCGAGCGGTTCCTGGCGGCGAAGGACTTTGCGGCGAAGGAAGCCGTCGCGGCGGAATAGGCCTTCGCTCCCCGGTTCCCCGGAAAGCCCGGCCTATTCGTGGTCGGCGCGGCCGAAATCGGGGCGCGGATCGTCCTGCCCCAGTGCCACGATCGACCGGCGGATGGCGCGGGTGCGGCTGAAGGTATCGAACATCATCTGCCCGTCGCCCGCGCGGATCGCCTCGCGCATCAGGGCAAGGTCGGTGAGGAAGGTGTCGAGCATCTCCAGCACCGCGTCCTTGTTGTTCAGGAACACGTCGCGCCACATGGTGGGATCGCTGGCGGCGATGCGGGTGAAATCGCGGAAACCGCCGGCGGAATACTTGATCACCTCGCTGCGGGTTACCTGCTCCAGGTCGCTCGCCGTGCCGACGATGGTATAGGCGATGAGGTGCGGGATGTGGCTGGTGACGGCCAGCACCCGGTCATGGTGGTCGGCATCCATCGTTTCGACCATGGCGCCAAGCGATTCCCAGAAATCGACCAGCGCGGCCACTTTCTCGCCATTGGCACCCGCCGGCGGGGTGACGATGCACCAGCGCTGGTGAAACAGGCTGGAAAAGCCCGCATCCGGCCCGGAATGCTCGGTGCCGGCCACCGGGTGCGCGGGGATGATCTCGAACCCTGGCAGGGCATGGGTCAGCACATCGGTGATGGTGCGCTTGGACGATCCGACATCGCTGACGACGCAGGCCGGCGGCAGGTCTGCCACGATCGAGGCTGCGGCCTCGGCCATGGCCCCCACCGGCACGCACAGGATCACAAGGTCCGCATCGCGCACGGCCTCGCCCGGCTCGTCCGCGATATGGTCGGCAAGGCCGCGTTCGCGGGCGCGGGCGCGGACCTTGGGATCGGCATCATAGCCGGTGGTGGTGGCCCCCGGCAGGTCCTCGCGCACGGCAAGGCCGATGGAGCCGCCGATCAGGCCCAGCCCGATGATCGCGATGCGCTTGAAGGTCATCCGGCTGCCTGTGCCATGCTGCGCAGCACTTGCGCAATACGGTCCATCTGCCCGGCCGTGCCGATGGTGATGCGCAGCGCCTGCGGCAGGCCCTGTCCGGGCAGGTGGCGCACGGCATAGCCGGCCTGGCCGATCGCTTCGAGCGCGGCTTCCGCCGTCAGCGCGCCTTCGAACAGTACCAGCACGAAATTGGCCTCGCTCGGCACGCAGCGCAGGCCGTGGTTGCCCAGCGCTTCGATCGCGGCGACGAACCGCTCTCGCTCGGTGCGGTTGTGCTTGCGGCTGGCGCGCACGAAATCCTGGTCGCCCACGGCGGCAATGGCAGCGGCATGGGCGGTGGAGGTGACGTTGAAGGGCCCGCGGATGCGGTTCAGCGCATCGACCAGCACGGGCGCGCCGGTGCCCCAGCCGATCCGCTCCCCGGCAAGGCCGTAGATCTTGGAGAAGGTGTGGGTCACCAGCACGTTGGGTGCAGTGGCCGCCAGTTCCAGCGCGCCGTCATCGTCCTGCGGGTCGACATATTCGGCATAGGCGCGATCGACCACCAGCAGCACCCGGGCTGGCAGCCCGGCGTGCAGCCGCGCCAGTTCGGCGCGCGGCAGGTAGGTGCCGGTGGGGTTGTTCGGGTTGGCCAGGAACACCACGCGGGTACGCTCGGTCACGCAGGCGAGCAGGGCATCGACATCGGTGCCGAAATCCCTGTCCGGCGCCACCACCGGCGTCGCCCCGCAGCGGCGGGCGGCAATGTCATAGACCGAGAAGCCGTATCGCACATAGGCGACCTCGTCGCCCGGGCCGGCAAAGGCCTGGGCGGCAAGGTTGAGCAATTCGTCAGAGCCGGTACCGCACACGATCCGCGCCGGATCGATCCCGTGCAGCCTGCCCAGCGCATGGCGCAGGGCAACGGAATCGGGATCGGGATAGGCGGCGGCATCGGTGACCGATGCCCGCGCCGCCATGGCTGCCGGGCTGGTGCCGAGCGGGTTCTCGTTCGCCGACAGCTTGATCAGCGGCCGGCCGTCTGCCGCTTTCGACTTTCCGGGCACATAGGCATGGATCGCGGCGATCCACGGTTTCACCTGCGGTCCGGTATCGGCGGGCATTTCGGTCACGTCCTGAGTCACGGCAGCGCCCTTAACCCGTTGCGCGCGCAATTGACAGCCCGCACAAAGGGCCCCAAGTCCCCAGCCCAATGGCAAGCGTGCTGGCATCCACCCTGCAGACCATCGCCCTGTCCGAGCCGCTCGCGCTCGACAGCGGCAAGACCCTGCCCGATGTGCGCCTTGCTTACGAGACCTATGGCGAGCTGGCGGCAGACAAGGGCAACGCCATCCTGATCTTCCACGCGCTGACCGGGGACCAGTTCGTGGCCGGGACCAACCCGGTTACCGGCAAGCCCGGCTGGTGGGACCGGATGGTGGGCCCCGGCCTGCCGATCGATACCAGCCGCTTCCAGGTGATCTGCGCCAACATCATCGGCGGGTGCATGGGTTCCACCGGCCCTGCCAGCACGGCCCCGGATGGGCAGCCCTATGGCATGCGTTTTCCCGTCATCACCATTCGCGACATGGTGCGCGCGCAAGTGGCGCTGCTCGACGCGCTGGGGATCGGCCGGCTGCACGCGGTCATCGGCGGGTCGATGGGCGGGATGCTGGCGCTCAGCCTTGCCGCCCACTGGCCGGACCGGGCGGCCCGGGTGCTGGCCATTGCCACCACCGCGCGCCACAGCGCCCAGAACATCGCCTTCCACGAAGTCGGCCGGCAAGCGATCATGGCCGATCCGGAATGGCGTGGCGGGGATTACTATGCCGACGGGAAGGGGCCGGAAAAGGGCCTTTCCGTGGCGCGCATGGCGGCGCACATCACCTATCTTTCCGAAGCCGGCCTGACCGACAAGTTCGGCCGTCGCCTGCAGGACCGTGACGCCAAGAGCTTCGGCTTCGATGCCGATTTCCAGGTGGAAAGCTACCTCAGGTACCAGGGGATCGCCTTCACCAACCGCTTCGATGCCAACTCCTATCTCTACATCACCCGGGCGATGGACTATTTCGACCTGGCGGAAGACGCCGGCGGGCGGCTGGCCGATGCCTTTGCCGCGTCGCGCGCAACGCGGTTCTGCGTGATCAGCTTCGATACCGACTGGCTCTATCCCACGGCGGAAAGCCGCAATGTGGTCCACGCGCTGAACGCGGTGGCAGCTCCCGTCAGCTTCGTGGAACTCAGCGCGCCGTTCGGGCATGACAGCTTCCTGCTCGATGTGCCGGCGTTAGACCGGGTGGTGAAGGGGTTCATCGGCTGATGTCGCTTTCCCCGGACCTCGCCAGGATCGCCAGCCTCGTGCCCGAAGGCACGCGGGTGATCGATATCGGCTGCGGCGATGGCGAGCTGATGGACGTGCTGCGGCAGTCCAAGGCGGTGGACGTGCGGGGCATGGAGATCGATCCCGAACTGGTCGAACGCTGCGTCAGCCGCGGCCTTTCCGTGGTGCAGGGCGATGCCGACCGCGACCTCGCCGATTATCCGGACGCGGCCTATGATGTCGCGATCCTCAGCCAGACGCTGCAGACCGCCCGGCGGCCCGATTACCTGCTTGACCAGCTGCTGCGCATCGGCCGCACGGCCTTCGTCAGCTTCCCCAATTTCGCCTATTGGCGGATGCGCATGAGCCTGCTGGTGAACGGCCGCATGCCGGTGACGCGCCACCTGCCGGTCAGCTGGTACGCGACCGAGAACATCCACCACCTGACGATCGAGGACTTCCGCGACCTGCTCGCTGAAAAGGGCGTGACGGTGGAAGGCTGCTGGTTCTTCGCCGGCGGGCGGGAGATCGGCCGGGCCAACGCCAACTGGCGGGCCGAGCACGCGGTGTTCCGGTTGAGCCGCTAGGCGACGCAGATCACGCTGTCATCGCGCGCCAGGCACCACAGGCTTAGGCCTGCTGCCTTCGCCCGGTCCACCGCCATGGAGGTGGGCAGCGAAATGGTGACCAGGGTGGTGGCGCCGGCGCGCACGGCCTTCTCGACGATTTCGTAGGAACAGCGGGCGGTGGAGAGGATGAAGCCGCCTGCAAATGCCGCGCCCACGGCGGCCATGGCACCGACCAGCTTGTCCATTGCATTGTGCCGCCCGACGTCCTCGCGGACATGGGTGATGGTGCCATCAGGCAGGCAGAAGGCGGCGGCGTGGGCGGCGCCGGTGGCGCGGGTCAGCGGCTGGTGGTCGCGCAGGGCGGCAAGCGCGGTGAAGATGGCTTGCGGGTCCAGTTCGGCGTGCGCGGCAACCTGCGGCAGGGGGCGGGCGACGGCTTCCAGGTTCTCGATCCCGCACAGCCCGCAGGAGCTTTCCGCAACCCGCGTGCGCACCCGGTCGGTCAGTTTCTCGATCCCGAGGCCGGTCAGGGTGGCGCGGACAATCCAGCCCTTGTCCACCTCGGCCACGTCGATGTCGGAGACTTCGGCGGCATTGGCCGCCAGCCCCTCGGTCAGCGCAAAGCCGAGCGCGAAATCGGCAAGGTCTGCCGGCGTTGCCATCATCACGGCATAGGCAAGGCCGTTGAATTCCAGCGCCACGGGCACTTCGGGCACCCACTGGCGCACGACGGGGCTGGTCGTCCCGTCCCTGCCGTGTTGCACCGGAGCGGCCATGCCGGGATACCGCCTCAGGCGGCCGTTGCGCCTGCTTTAAGCTTCTCTATCGCCGCGCGGGCGATGGGCGAAAGCTGCGAAAGGTCCTGGGCAAAGATCGCCGCCTTCATGCGCGGGTCCCAGAATTTCCAGATGTGTTCCGCGGTTTCGGCCACCGCCACCGCCTCGCCCTTGGCGGCAAGGTTGGTGGCGATCTGGTTGGCCATGCGGATGAGCTTTGCGTCGTCCATTACTCGGCAGGCTCCATTTCGCCGGTCTGGATGCGGCGGGCCATGGCGGTGAGGTCCGCATATTCCTCCTGCCACTCGGTGGGGCCATTGCTGGGGGTCACCTGCACCGCGGTCACCTTGTATTCGGGGCAGTTGGTGGCCCAGTCCGAATTGTCGGTGGTGACGACGTTGGCCTGCGTCGCCGGGTGGTGGAAGGTGGTATAGACCACGCCCGGGGCGACCTTGTCGGTCACCAGCACGCGCAGGGTGGTTTCGCCCGCACGGCTGGCCAGCTTGGCGAAATCCCCGATCTTGAGGCCGCGGTTCTCGGCATCGGTCGGATGCATTTCCAGCACGTCTTCCTGGTGCCACACGCTGTTCGCGGTGCGGCGGGTCTGCGCGCCCACGTTGTACTGGCTGAGGATGCGGCCGGTGGTCAAAAGCAGCGGGAAGCGCGGGCCGGTGCGCTCGTCGGTGGGGACATATTCGGTCACCACGAACTTGCCCTTGCCGCGCACGAAGCCATCGACGTGCATGATCGGGCTGCCCTGCGGCGCCTTCTCGTTGACCGGCCACTGCAGCGGCTCGCCACTGGTGACGCGCTCCCAGCTCACGCCCGAGAAAGTGGGTGTCAGGCGGGCGATCTCGGCCAGGATCTGGCTGGCGTGGGTGTAGTTCCAGCCGCAGCCGATGGCATTGGCGAGCAGCTGGGTAACCTGCCAGTCCTCATAGCCGTTGGCCGGCTCCATCACCTTCTGCACCGGCTGGATGCGGCGTTCGGCATTGGTGAAGGTGCCGTCCTTTTCGAGGAAGGTGGAGCCCGGCAGGAACACGTGGGCGTAGTTGGCGGTCTCGTTCAGGAACAGGTCGTGCACGATCACGCAGTCCATCGCGGCAAGGCCGGCGGCGACGTGGTGGGTATCGGGGTCCGACTGGAGGATGTCCTCGCCCTGGATGTAGATCGCCTTGAAGCTGCCATCGACGGCGGCATCGAGCATGTTGGGGATGCGCAGGCCGGGTTCCGGATCCAGCGTCACGCCCCAGTCGTCCTCGAACAGCTTGCGCGCATCGGCGTTGGAGATGTGGCGATAGCCCGACAGCTCGTGCGGGAAGCTGCCCATGTCGCAGGCGCCCTGCACGTTGTTCTGGCCGCGCAGCGGGTTCACGCCCACGCCGCGGCGGCCGATGTTGCCGGTGCACATGGCAAGGTTGGCGATCGCCATCACGGTGGACGATCCCTGGCTGTGCTCGGTCACGCCGAGGCCATAGTAGATCGCGCCGTTGCCGCCGGTGGCATAGAGGCGGGCCGCCTCGCGCAGTTCGGTGGCGGGAACGCGGGTCACGGCTTCAAGGAACTCGGGGCTGTGCTTGTCGTCGGACACGAAGCGCGCCCAGTCCTGGTATTCGTCCCAGTCGCACCGCTCGCGGATGAAGGCTTCGTTGGCGAGGCCCTCGGTCACGATCACGTGCGCCATCGCGGTCAGCACGGCGACATTGGTGCCGGGCTGCAGCGGCAGGTGGTACGCGGCTTCCACATGCGGGCTCTTGACGAGGTCAATCCGGCGCGGGTCGACCACGATCAGCTTGGCGCCCTGCCGCAGGCGCTTCTTCATGCGGCTGGCAAACACGGGGTGGCCATCGGTGGGGTTGGCGCCGATCACCACGATCACGTCGGCATCTTCGACCGAATCGAAGTCCTGCGTGCCGGCGCTGGTACCGAAGGTCTGCGACAGGCCGTAGCCGGTGGGCGAGTGGCACACGCGGGCGCAGGTATCGACATTGTTGGCGCCAAACCCGGCGCGGATCAGCTTCTGGACGAGGAAGGTCTCCTCGTTCGTGCAGCGGCTGGAGGTGATGCCGCCCAGCGCGCGGGGGCCATGTTCGGCCTTGATCTTCTGGATCTTCGCTGCGGCAAAGCCGATCGCCTCGTCCCAGCTGACTTCGCGCCACGGCTGGTCGATCTTCTCGCGGATCATCGGCCTGGTGATGCGGTCGGCGTGGTTGGCATAGCCCCAGGCAAAGCGGCCCTTGACGCAGGAATGGCCGTGGTTGGCCTTGCCGTCCTTCCACGGCACCATGCGCACCAGCTGTTCGCCGCGCATCTCGGCCCGGAACGAGCAGCCGACGCCGCAATAGGCGCAGGTGGTGACCACGGCACGTTCGGGCTTGCCGATTTCCTTGACGCTCTTTTCCTGCAGCGTGGCGGTGGGGCAGGCCTGCACGCAGGCGCCGCAGCTGACGCATTCGCTGGACAGGAAATCGTCCACGGTCTGTCCGGCGCTGACCATGCTGGCGAAGCCGCGGCCGTCGATGGTGAGGGCGAAGGTGCCCTGCACTTCGGCGCAGGCGCGCACGCAGCGCGAGCAGACGATGCACTTGGAGGCATCGAAATCGAAATAGGGGTTGGAGGTATCGGTAGCGAGGCCGAGGTGGTTCTCGCCCGAATAGCCATAGCGCACGTCGCGCAGGCCGACATTGGCGGCCTGGTCCTGCAGTTCGCAATCGTTGTTGGCGCTGCAGGTCAGGCAATCGAGCGGGTGGTCGGAGATGTACAGCTCCATCACGCCCTTGCGCAGCTTGGCGAGGCGTTCGGTCTGGGTCTTGACCTTCATGCCGGGGGCAACCGGCGTGGTGCAGCTGGCGGGCGTGCCGCGTGCGCCTTCGATCTCCACCAGGCACAGGCGGCACGAGCCATAGGCCTTGACGTTGTCGGTGGCGCACAGCTTGGGAATATCGCCGCCGATCTCGGCCGCGGCGCGCATCACGGAAGTGCCTGCGGGCACGGTAACATCGCGCCCGTCGATGGTCAGGCTGACCATTTCGCTCGACCGGCTTTCAGGCGTGCCGAAATCCTTCTGGCGTTCGTATCCCATCACTTTTGCTCCGACGCGGCTCCCTGGAGCTGTTCCAGGTCTGCCGGTGTGTTGATATTTGCAGGGGTGGATGCAGCCGTTACGGCGCGTGCGTTGACGCGTGTCGCAAAGGCCAGCATCGAGTGGCGTCCTTCACTCTGGAGGATCGCCCTGACCGCACTGGCGGTGTCCAAAGACCAATGACCTATAACCGGCTGCGATGCAAGATAGGCCGAAGGCGGTGTAAGCTGGTCCAGCAGGTCGTCCGGAAGGCGGGCGCTGTCGACCCCGCAGGTCAGGATGCTCGCAAAACCGTTCGTTTCGGCATGGTCGAGCCCGGCGGCGATCCCGCCCAGCGGGCCCATGCCGGGGCGCGGCCAGTCGGGAATGCAATGCGCCGGGCCGTCCGTCCGCCCGGCGATCACCACCTTGCCGCACCATTGCGCCAGCGCGGCAACGGCCCGTTCGAGCAAGGTCTGCCCGTGCAGCGAGGCGAGGGCCTTGTCGCTGCCGAAGCGGGTGCTCTGCCCGCCTGCAAGGACAACGCCCAGCACGCTCATTCCGCGTCGGCCACTGCTGCGTCGGCGGCGAAGTCCTGCGGCCAGTGCTTCAGCGCGCTCATCACCGGATAGGGGGTGAAGCCGCCAAGGGCGCACAGGCTGCCGAACTTCATCGTCTCGCACAGGTCGGTCAGCAGGGTGATTTCCTCTGCGGTGCTGCGCGCCACGGTCTTCTTCGCGTTGTGCATCTGCGGGGCCAGTTCGATCACGTCGCGCTGGCGGCCGCCATCGCGGATGCGGTCGATCAGCTCGACCCCGCGGGTGGAGCCGATGCGGCACGGCGTGCACTTGCCGCAGCTTTCCGCCGCGCAGAATTCCATCGCGAAGCGGGCCATCGCGCCCATGTCGGCGGTGTCGTCGAACACGGTGATCCCGGCATGGCCGATCAGCGCGTCGGCCGCGGCATAGGCTTCGTAATCAAAGGGAATGTCGAACTGGTCGGGGTGGATATAGGCACCCAGCGGGCCACCCACCTGCACCGCCTTGACCGGGCGGCCCGAAGCCGTGCCGCCGCCGATCTCGTTGACGAGGTAGCCCAGCGTCACGCCGAACGGCACTTCGAACAGGCCGCCGTGGCGGATGTTACCGGCCAGCTGAACCGGCATGGTGCCCTTGGACCGGCCATGCCCGCGCCGGGCATATTCGGCAGCGCCGCCTTCCATCAGGATGTGCGGCACGGCAGCCAGGCTGAGGACGTTGTTGACCACCGTGGGGCGGCCCATGAAGCCTTCCAGCGCCGGCAGGGGCGGCTTGGCACGCACTTCACCGCGCTTGCCTTCGAGGCTGTTGAGGAGCGAGGTTTCCTCGCCGCAGACATAGGCCCCGGCGCCCACGCGCACTTCGCAGGCGAACGGCGCGATGATGTCGCGGCACAGCGCCAGCGCGGCATTGAGCTTGCGGATGGCATCGGGGTATTCGCTGCGGACATAGATATAGCCCTGCCGCGCGCCCACGGCCTCGCCGGCAATGGCCATGCCTTCGATCAGGGCAAAGGGATCGCCTTCCATCGCCATGCGATCGGCAAAGGTGCCGCTGTCGCCTTCGTCGGCATTGCACACGATGTACTTTTGCGGACCCGGTGCGCCCAGCACGGTCTTCCACTTGATGCCGGTGGGAAAGCCAGCGCCGCCACGGCCGCGCAGGCCCGATTCCAGCACTTCGGCCACGATCTGCTCCGGCCCGATCTGGCGGGCGCGGGCAAGGCCCGTCCAGCCGCCGCTTGCCGCATAGTCCTCCAGGCTCAGCGGCCTGGTCTTGCCGGCGCGGGCGAAGGTGAGGCGCGTCTGGGCCTTGATGAAGGGGTGATCCTCCACCCGGCCGATGGCCTTGTCCGAACTGCCATCAAGGATGGCATCGACATCGGCCAGCGTGGCCGGGCCATATCCCGTAAAGCCATCAGGGCCGTCGATTTCCACCAGCGGTTCGAGCCAGTGCATCCCCCAGCTGGAAGTGCGGTGGACTTCATGCCCGCGCGTGGCAAAGGCGGCGGCGAGGGCATCGGCACCGCCGGCACGGGCGAGGGCGTCGTCGGATATGCGGATGATGGTCATGCGTTTTCAACCAGCCTGGTTATCGACCGGGAATCCAGCCGGATATGGAGATCGTCGCCGGTGCGCGCGGCGGGGCCGGCGCTGCACAGGCCGAGGCAATAGACGGTGTGGATCTTCACCCGGTCGCCTGCCGCGGCCTTTGCCTGGTCGATGATGGCTTCGACGCCGCGGGCCTTGCAGGCTTCGGCGCGGCAGATCTGCACCACCGGGCGCGGATCGGCCTGCGGCGTGAAATCGTGGTAGAAGCTGACCACGCCATGCACGTCGGCGCGGCTGAGGTTGAGCGCCTTTGCGATCACCGCCTCGGCTTCGGCATCGACGCAGCCGAAGGCATGCTGCACGTCATGCAGGATCGGCAGCAGCGGGCCTTCCTTGTCGGCATGGTCGGCGATGATCTCGCCGATGCGGGTGGTCTTGTCTGTCATGCGTGAAGCTTTCCGGCGTGCCAGGCGACGTGCTCGGCCATGAAGGTGGAAATGAAGAAATAGGAGTGGTCGTAGCCGTCCTGCATGCGGATCGTGGCCATCATGCCGGCTTTCGCCACCGCTTCTTCCAGCAGGGGGGGCCTGAGCTGTTCGGCCAGGAAGTTGTCGGCCGTGCCCTGGTCCACCAGCAGGTCGGGCAGGCGCGCGCCGTCCTCGATCAGGGCGCAGGCGTCATATTCGCGCCAGGCAGCCTTGTCGGGGCCGATGTAGCCGCCCAGCGCCTTTTCCCCCCAGGGGCAGTTGAGCGGGCTGACGATGGGCGAGAAGGCCGAGACCGAGCGGTAGCGCTGCGGATTGCGCAGGGCCACGGTCAGCGCGCCGTGGCCGCCCATCGAATGGCCGGTGATCCCCTGCCGCGCCATGTCGGCCATGGGGAACTGTGCCGCGATCACGGTCGGCAGCTCTTCCTCGACATAGCGGCGCATCTGGAAATGGGCCGCCCAGGGCGCCTGCGTGGCATTGACGTAGAAGCCGGCACCCTTGCCGAAATCGTAGCCTTCGTCATCCGGCACATCATCGCCGCGCGGCGAGGTGTCGGGACACACGAAGATCACGCCATGCTGCGCGCAGGCGGCGCGGTATTCGCCCTTTTCCATCACGTTGGCGTGGGTGCAGGTGAGGCCCGACAGGTAGGTCAGCACCGGCAGCCTGGCATCGGCTGCATGGTCCGGCACGAAGACGGCAAAGGTCATGGCCGTGCCGGTGGCTTCGCTGTGGTGGCGATAGACCCCCTGCGTTCCGCCATGGCTGCGCCAGGAACTGACTGTTTCAATGCTGGCGGTTTCGCTCGTCACCGGATCAGCCCATGTAATGCAGTGCACACAGCTTGTGGCCGGTCGGATCGCGCAGGTAGGCAAGGTACAGCGTCTGGCCACCGAACGGGCGCGGACCCGGCGGGTCCTCGATCGCGGTGCCACCGGCGGCAGCGCCGGCCGCGTGCCAGGCATCGCATTGCTCGGGCGTGTCCATCAGGAAACCGATGGTGTTGCCGTTGGCTACGCTTGCCGGTTCGCCGTTGATCGGCCGGGTCACCACGAAGAAGCTGTCCTTGTAGATATAGGTGACGCGGCCCAGGGCCTCGTCCAGCATGCCGGGCTGGCCACCGGCGGCGGTGAACACGGCATCGTAGAAGGCCTTGCTGGCAGCCAGGTCGTTGGTGCCGACCATGTTGTGCGAATACATCGTGTCAGTCTCCCAGGTTTGCGGTGAAGACGCACAGCTTGTTGCCCACCGGATCGCGGACATAGGCGCCGTACATCGGCTGCGGACCATAGTCGCGGCGACCGGGTTCGCCTTCGCAGGTGCCGCCATTGGCAAGCGCGGCGGCGTGCCATGCGTCGACGGTGGCGGTGTCCGCTGCGGAAAAGCCGATTGTGCCGCCGTTGGCATGCGTCGCCGCCTCGCCATCGCGCGGCTTGCCGACGGCGAACATGCCGGTTTCCGGGCTGCCGTAGAAGGCGCGGTCTTCCATCTTCTGCCCCGCCACACCAAGGACGGCGAAGGTGGCATCGTAGAAGGCGATCGAGGCAACCGGATCGGTCGCGCCGACCAGAACGTGGGAGAACAGGGCCATGGGCTTACCGGTCGCCGACATTGGCGGCGAAGGCGCAGATCTTGTGGCCTTCGGGATCGCGCAGGTAGGCGCCGTACATGTTGCCCGG
>CAZTED010000064.1:0-2758 GCA_964612175.1 uncultured Sphingomonadaceae bacterium
TAGCGGAAATCGCCGATGCCGCTGGCGGCCAGCGTCTTGATCGGGCCGGCGCTGATCGCGTTGACGCGGATGTTTTCCGGTCCCAGGTCATTGGCGAGGTACTTGACGCTGGTTTCCAGCGCCGCCTTGGCCACGCCCATCACGTTGTAGTGCGGCACCACCTTTTCCGCGCCGTAGTAGGTCAGCGTCAGGATCGATCCGCCATCCTTCATCAGCGGCCGCGCGCGCTTGGCCGCGGCGACCAGCGAATAGGCGGAGATGTTCATCGTCAGCAGGAAGTTTTCCAGGCTGGTGTCGACATACTTGCCGCGCAGTTCGTTCTTGTCGGAAAAGCCGATGGCGTGGACGAGGAAGTCCAGCCTGCCCCAGCGTGCCTCGATCTCGGCGAAGGCGCGATCCATCGCGTCCATGTCGCCCACGTCGCACTGGATCAGGAAATCGCTGCCCACCTGTTCGGCCAGCGGCCCCACGCGCTTGGCCAGCGCTTCGCCGGGATAGGAAAAGGCCATTTCGGCCCCGTGCTGGTGCAGCTTCTGGGCAATGCCCCAGGCCAGCGACTTGTCGTTCGCCAGCCCCATGATGAGGCCGCGCTTGCCCTGCATGAGCCCGGGCATCAGCCCGCCTGCCGCAGAAGTCATAATCAATCCTCCAGAACGTCCCCGCGATCAATCCCCATGGCCGCGCCAGCCCGTTCGTCTTCCGGACGGCCCCTTCCCGAACGGGTCCCGGCGGTTGGCTCGGCCAGCGCGGCATTGAGTTCCGCGCCTGCGACCATCCCTAAGCCGACCAGCCAGAAAAAGAAAAGCGCGATCATGATCCCGGCCAATGATCCATAGGTGAGATCATAGGTAAACAGCGAGCGCAGCAGCGGTGGCAGGGCCACGGTCACGGCCACCCACCAGGCCGTGGTGAGCAGCGCGCCAGGCCACTTGGGATAGCGGCTGCGACGGTACTGCGCCGGGGTCAGGGTGTAGAACAGCAGGTAGATTGCGACGAACAGGCCCAGCGAGGGCACGATCCTGGACCAGGCCAGCTGGCCCAGCACATCGGTCAGCTGCGGCAGCCAGGCCTGGATCACTTCCTGCGCCGTGCCGATCGCCACCTGCGCCACCAGCGACAGCAGCAGCAGCAGCACCGCAGCGATGATCATCCCGGTCGACAGCAGGCGATATTGCCAGAATGCGCGCGTGGCCTGGGTGCCATAGGCGCGGCGCAGTATGTCGCGGATCGTCTCGATCAGGCTGCCAACGGTCCACAGCCCGATCAGCCCGCCCAGCCACAGCAGCCATCCGCTGCGCGCCTCGATCACGCTCAGTGCCACCGGGCGCAGCACTTCGGCGACGACCGGGGGAAGGGCGGTGAGCACGGCAACCACGGCAGCGGCCTGTTCCTCCGCCTCGCCCATCAGGCTGAACATGGCGGCACCGGTGAGGAAGAAGGGGAAGATCGCCAGCAGCGACAGGTAGGCCAGGTTGCCGGCATGGATCATGCCGTCGTTGTAGGTGCCGACCACCACGCGCCTAAATACCGTCAGGGCGCGGCTGGCCAGGCGGGCGCGGGTGCTCAGTTCCGGGGCAGGCCCTTCGCCGAACGGGGCGCACGCTTCTGCGGCATGGCGGCGCGCTTCTGGCGACAGGTCCACCGGCGGCAGGCCGGGCCTTGGCGGTCCGCCATGGGGATCTTGGGGCTTGCCGGTCAGTGCCATTGCCTTGTGCTTCTACCAGCCGGGTGGCCGGTGTCGAGGACGAGGCAATGCCTCCGCCGTAATCCGCGTTCGGGGTTCAGAGGCCGAAACGCTGGCGCACCGGGGTTTGGTCCGTCCACCCCTCCAGCCGTGTCGCCAGGGCAGACAAGTCTTCCGGCAGCTGGATCTCCAGCGTTACCAGCTGGTCGCCGCGGCCGCCGCCCTTGGTGGAAAAGCCGCGTCCCTTCAGCCGCAGCACCTTGCCCGATCCGGAGCCCGGCGCGATGGTCAGCATCACCGGGCCATCGACGGTGGGGGCCTTGACCTTGGCCCCGTTCACCGCTTCGTCCAGTGTCACCGGCAGGTCCAGCAGCACGTCATCCCCGGCCCGCCGGAAGAACGGGTGCGGATCGACGGTGATTGTCACCAGCGCATCGCCTGCGCCGCCCGCGCCCGGCTGGCCCTTGCCCTTGAGGCGCATCTGCGTGCCGTCCTCCAGCCCCGCGGGGAGCTTGAGGTCGATGGTCTTGCCATCGCCCAGCGTGATGCGCTGCTCCTTCAGGGTCGCGGCATCAATGAAGGGCACCTTCAGGCTGTAGCTGATGTTGGCGCCGCGGCTGGGCGGCGGCGGGCGGCGGCCGAAACCGGCGCCTGCCCCGCCACGCGGGCCGCCCGCACGGCCGCCGAACAGCCCCTCGAACAGGTCGGACAGGTCCACTTCCTCGCCACCGAAGCCGCCGGAACCGCCCGGGCGGAAGCCACCACCGCCGCCGAAGGGCCCACCGCCCCCGCCATGCCCGAAAGGCATGCGCGGATTGCCGTCGGCATCGATCTCGCCACGGTCGAACTGGCCCCGCTTGTCCTTGTCGGACAGCAGGTCATAGGCGCGGGTCACTTCGGAGAAGCGCTCTGCGGCCCTGGGGTTGTCCTTGTTGCGGTCCGGGTGCAGCTCCTTCGCCAGCTTGCGGTAGGCGGACTTGATCTCCGCCTCGCTCGCGCCGCGCGCCACGCCCAGGGTCACATAGGGATCGCTCATGGTGTGTTAGCTAGGTAATGCAATGCGCCGTGGCAAGC
>CAZTED010000064.1:2858-12215 GCA_964612175.1 uncultured Sphingomonadaceae bacterium
ACATAGGGATCGCTCATGGTGTGTTAGCTAGGTAATGCAATGCGCCGTGGCAAGCGGCACGCTTGCTGCGCGGCCAGGTGCCCTGCGGCTTTCCTACGGCCAAGGGTCGCGCTAGGCCGCTTGCGGCACAACTGGTAGGACCCCGCGCCAAGGGCAGGACAATTTGCTCCAGAACAGTGTTCCATGTGTTCCAGCGCCCCATCAGGGCAGGGCAACAAGGCGAAGGACATGGCCATGAATGATGCCGACGACACGATAACCGGCGGCGATCCCCACGCGCTGTTCGATGCGTGGTTTGCCGATGCGCGGGCCAGCGAACCGAACGATCCCAATGCCATGGCGCTGGCCACCGCCACCCCGGATGGCCTGCCCTCGGTGCGGATGGTGCTGCTGAAGGGCCACGATGCCCGGGGATTCGTGTTCTACACCAATGCCCACAGCCGCAAGGGCGGGGAAATCCTGGCCAACCCCCACGCCGCGCTGCTGTTCCACTGGAAAAGCCTGCGCCGCCAGGTCCGCATCGAAGGCCCCCTGGCCGAAGTGAGCGTGGCAGAGGCCGATGCCTATTTCCATTCGCGGCCGCTGAAATCGCAGGTCGGCTCTGCCGCCAGCGACCAGTCGCGCCCGCTCGATTCGCGCGAGACCTACCTCAGGCGGGTGGAACAGATCGCCGAGGCCTGCCCGGTGCAGGTGCTGCGCCCGCCACACTGGACCGGCTTCCGGCTCGATCCGGTGCGGATCGAATTCTGGATCGACCGTCCCAACCGGTTGCACGAACGGCGCCAGTTCAACCGGGCAGAGGGCGGGGGATGGACGTCCACGCTGCTCTATCCGTGAACGAGACCCACGCCCGGCGGGGCCAGCTCAACCGCAGCGCGGCCTATGCCAGCATTGCGGTTGCGCTGCTGCTAGCGGGGACCAAGCTGTGGGCGGTCTGGATCACCGATTCGACCGCCATGCTCGGCAGCCTGGCCGATACCCTGCTCGACCTTGTGGCCAGCCTTGCCACCCTGGCGGGCGTATGGATCGCCGCCCGCCCGGCGGATGCCACGCACCGCTTCGGCCATGGCAAGGCGGAAGCGCTGGCAGCCATGTTCCAGGTGGTGCTGATCGCGCTGTCGGCTTGTGGCCTTGCATTCCGCGCGATCGACCAGTGGATTGCCGGCGGCCGCGTGGCGGCAGCGGAAGAAGGGATCGCGGTCTCGCTACTCGCGCTGGTTGCCACCTTTGGCCTGCTGGCCTGGCAGCGGCACGTGATCCGCCGCACCGGCAGCCTCGCGATTGCCACCGACCACCTGCATTACAAGAGCGACCTCCTGCTCAACGTGGCCGTGATCGCGGCCCTGGTGCTCGACCGCTATCTCGACATTGCCGGATCCGACCCGTTCTTCGGCCTCGCCATCGCGCTCTGGCTTGGCTGGGGCGCCTGGCGTGCTGCGCGGGAGGCGATCGACCACCTGATGGACCATGAGTGGCCCGAAGACCGCCGCGAGGCCTTCCTTGCCGTTCTGGCGCAACATCCCGAGCTCAAGGGCGTGCATGACCTGCGCACCCGCACCAGCGGCGTGCAGGACTTCGTGCAGTTCCACGCCGCTGTAGACCCGCAGATGACCGTGGCCGAAGCGCACCAACTGATGGATGAACTGGAAGCGCGGATCGAGGCGGCCTTTCCCGGTGTCGAGGTGCTGATCCATCCCGATCCGGTGGACCTTCCCCGCGACGAGGGCGAGGAACTGCTGCCGGATCGGTCCTGAAGCCGGGATCAGCGCACGGGGTAAAGGGCTACCAGCTCTGCCAGAACGTCCATCATCGCGCCCTGGTCCTCCTCCAGCGTGTGGCCCACCCGCAGCACGGTAATGCCCTGGTCGGGGGAGACGAACAGCACCTGGCCAAGATGGCCGAGCGCGGCAAAGGCGGTATCGGGACCCTGGTCTGCAAACAGCACGTCACGCTCGCCGCCGGACGGACGGTTGAGCCAGATCTGCGCGCCGTAATCGGGCGCGCGCGGGCTCTCGCTGCGCATGAAGTCGACCCAGCCGCGCGGCACCACCTGCACGCCGCCGGCGGAACCGCCGGTGCGCAGGAAATCGCCGAAGCGCGCCCAGTCACGGGCATTCGCCCAGATCGCGCTGCCCGCCACGATCGTGCCTGCCGCATCGTATTCGGCGACCATCGAGGTGAGGCCAAGCGGCACGGCCAGCCGCGCCTCCAGGAAGTCGGCCATGGCCTCCTGCCGGTCGCTCGGCCCGCCTTCCGGGGCGAGCAGGCGGGTGGCGATGTCGCCCAGGATGACGGTGGTGGCGGTGGAATAGCGGAACACGCTGCCCGGCTCGTGCTCCAGCGGCTGGGCTTCGGCCCAGGCGGCCATGTCATTTCGCCCGTCGAGGAACATCATCCGCACTTCGGAGCTCTCCTGCACCGGGTCGGCCCCTTCCTGGTGCCTGAGGCCCGAGCGCATCTGCAGCAGTTGCCGCAAGGTGATCTCTCCCCGCGGCTCCCCGGCGCGCTGCCAGTGTTCGACCGGCGGGCTCTCGTCCAGCGCCAGCCGCCCGTCGGCCACCATCATGCCGATGAGCACTGCGGTCACGGTCTTGGACATCGACCAGCCGATGAAGCGGGTGTCGGCGTCAAAGCCGTCGGCATAGCGTTCGGCCACCACTTCGCCCCGGTGCATCACCACCAGCGCCTGTGTCTGGCCGATGCCGGTGCGGGTGAACAGGGCATCGACGGCGCGGGCCAGCGCCTCGCGCGGGACGCCCGGCTCCACCGCCACGGCTTCCAGCGCGCCTTCGGGCAGTGGCGGCGGGGGCGGCGGACCGGCCTGCCCGCAACCGGCGACCAGCAGCAGCGGCAGGAGTCCCAGGACCTTGGCACTTGGCCAGAGGCGTCGGGAAAGGCTAGGGGACAGGCGGCGCATGACGGCGCCCTCAATCGTGCAGGCAGGCGGGAATGGCAACTGGAAAGACTGGCGGGATGGCGGGCGGCAGGACTGGCCCGCGCGGCGGCTGGAAAGGCTGGGTGCTGGCCCTGCTCGCGCTTGCTGGCCTCGGCATGTGGTACCAGGGCGAGGCGATCGGCGGGCAGGCGCAGGCCGCCACCGCCTATGGCGCCCGCACCGCCTGTTCGTGCCGCCATCTGGGCGGGCGCGAGCTGGGCAGTTGCCAGGACGACTTCGTTCCCGGGATGTGGGCCGTGATCCTGACCGAGGATGCGGCCGAGAAGTCGGTTACCGCCACGGTCCCGCTGGTCAGCAGCGATACCGCGCGCTTGCGCGATGGCTTTGGCTGCGTGCTAGACAGCTGGGAAGGCTAGATCAGGCCGCTGCCTGGGTGGCTTCGATCCACCCGCCGCCGACCACCCGGTCGCCGCAGTAGATCACTGCCGCCTGTCCGGGCGCGACGCCGAACTCGGGGGTCTCGAAGCGGATCGTGGTGGCAGCACCCTCGCCCGGCGCGGTATCCAGCGTTACCGGCACCGGCCTTGCCAGCGAGCGGACCTTGGCGGTGAGCCCGCCGGCAGGCATGGGGCCGATGCGGTTGGTCTCGACCACGTGCGCTGCTTCCACCGCCAGCATCCGCTTGGGCCCTACCCGTACCTCGGCGCTGTCCGCATCGAGCGAGACGACGTAGAGCGGTTCGGCAAGGCCCCCGATCTCCAGGCCCCGGCGCTGGCCCACGGTGTAATGGATGATGCCCTTGTGCCGGCCCAGCACCTCGCCGGTCGCAGCGTGCACGATGTTGCCGCCACGTACGCCTTCGGGCCGCACCTTGCTCACGATCCGGGCATAGTCGCCATCGGGAACGAAGCAGATATCCTGGCTGTCGGGCTTTGCCGCCACCGCCAGTCCGAAGCCTGCGGCCAGCTGGCGCACCTCGTCCTTGGGCAGGCCGCCCAGCGGAAAGCGCAGGAAGGCGAGCTGGTCCTCGGTGGTGCCGTAGAGGAAATAGGACTGGTCGCGCGCCGGATCGAGCGCGCGGTGCAGTTCCACCCCGTCGGCCGTTTGCACCCGCCGGACATAGTGGCCGGTCGCCAGGCAATCGGCCCCGAGCTCGCGCGCCATGCGCAGCAGGTCGGTGAACTTGGGCCCCATGTTGCAGCGGATGCAGGGGATCGGCGTGCGCCCGGCGAGGTAATCGTCGGCGAACCGCTCGACCACCTCTTCGCGAAAGGCGCTTTCGTGGTCGAAGACATAGTGGGCAATGCCCAGCCGGTCGGCCACCATGCGGGCATCGCGGATGTCGTCACCGGCGCAGCACGCGCCCTTGCGGCCGGTGGCGGCGCCATAGTCGTAGAGCTGCAGCGTGATGCCGATCACTTCGGCGCCCGTGCCGGCGGCAAGGGCGGCCACGACCGAGCTGTCCACCCCGCCCGACATGGCGACCACGATCCGGCACTCGCGTGCCGGCCGCGGCAGGTCGAACAGGGCCTCGGCATTAACCGAAACCGGCAAGGGGGCGGGACTGGCCATGGCGCGCCCCATACACGTCACGGCGCGGCGCGCCAATTGCCTGCAACCGCGCGGTCAGACGCGCCCTTTTGCCCGAGGCCGAAGGGTAAGGGCTGGTTAACTGCTGCTTTACCGCTTCTTGACGGTTGCGGGTCTATGACAAGCTCATGTTCGAAGGAAAACTGCCCTCTGCCCGTGTGGCGCCCGATCCGGCAGACCCGTCTGCCGGGGATGCCGCGCTGCGCGAATTGACCTGGAGCGACCTGCGCGCCCGGCTCGATGCAGCGCGCGACCTGCATGATTCGCTCCATGCCGGCACCAGGGATCAGCTGGCCAGCTTCGATGCCCGGTCCGCCCGTCGCATAGCGGCACTGGCCGAGGACAAACGCGTCGTTAACCCTGATGGTTTAGCCAATGGCAAAGGGAGCGGCTGCATGAGTGGGGCATCGCCGGATGCCGGTTTCGGCACGGACCCGAGGAAATAAATGATCGAGAACCAGAAAATCCGTCCGGCACAAGTGATCGGCCCGCTCGGCGAGCCGCTGACGCTTGCCGACCTTCCCGCGCCCGAGACCCGCCGCTGGGTCGTGAGGCGCAAGGCCGAGGTCGTGGCTGCCGTCAATGGCGGGCTGCTGACAATCGACGAGGTGCTCGAGCGCTATTCGCTGACGCTGGAGGAATTCGCCAGCTGGCAGCGCGCGGTCGACCGGTCGGGCATGCAGGGCCTGCGCGTGACCCGCATCCAGCACTACCGCGACCTTTACGAGCGCCAGCTCAAGTACTGATCCCCCTTGCCGCCAGCCTGTTGCCGGGCCCTGGCGGCCGGGCCTTGCGTGCGCTTGCGTGGCGCGGCCAATGCGATATCCTTCCATTCCCGCGAGGTGCCACCAGAGCGCCGGGGCGGAAAATCGGGAAGGGGAAGCAGATGGATATCTTCGTCGAATATGGCTGGCTGGGTTGGATCGTCGTGGGCGGTCTGGCCGGAGCACTGGCCAAGCTGCTGATGCCGGGCAAGGACGGCGGCAACATCCTTGTCACGATCGTCCTTGGCATCGCCGGCGCGGCACTGGCCGGCTTCATCGGCAATGCCATCGGCTGGTACGAACAGGGCGAAGGCCCCGGCTTCATCGCTGCTGTGGTGGGTGCGATCGTGCTGCTGGTGATTTACCGCCAGGTAAAGAAGCGCCAGGGCGCCGCCTGACGCGCAAGACCGGAACGCCCTTGCGGCCCTGGATAAGAGAGGCCGGAGAGCGGGTGCTTTCCGGCCTCTTTTGCTGCCTGTCAGGAAACCGTGCGGAACAGCCTGCCCGCAGCCGCGTTGACTCTCCAACGGCCTCTCAGGGCCAGGTAGCAGGAGGCAGGACATGGGTTGGATTATCGCGATCATAGTGGGCGGCGTGGCCGGGTGGCTGGCCAGCACGGTCATGAGCCGTGACGGATCGATGGGCATTTTCTGGAACGTGGTGGTCGGCATCGTCGGTTCGCTGATCGGCAATGCGCTGGCCGGGCCCTTGCTGGGCGTGCAGGGCACCGTGCAGGCATTTTCGCTGACCGGGTTCCTCATCGCTGTGGCCGGTGCCATCGTGCTGCTGGCGATCGTCAACCTGGTCCAGCGCGGGCGCTTGCGCTGATGGCAGGTCCGGCGGCACCATGAGGCGGCCATTCTGACAAAATGATACAATTTGCGCAAAAGGGCCGGAACCTGCGGGTTTCCGGCCCTTTTCATTGGCTTGGGCGATGCCCCGGTCGGCCCTGAGCTGTTGTTCGCCGAGGGTCGCGTTGCAGCTTACCCAACAAGCGTCTATGGCGAAACCGGACACGGCAGACAGGCCATGTCGCCCTGCTGCATTGCCTGTGGTAGGACGATGTCATCCTGTGCCTCGGCCCATGCTTCCGCCGGTTTCCCTGCCGGCCACCCGACCAAGGCGTTTTCCGGCGCGGGCGGGGCGGAATCCGGGCCGGACAAACCGAGGCGGATTGCGCGAATGAACTACGAGACGCGAATGGACCTGAGCACGGTATCCCAGGATGCCGACGCGCCCGAAGGCACCCTCGCGGATGCCGAGGGGCTGCGTGCGCGCAAGAAGAAGCAGCTGATCGTTGCCGCGGTCGTGGCCGTGGTCGCGGTCCTGGCCGCCGCCCTGCTGCTCAGTGGTGGCGATGAGCCGGCACCGTTTGCGGCGCAGGACCAGGCGAGCCTGCCGGCGGTAACTGTCATAAGCCCTGGCCAGAACACCTATTCCGGCACCATCAATGCCACCGGCACTATTGCTGCCCGGCGCGAGATGCCGGTTGGCGTGGTTGGCGAGGGTGGCCGGGTGGTCTCGGTCCCTGTCGAAGCGGGCCAGTGGGTCCGCGCCGGCCAGGTCCTCGCGGTGATCGACCGTTCCGTGCAGGCACAGCAGACGGCCAGCGCCGCTGCCCAGATCGAAGTTGCCCGGGCCGATGCCAACCTTGCCCAGGCCAACCTCGACCGCGCCCTGCAGCTGGTCGCGCGCGGCTTCGTCAGCCAGGCCGATGTCGACCGGCTGACCGCAACCCGCGATGCCGCCAATGCCCGCGTCCGCGTGGCCGAGGCGCAGCTGGGGGAACGCCAGGCACGCAATGCCCAGCTCAACATCGTCGCCCCCGCGGCGGGCCTGCTGCTGGAGCGCAATGTCGAACCAGGCCAGGTGGTCGGCGGCGGATCGGGCGTGCTGTTCTCGATCGCCCGCGGCGGCGAGATGGAACTGCTCGCGCAGATCGGCGAGGCCGAACTGGACCTCATCCCGGTTGGCGCCACCGGAACGGTAATCCCGGTGGGCACCGAACAGGCCTTTACCTGCCAGGTCTGGCAGAAGGCGCCGGTAATCGACGAGCAGACCCGGCAGGGCACGGCGCGGTGCGCCATGTCCTATGATCCGGCGCTGCGTCCGGGCGGCTTTGCCTCTGTCCAGATCAGCAGCGGCGCCATGGTCGCGCCGCGCCTGCCCGAAAGCGCGGTCCTGTCGGATGACGCGGGCGACTATGTCCTCGTGGTCAATGACCGCAACATCGTCGAACGGCGCGCAGTGGAGATCGGTTCGATCAGCGATGAAGGCATCCTCATCGCGTCCGGGCTGACAGGTAGCGAGCGGATCGTCGCCCGCGCCGGCGGCTTCCTGAGCGTGGGTGAAACCGTCCGTCCAGTCACAGAGGGCGCTTCCGCCCAGGCTTTGCCGGCACCGGCCGCACGATAAGGTCCGCTGCATGGACTTCCGCAACATCTCCGCCTGGTCGATCCGTAACCCGATCGTCCCGCTGCTGGCCTTCTTCGGCCTGATGTTGGCGGGCATCCTGGCGTTCAACCGGATGGATGTGCAGGATACCCCTGACGTCGAATTCCCGGTGGTGATCGTCGAGATCTCGCAGCCCGGCGCTGCGCCGAGCGAGATCGAGAACCAGATCACCCAGCGGGTGGAAGCATCGATCCAGACGCTCGACGGGGTGGAGAACATCCGTTCGACCGCGAGCGAGGGCAGCTCCAACACGCAGATCGAATTCGCCATCGGCACCGACATCGCGGAAGCCGTGAACGAGGTGAAGAGTGCGGTCGACCAGATCCGTGGCGAACTGCCCGACGGCATCCTCGAACCGCGCATTTCCAAGCAGCAGACGAGTTCCGAGCCGATCGTCTACTTTGGCGTGACCGCCGATGACATGACGATCGAGGAACTGAGCTGGTTCATCGACGATACCATAGCAAAGTCGCTGCTGACGGTGCCTGGCCTTGCAGAGGTCAACCGCAACGGCGGGGTGGACCGTGAAATCCTGGTCATTCTCGATCCGGCGAAAATGCAGTCGCTTGGCGTTACTGCGGCGTCGGTCAATGCGACGCTGCGGCAGACCAATGTCAATGCAGCCGGCGGCCAGGCAGAGATTGCCGGTTCGCGCCAGTCGGTCCGCGTGCTCGGCAATGCCGATACTGCCTTCCAGCTGTCGCAGACGCAGGTTTCCATCGGCGGCGGCCGCACGGTCAAGCTGGCGGACATTGCCGAAGTGCGCGATTCCTATGGCGAAATCCGTTCGCTGGCCAAGATCAACGGGCGGCAGGTGGTGACCTTCTCGATCACCCGCGCCCGCGGCGAAAGCGACGTTTCGGTCTATGACGGCGCGATCGAGGTGCTGAAGGATCTGGAGGCAGAGAACCCGGGCATCAAGTTCACCCGCCTGTTCACGCAGGTGGACTATACCCGCAGCCAGTACGAAAGCTCGATGGCGGCCATGGTGGAAGGCGCGATCCTGGCCGTGATCGTGGTGTTCCTGTTCCTGCGGGACTGGCGCGCAACGGTCATCGCGGCGCTGGCAATCCCGCTGTCGGCCATCCCGACCTTCTATTTCATGGACCTGATGGGCTTCACGCTCAACACCATGTCGCTGCTCGCGCTGGGGCTGGTCGCGGGGGTGCTGGTCGACGATGCGATCGTGGAGATCGAGAACATCGTGCGCCATATGCGCATGGGCAAGAGCGCCTACCAGGCATCGATCGATGCCGCGGACGAGATCGGGCTGGCCGTGGTGGCGACGACCTTCTCCATCGTGGCGGTGTTCCTGCCGGTGGCGCTGATGCCGGGCGTATCGGGCCAGTTCTTCAAGAACTTCGGCTTCACCGTGATCGTTTCGGTCCTGATGAGCCTGGCCGTGGCGCGCATGATCACGCCGATGGTGGCGGCCTACTTCCTCAAGGCCAAGGGCGAGGCCGATCACGGCTCGGGGCGGATGATGGACACCTACATGAAGGTGCTCCACTGGTCGATCGACGACAGCCAGTTCCGCGCCATGCGCGCCCGCATCGGCAAGACCGGCTCCTCGTGGTGGAACCACCTGGCCGCAGTCCTCACCGGGGCCGCGGTGCTTTACGCGGCCCAATGGTGGATGGGCAGCGGCGAAGA
>CAZTED010000064.1:12315-15166 GCA_964612175.1 uncultured Sphingomonadaceae bacterium
GCCGCCTATGTCGTGGGCGGCGTGCTGAACTTCCTGATCGGCCTGATTGCCGGCCTGTTCATGGGCTATGACAGCACCCGTTTCACCGCCCGCGCACGCTACCTTGGCGCGCGGTTCCTTGACCACCGTGTGTGGATGATGGGCGTCGGCATCGCCGCGCTGGGCCTGACCGGCTATGTCGCGGCCAATATCCCGATGCAGTTCTTCCCCAATTCGGACAGCGATTTCGCCATGGTGCGCGTCTCCATGGTCCCGGGAACCACGCTGGAACAGACGGACGAGGTGATCGGCAAGGTTGCCGAACGGCTCCGCCAGGAACCCGAAGTGGCGCTTGCCCTGGGTATCGCCAACGAAGGCAGCGGCATGGTGCGCCTGGTCTTCAAGGAAGACCGTGCACGGACCAGCGAGGAATTCGCCCGCGAGCTTGGGCCTGTGCTGTCCGATTTTCCCGATGCTCGCATCTTCTTCCAGGAGCAGGGGCCTGGCGGCGGCGGTTCCGGCCGGGCAATTTCGGTCATGCTTTCGGGCTCCGATCCGATCGCGCTGGAGCAGGCGGCAGACACCCTTGTCGAGCAGATCGCCGGGGTTCCGGGCGCGGTGGGCCCGCGGGTCGAGATCGACCTGCAGCGCCCCGAACTGATCATCAATCCGCGCAGCGACCTTGCCGCCAGCCTCGGTGTGACCACCCAGGCGCTGAGCCAGGCGATCCGCGTGGCAACGCTTGGCGACATTGACCAGAACGCGGCCAAGTTCTCGCTGTCGGACCGGCAGATACCGATCCGCGTGCGGCTGGCCGAAGGAGACCGCAGCAACCTGGCGGTGATCCGCAACCTGCCCGTTCCCACCGCCAGCGGCGGCTCCGTGCCGCTGGAGCGGGTGGCCGACATCTCGCTTGGCATGGGGCCGACCAGCATCGAACGGTACAACCAGAACCGGCGCGTGTTTGTCAGCACCGACCTTGCCCCGGGTTACGCCCGCGGCACGGTTATGGCGGATATCCTGAACCTGCCGATCATGGATGACCTGCCGACCGGCGTTTCCAATACCCCCGTGGGCGAGGACGAGTGGCAGCTGCAGTTGATCGACAGCTTCGTGGTGGCCCTGGTGACGGCGGTCCTGCTGGTGTTCTCGGTTCTCGTGCTGCTCTATCGCCGGCTCATATCCCCGCTGGTCAACATGGGGTCGTTGTTCCTTGCGCCGCTGGGTGGCCTGCTGATGCTGCTGATCCTGGGCCAGGAGCTTTCGCTCCCCGTTTTCATCGGGATACTGATGCTGTTCGGCATCGTGGCCAAGAACTCGATCCTGCTGATCGACTTTGCTCTGGAAGAGATGGAAATGGGCGCCAATCGCCGCGATGCCATCATCGAGGCCGGGCACAAGCGCGCGCAGCCAATCGTGATGACGACCGTGGCCATGACCGCCGGCATGGTGCCGACCGCGCTGTCGCTGGCGGGCGATTCGGCCTGGCGGGCGCCCATGGGCACGGTGGTGATCGGCGGCCTGGTGCTGTCGACCCTCCTGACGCTGCTGATCGTCCCGGCGGGCTTCAGCCTTGCCGACGGCCTCGAAAAGCGCCTCGGCCCGTGGCTGCGCGACACCTTCCTCACCTACAAGCCCGGCGATTCCGGCCGCGCCGCCGGCCCTGCCGGCCGCGAGGCGGAGGCGGCTCCCGCCGAGTGACGGGGGCTTTCTGACATGGCGGAACCGGCGTGACCAGGCAGCGTCCAACAGGCCTGCGGCCGCCGCCCGAGCAACTGCCGGACCGCGCCCGCCGCATGCGGGCCAGCGCCACCTTGCTGCTGGTTGCCATGGCGGTGCTGTTCGTCATCGCCCACACGCAGGAGCACGTACACCCCGCCTGGGGCTATGTCCGCGCCTTTGCCGAAGCGGGCATGGTGGGCGGCCTGGCAGACTGGTTCGCGGTGACCGCCCTGTTCCGCCACCCGCTGGGCATCCCGATCCCGCACACCGCGATCATCCCGAAGAACAAGGACCGCATCGCCGATACCATGGCGGGTTTCCTCAGGCGCAACTTCCTCACCCCCCACGTGGTTGCCCGGCGGCTGCGGGACATGAACCTGGCGCGGGCGGCCGGGGAGTTCCTGGTGCGGCGGCCGGAAGATGGCACCGGCGGCCAGATGGGCCGCATCCGCAGCGGCGTGGTGCAATTGCTCGTCGACCTGCTCGAATCGCTCGATCCCGACCGGCTGGGCCTGCAGGTGAAGGCCGGCCTTGCCCGGCAGGCGGAACGGCTGGAGGTGTCACCGCTGCTGGGCAAGATGCTGGAGGCCGCGATCGCCGATGGCCGCCACCTGCCGCTGATGAACGGCCTCATCCGCTGGGCCGGCCTGACGCTGGAGGACAACGAGGACATGGTGCGCGAGATGATCCGCCAGCGCGCCAATGCCGTGCTGCGCTGGACCGGCCTTGACGAGCGGCTGTCCAACTCCGTGCTCGACGGGCTTTACCGCCTGCTGGCCGAAATCCTCGTCGATCCGCAGCATCCCCTGCGCGGCAAGGTGGAGGAAGGGCTGGCGAAGTTCGCGGCCGACCTGCAATCCGATCCCGCCCTGCGCGCCAAGGTGGAACGCGCCAAGGCCGACCTGCTGGCCAATCCCGCGCTCGGCCAGTGGTGGATGGGGGTGTGGGAGCGGATGCGTCTCGGGCTGATCGACATGGCCCGCAACCCCGATACGGCGATGGAGGGGCAGCTGGGCACCGCCATGCGCGAACTGGGCGAGAAGCTGCGCGATGATCCGGCGCTGCAGCTGCAGGTCAACCGCCTTGCCCGCCGCACCGCCGTGGGCATTGCCCAGCGGCATGGCGAGCAGATCGTCCGCCTCGTTTCCGA
>CAZTED010000065.1:0-14450 GCA_964612175.1 uncultured Sphingomonadaceae bacterium
CGCTGTTCTCCTTCCTTGGCCCGGGCACGCTGGGGCCGGGCGCGCGGGCGCAGGAGGACCAGTTCTACGAGCTGACCGGCGGCCTCTCGGGCGTCGCGGCCGTCTCGCGGCAGGACCGGGTGTTCGGCTCGGTGCTGGCTAGCTGGCGCGACAATTTCGATACCAGCGCCTTCGATACAGCCAGCGTGACCGGCACGGCCGGCTTCGCGCACAGCTTTGCCAACCGCGACGTGCTTTCGCTGTCGGGCCAGGTGCAGCGCTTCTGGCTGGATGGCGATGGCTATCGCGACAGCCTTGGCGCGGTGGCGCAATACACCCGCGTGCTGCCGCAGGGCCGCGCGATCACCCTGTCCGCCCAGTTCAACCGCCTCGATTTCGATGGCCAGCCGCTGCTTGATGCCGATCGTTATGCCGTGGCCCTGGGCTATGTGACGCGAGCGATCTCGGCCACGGTCTCTGCCGGCAAGGAAGAGACGCGGCAGCAGGCCGGCGATGCCTATTCCAACTGGTTCGCCAATGCCTCGATCGGCGGCGAGCATGCCCTGACCGAACGCATCGCGGTGCAGGGCGGGCTCGCCTTCGACCTGCGCGGTTATGACGCGGCCGACGCCCTGTTCCTGGTGGAGCGGCGCGACGAGCGGCTGGATGCCCAGCTCGGCCTGAAGATCGCGCTGACCGACAGCCTCTTCTTCCAGCCGCGCGCCACCTGGACGCGCAACTGGAGCAACATCGCCCTCTACGACTACGACCGCTACACCCTGTCTGCGGGTGTGCGGCTCGAATTCTGACCCCTTTTCTCGACGCGACACGGGAGCCCGCCACATGACCAGCCATCTCACCCTTCGCCGCAGCCAGCCCCTTGGCCGGGGCACCATGCTGCTGCTTTCCGCCTCCGCAATCGCGCTGGCCAGCATGCCGGCCCAGGCGGCCGAGGTCCTGTTCTCCTCGACCGGGCAGACGCAGGTCGCCACCGGCCAGCGCACGACGCATGGCGCGGGCGTGCTGCAGCTGCGGCTCGACAACGGGGCGACGCTGTCCTTCGTGGAAGGGGCGGAATTCACCCTGAACGAAGACGGCACGCTGGACCTGCACAAGGGCAGCGTGACCGTGGCGGGCGCAGGCGATGGCCAGACCCTGGTGCGCATGCCCGAAGGCGTGGAGGGCCGCGTGGGCGGCACCGGCAACGCGGCCAGCTTCACCGTGCGCGACGATGGCGAGAGCAACGGCCACACCCTGACCGGCAGCAGCACCATCACCCGCGGCCGCACCTCGCGCGACTTTGCCGAAGGGCAGATGTGGGAAAGCTCCGGCCGCAGCGGTATCCGCCGCGTCCTTGCGCGGGGCAGCCAGGATACCCCCGCCGCAACCCCCGCCGCGACCCCGGCCGCGCAGGAGGCGCCGGTGGAAGTGGCCGCCTTGCGCGAAGGCGGCCCGGTTGCCGCGGCCGAGAACGGCCTGCCGGTATCGCTGGGCGACGGCCTTGCCGCTGCCGGTGCCTCGGCCGACGTGGTGGCGCTGGGCCGCAGGATGGATGTGGCCAACGGCAACCCCGTGCTCGATACCTACCCGGTGGGCGACCTTTCCCGGCTGGTGGCGCTGGCATCGGGCCTGGAAGGCTGGAACGGCGGGCGGCCGTTCCCCGCCGCGCAGGCGGACGTGATCCGCACCTACCTTCGCTACCTTGCCAATGGCGGCGCGGGCGCGCAGTTCGTGACCGCCTATGCCGGGTTCCTGACCCAGTACCTCGACCTGATCCGCGCCGGCGGCACGCCCAGCCAGTTCGGCGGCGCATCGCAGGCCGACATCAACGCCTTCCTTGCCTACCAGTCCCGGCTTGGCCGCCTGGGCCAGCTTTCGGCGCAGAACCGGGCGCTGGCCGAAGCCTACCTCGCTTTCGTGCGTGGCGGCGGCAATCCGGACCTGTTCGCCGGCCAGTACACCGACCTGGTGGAGGCCTATTTCGCCTTCGTGCGCGGTGGTGGCAATCCGCTGGAATTCGCCGGGGCCTCGCAGGAAGTGCTCGATGCCTATATCGCCTTCCTCGCCAGCAGCGGCCTTGCCGGGCAGTTGTCGCAGGCCGACCAGGTGATCCTTGCCGCCTATCTCGAAAGCGGCAGCTTCGCCTTCGCGGCGACCTATGCCGAGGCGCTGCAGGCCTATTTCGCCTATCTCCAGCGCGGCGGCCTGCCGAGCGAGGCCGAGGGCCTGACCACGCAGCAGCTGCGCGCCTACCTCGAACTGCTCGACGCCTCGGGCCTGTTCGCGCAACTGCTGGACGAGCAGGCGCCGTTCTATGCCGCCTACCTCGCCTTCCTGCAGGGCGGCGGTGATCCGGACGATTTCGGGCAGCTCAACGCCAACATCTTCGCCGGATACGCAGGGCAGCTGCAGGCCTATTTCGCCTTCCTGCAAGGCGGCGGCCTGCCCAGCGCCTTTGCCGGTGATCCGGACCTGCTGGCCCAATACCTTGCCGCGCTGAACGATGCCGATGCGCTGGAAGCCTTCCTTGGCGCCAATGCCGGGTTCTTTGCCCAGTACCTCGCCTTCCTCCAGGGCGGCGGCGATATCGACCTGTGGTCCGGGCTCAACGCCAACATCTTTGCCGGCTATGCCCAGGCGCTCGACGCCTACTACACCTTCCTTGCCCAGGGCGGCCTGCCGAGCCAGTACGATGAGCTGACGCAGGAACAGATCGCGGCCTATGTCGCGGCCCTGCAGGCGCAGGGGGCGACCGGCGCCTTCCTTGCCGGCCTCGCCGAATTCTACACCGGCTACCTTGCCTACCTGCAGGGCGGCGGCGATCCGGACCTGTTCACCGGCCTGCCGACGCTGAACCTGCCGGCCTTTGCCGATGCGCTCAATGCCTATGCCGCCTTCCTCGCGGGCGGCGGCCTGCCGGGCGACTATGACGCGGCCTCGCTCAGCCTGCTGGCGACCTATCTTGATGCGCTGGGCCGCTCGGGCCAGCTGGCGGCGCTGCTTGGTGCCAATGCCGACCTGCTCGATGCCTTCTTCGCCTTCCTTGCGGGCGGCGGGAACGCGGACCTGTTTTCCGGGCTCCCGCTCTATGCGAGCTATGCCAGCGCGTTGCAGGCCTATTTCGCCTTCCTCGATGGCGGTGGCCTGCCGGGCGACTATACCGCGCTGACCCCGCAGCAGATCCAGAACTACCTTGCGGCCCTGTCGGCCGCGGGCGGCTTTGCCACGCAGCTGGGCGCGCTGGCGGACTTCTACACCGCCTATTTCGCCTACCTTTCGACCGGCGGTAACCCCAACGGCTTTTCCGGCCTGCCGGTCTATGCGGATTACGTGATTGCGCTGAACGCCTACTTCGCCTTCCTCGATGCCGGCGGCCTGCCGGGCGACTATACGGTGCTGACGCCGCAGCAGATTGCCGATTACCTGGCAGCGCTGAATGGCGCGGGCGGGTTCGCGGCCTTCGGATCGCTCGACGCCTTCTTTGCCGATTACTTCGCCTTCATCCAGGGTGGCGGCAACCCGGCAGCCTATGTCGGCCTGCCGGTCTATGCCGACTATGTGAGCGCGCTGAACGCCTACTATGCCTTCCTCGCGGCGGGCGGCCTGCCGGGTGACTATACCGTGCTGACGCCGCAGCAGATCGAGGCTTACCTTGATGCGCTGGCGGGCGTGCAGGGCGGTTTCGGTAGCTTTGCCTCGCTCAACGCCTTCTTCGTCAATTACTACGCATATATCGCGGGCGGCGGAGTGCCCAACAACTACACCGGCCTGCCCGGAGCTGGCGGCGGCGGATCGATCACCCCGCCGGTTTCGCTGGCCTATACCGGCGGCTTCAATCCGGCGGTGGCGCGGATCAACTTCATCACCACGCTGACGCTGGGCAACGGCAGCCAGCTGCCCGGTTCCGAAAGCGGTTTCGATGCCACCGCCTTCGCGCTCAATTCCGGCGGTGGGCTGACGTCCTATACCCGCACCGGCGGCACCACGCGGACCAGCGGCACCACCACGATCAGCGACGTCTCGGGCAATGCCGACATGCTGATCGGCCGGTGGCACAGCGGCACCAACACCGGTGGCAACCCCTTCACGCTCAATGCCAACCAGGGGTTCCACTATGTGCTGGCGCGGCCGGTGGCAGGCAACTTTGCCCTGCCGACGCAAGGGAAGATCGATTATGATCTGGTGGCCGCCACGCGACCGACGATCATCGATGGTTCGGTCGCTCCCGGCGGGATCACGGCAGACATGGCGATCGTGCTGGGTGCATCGCCCAAGGTGGCCTTCGATGCCACGGTGACCATGCCGGGCACCGGCGGCGGGGCCAACCAGACCTTTCGCTATGCCACCACCGGAGGCGTGGCCAACGCCGGCCAGTCAACCACGCCTTTCACGCTCTTTGCCAACCGCAACTTCTCGTTCCAGGTGGACGGGGTGAACGGAACCAACTGCACCAATGCAAACACCTGCTACTTCGCCGTGCAGGGGTTGTTCGGCGCGGACAGCGATACCGTGGGCATGACCTTCACCGCCGCCAACGATCAGGCGGCCGGCAAGCACGTGATCGGCGCACTGATGTTCGGCAACGGCACGCTGACCGGCGGGCCGGCCACCTCGACGCTGCGCAACAACCAGGCGCTGGCCTATGCCAACAAGCTGATCGGCACCGACAGCTATGCCAACGTGCAGGTCCGTTATGACGATGCCACCGGCGCACCGGTGGGCTTCGTGGTGACCAGCAACGAACAGATCGCGCTGGGCACCGCCAGCGTGGCGCAACATGGCAATGCCGGGAGTACGCTGTACTGGTCGCGCTGGAATTCCGGCACCCCCAGCGGCACCTATTTCGGCGATACGCCCGGCGCTATCGGGGCCAACGGATCATACCACATGATCAGCGGCACCCCGGCCACCAGCCGCCCTGCCAGCGGCACGGTGACCTATTCGCTGGTTGGCTCCACCGCGCCCACCTTCCAGGATGAACGCACTGCACCCGGCACCCTGACCGGTTCGGCCGCCGTGGCCTTCGGCACCACCGCGCGCCTTGGCCTGAACCTTGACGTGGCGATCGGCGGGCAGACCTATAACGTGGCGACGGCCGGCGGCGTGACCACGCCATCCAGCAGTGGCATCACCATCGCCGCTGACAACACTTTCGACAGTCCGTTCAACTCGCTGACGGTCACCACCACGTCCAGCTTCTGCACCCCCAATTGCAGCGCCTTCGTGGATGGCTTCCTGGCCGGCACCAATGCCAGCCATATCGGCCTGGCCTATGCCATCCGCAACAACAGCAATCCGCAGACCTTCATCGACGGGACGGCCGCCTTTGCACAAGTCACCGGCGGCGGCAGCGGTGGCAGCGGCGGCGGAAACTATACGTCCGACTTCACCGGCACGCGCAACTCCATCGTCTACTACACCTTTACCAACGGCTCGCTGGCAGCCGGCTTTGGCGGCAGCGCGACGCTGGCCAATGGCGCACTGACCAGCTTCACCAGCCTGATCGGGACCACCGCGAAGGGCACGACCACGCCGGTCGAGGCAGGCGATGTCGGCGCGATGGCCTGGGCCCGCTGGACCAACGGCTCGGTGGAGAACACCGGCCTGCTGGGGAACAGCAGCACTGCCATCGGGGCCAACGGCGGCTATCACGTGATGGCCGGCACCGCGGCGACCGGCCTGCCGGCATCGGGTACGGTGCAGTACGACCTGATCGCCACCACCGCGGCCACCGACAACCTCGGTTCGACCCCCGGCACCATCGAAGGCGACATTGCCATCGCCTTCGGGGCGACGCCCAAGGTGGGATACGAATTCATCATGGCTGTGGGCGGACGCAGCTGGCGGGTGGCGACGCCGGGCGGCGGTTCGCTCAACCCGGGCAACGGCATTGCCCTGACCAACAGCAATGGTGCAGGGCCTGTCTTCGGCGGCCAGTTCGGCAGTGCCAATGCCACCGTCACCGGCGGCGGCGGGGCCTGCCAGGTGACGTGCTCGGTCAACATCAGCGGCGTGCTCTATGGGACCGGCGGCACCTATGCCGGCGTGGCCATGGGCGTGATCGACGCCAACCCGCAGGCCGGCACCATCCTGGCCAGTGGCATGGCGATGTTCCAGGCGGCCAGTTCGGCCAGCGGCACAGCACCGTCGCAGAGCCCATCACAGGGTCTTGCCACCACCGCCGCCGCCATCGGTTCCGCGCCGCCGGAATGGGACCGCTGGGACGTTTCCTCGAGCGGTGCCATCGCGCAAGGCAACGGCATGGGCGCCGCGGCTCCGGGCATGGACCAGCTGGCCGGCCTGGGCGTGCAGTTCTCCGCCGAGCAGATGGTCCAGCTCGACGCCTGGATGGCGGCCCAGCGGGTCAACTGATCCGGCCCTTCGTCACGAGAGGGGGCGGGTCAGGGGGCCCGCCCCCTTCACAAATGCAAGGCGGTTGCCCTCAGCCGACAGGCACCCGCAAGGCAAGGCCCGCCCGGTTTGCGACACCGGGCGGGCCTTTTCCCTTGGTGATGGATAGAGCTGGGGCAGCCTGCCCCGCGCGATGGCTGTCAGCGGAACACGATGTAGACGCTGGCCGGCTGGCTGCCGCGGTTTTCCAGTTCGATCGAGAAGCGTTCGGTGAAGATCGGCAGCCAGTTGCAGTTGGCCCGCGGGGCGAGTTCCTTCTCGCACACCGCTTCGGAGCGCGGGTTGGCGATGGCCAGGGCCACCTGCCCGCCGCCGCTTGCCTGGGCGGCGATCTCGGCACGCTGGCCGGCAAGGAACACCTGCTCGATCCTCAGGCTCTCGCCCGCGCCCACCCGGGCGCGGCGATAGGCCGGGCCCAGCGCGCGGCCGCGCCAGGGGAGTGCACCGGAAGCCTGCCGCTCGGCGCGCCACTGGCCCAGCGGGTCATCGCCCGCACCCTCGGCCAGCCGCACATCGAGCGCGTCGAGCCGCTCCACCAGCAGCGCCCGGGCCTGCGGGCCGGGGGCACTTTCCGCCGCGGCCAGCAGTGCCACGGCATCGTCCAGCGCGTTACCGGTTGGAGCGGGCAGAGCGGCCTGCGGCTGCGCGATCGTGCTTCCGGCGCATCCGGCCAGCAGCCCGAGCAGGGCGAGCGATGCGAACCGCCTGGTCATGCCTTTCCATCTCCCGCTTCCCACAAGGCGTGGGGCTTGATCACGAAATGCGCGCCGACATCGGAATCCACCAGCGCGATGCCCAGGCCGTGGCGCAGGGCGATGGCGCGGGCAAGCGCCAGGCCGAGGCCATGGCTGCTCTTGCCCGAAGGTGCCTGCCCCGCGCGGAAGCGGTCGAACACCAGCGGCCTCAGTTCCGGCTCCACGCCGGGGCCGTTGTCCTTCACCTCGATCGCCGGGCCGCGCGCCACCGACAGCGAGACCTCGCCCCCTTGCGGCACGTATTTCAGCGCATTGTCGAGCAGGTTGGAGATGAGCCGGGTCAATTGCATGGGTTCGCCCATCATGGTCACGCCGGGCTGGATCATGGTGGTCAGCGTGATCCCCTCCTCCTCGGCGCTGCCGGCGTAAAGCTCGGCCAGGTCGCCGGCGAGGGTCGAAAGGTCGACTTCGGTCAGGCCCGCAAGATCGCCCACCCGCGCCTCGCTGCTGGCAATGTCGAGCAGCGAATCGAGCATGGTGACGACGCCGCGGATATCCCGGCGGCCCTGCTCTATCATGGCCGGGTCGCTGCCCGGCGGCAGGCTGCGCATGGCATTGACCAGCCGGCTGTCGAGATGGGTCAGCGGCGTGCGGATCTCGTGGGCAATGTGGTCGGACATGTGCCGGTGGGTGTGGGCCAGGCTGGCCGAACGGGCAATGGCGCGGGTGCTGAGCGTGGCCAGTTCGCCGATCTCGTCGTCAAACTCGCTGTCGGGCAGGTCGGGATCGCGGCCCTGCTCGGCGGCGCGGAAGGCCGTGCTGATCGCCCCGATCCGCTGGCGCAGGCGCCGCGCCGCGCGCCGGCCGAGCAGCCAGCTGGCCAGCACGATCAGGGCCGCCGTCCCCAGGAACACCCCGGCGAGGCGCCAGAAGGCATGGCTGTCGCGTTCGTAGGTGCGTGCCACCAAGAGGTCGAGGTCGGGCGACAGGCGGGTGGCCCGGGCATAGACGGCAGTGCCATCGCCCAGCGTCAGGAACCCCGCTTCGGACAGTGCCGCGCCCAGCGCGGGCCATTCCTTGATATTGCCGCCCAGGATGGTCCCGTCCGGGCGCACCGCCATGTAGCGCGCCTGCCGCCCTTCCAGGCTGACGAGCATCGAGCGGTCTTCCAGCCGGGCCAGCAGCTCTCCCTCGCCGCCGGTGGCGTAGATATCGACGAGGCCGGCAATGTCGGTATCGACCGTGGCCGCGAGCGAGCGTTCGGCCGCGTTCCAGCTTTCCCAGGCGGTGACGCCGAACAGCAGCGCCAGCGCGCCCAGCGCGAACAGCATCGCCCGCCCGACGATGCGGCCGAAGATCGAGCGCCGGGGCGGGATGGCAGTGCTATTCCCCACGGGTCAGCCGGTACCCCGTGCCCCAGATGGTTTCCAGCGCCGGCTTGTCGAACCCGGCCTCCAGCTTGCGCCGCAGGCGTCCGATGTTGACGTCGACCACGTTGGTCTGGGGATCGAAATTCATCTTCCACACATCGCGCAGCAGCATGTCGCGCGTCACCACTTCGCCCGCGTTTTCCATGAAATAGCGGAACAGCTCGAACTCCTTGGGGCTCAAGGGCACGTGCACGTTGCGGCGAAAGGCGGTGCGCGCCTTCACGTGGCATTCGAACTGGCCGTAGATGATGATCGCCGAATGGGCGCGGCCCTCTGCCCGGCGGACAAGGGCCTTCAGCCGCGCCAGCAGCTCCTCCGGCTCATAGGGCTTGGCGAGGTAGTCATCCACGCCGGCATCGAGCCCTTCGACCCGGTTGCTTGCCCGGCCCAGCGCGGACAGCATCAGCACCGGCGCGCCGACGCCGCTTTCGCGCAATCGCTGGACGATCTGCAGCCCGTCCATGTCGGGCAGCATGCGGTCGAGGATGATGGTGTCGAATTCCTCCATCGCCGCGCGGCGCAGGCCGTCGGCCCCGCGCATCTCCCAGGCCACCTGCCAGCCCTGGCGGGCAAGCAGCGCCGTCAGGTCGGCAGCGGCATCGGCATTGTCCTCCACATAGAGCAGTTTCATGCCCGATCCCTCACCTGCGGCCCAAACGATGGTATATTCATTTTCCTGCGCATGCCAAACCGGAGCCCTGGTCCGGGCCGGAGCGGGCAAAGCGCCGATTCCGGCATAGCCGCGATCAATGCAGGCAGGCGCGACACGACCTGTCGCACAGGTGACATTTGCTGTTAGATTTGCGCAGATTACACGATGGCGCGATAGGGTGGACGCGACAGCAGGGAGCCGGACTTGGTCGGACAGGGCAATACCTATAACCCGCCTCGCCGCCCGCGCTGGTGGCTGGTGCTGGCGATCCTGGCGGGGCACCTCGTGCTGGGTGCCCTGCTGATGCGGCTGCTGGCTCCGGAATTCACCGCCCGCGTGATGGAAGATGCCACGCGCGGCTTCATCGTGACCGTGACCACGCCGAGCGATCCCCCCGCCGACGAGGCGGACGAGGGCGCGGCCGGCGATCCGGGGCGCGAGGCAGTGGCCCGCAACACTTCGGCACCCGAAAACCCGCTGCCCAGCCCGAGCCCGCTGCCGCGCGCCGCCTCGACCGGGGCCGAACGGACATCGGGTGCCAGCGAGGCGGGCGAGGGCACCGGAGCGCGGGGGCCGGGCGATGGCACCGGCAGCGGCAATTCCGGGCAGGGCAGCGGCGGGGGCCTTGCCTCGCGCCCCTCGGTCCGCTCGGGCAGCATCGATTCGGCGCGCGACTTCCCGATCCCGGAAGGCGGGCGCCGGGTGCGCGACGGGACTTCGGTGACCGTGGTCTTCACCGTGGGCGTGGATGGGCGCGCTTCGGATTGCAGCGTATCCCGGGGCGGGCCGGACCCGGCCACCAATGCGCTGGTCTGCCCGCTGGTGATCGAGCGCATCCGCTTCAACCCGGCGCGCGATGCCGATGGCAATCCGGTGCCGGCGCGCTATGGCTGGCGACAGGATTTCTTCCGCCGGCAATGATTTGCGCTATGCTGGGGCGGAACGCCGATGGGCTCCAGGAGTAGTGCTGCCGACATGACCGCCATCCATCCCGTGATCCTGTGCGGCGGCAGTGGCACGCGCCTGTGGCCGCGCAGCCGCAAGACCCACCCCAAGCCGTTCCTGCCACTGGTGGGGGAACGAACCCTGTTCGAAGCCACGATAGATCGTTGCGGCGATCCCGCGCTGTTCGCTGCGCCAACCGTGGTTGCCGGTGCGCAGCACCTCGGCCACGTCGAGGCGCAGCTGGGTGGCCGCGCCGACGCGCGCATCATCGTCGAACCGGAGGCGAAGAACACCGCTGCCGCCATCGCGCTGGCCGCCTGCCGCCTGCCGCCCGACGCGGTCATGCTGGTGTGCCCGAGCGACCACCACATTGCCGATGGCGCAGCCTTCTGTTCGGCGGCGCTGGCGGCGGCACGGCTGGCCGCGCAGGACTGGCTGGTGAGCTTCGGCATCACCCCCACCGCGCCCGAGACCGGGTTCGGCTACATCCTGCGCGGGGCAGCGCTCGATGGCGGCTTCCAGGTGGAGCGCTTCGTCGAGAAGCCGGACCTTGCGCGTGCCGAGGCCTTCCTTGCCCACGGGGGCTACAGCTGGAACGGCGGCATCTTCGCCTTCCGTGCCGGGGCCTTCATGGACGAACTGCGCCGCCATCGCCCGGACATTGCGGAAGCCGTCGAGCGTGCCGTTGCGGGGGGCCGAGAACAGGGCCGGGTGTTCCATCCCGACCCTGCGGCCATTGCCGCGATCAACGGTGAATCGGTCGACTATGCGGTGATGGAAAGGACCGCGCGCGCCGCCATGGTGCCGGTGGCGATGGGCTGGTCCGACATCGGCAACTGGCAGGCCCTGCGCGATGCGCAGGCGGGCGACGAGAACGGCAACCGCATCCAGGGCCCCGCGCCCGGTTCGGTGGAACTGGTCGATTGCACCAATGTGCTCGCCCGTACCGACGGGCCGCGCATCTCGGTGATCGGCCTTGCCGATGTGGCGGTGATCGTGGACGGCGACGAGGTGCTTGTCACCACGATGGAAGGCGCGCAGAAAGTCGGCAAGTTGACCGGGGCGGTCCGGCAGTAAAGAGGTATCCGGTCGCGATGATCGCACAGACGATTCAGTTGGCATTGGCCCCGGTGTTCGTGCTGGTGGCCATCGGCAACATCATGAACATCCTGTCCGGCCGGCTTGGCCGGGTGGTCGATCGCAGCCGGGTGCTGCAGCAATTGCACGGCGAGACCGAAGGGCAGGCGCATGACGCGGTGGTGCGCGAGATCCGCATCGTCGATGTGCGCATCAAGCTGATCGGCCGGGCGATCTTCCTGCTGGTGGTCTCCGGCCTTGCCATCGGCCTGACCGTGGCCCTGCTGTTCGTAGAGGAATTCGCCACTGTCAGCCTGCAGCCGGTGGCCGCCGGCGTGTTCCTGGTGGCGATCGGCCTCCTGATGGCGGCGCTGACGCTGGTGCTGCGCGAAACGCGCGAGGCAACCGCGGCCCTGCGCATCCCGCACAGTTACCTGGAGCTGGACCGCAAGCTCTAGCCTGCGCCGTCAGGCGGCGGGCGGGGCGGCGAGAAGCTTCTGCCCGGCCTGCTGGATGGTGCTTTCCACCATCGGCTTGATGAAGCCCAGCGCCAGCGGCAGGTCGATGTCGAACACCACCTGGTCATCGCCGATGGCGATCCGGCCGTTGATCGGCTGGCCCATCGCACTGATGGCCAGCGAGAGGGTGTCCTCGTCCAGCCATTGGGTGGTCACTTCGGCCATGCCGCCGGGGATCGCATCGGCGATCCGGCTGCCCGAACCGGACAGGCGCCGGCGCACTTCCTCGCGCCCGAGAGTGTGGGGAATGGCCACCTGCATCAGTTCTTCTCCGTCTGCGCCAGGCTGGCGCTGTCAATCTGCGGCACGACCGCTGGCGCGGCCAAGCCTTCGGCATCGCCATAGCGGTAGTCGAGGTAGCGGGTGCGGATGGCAAGGTCGTCCAGCGAGCCCTCGGCCAGTTGCCGGGTGACATGGTCGATTTCCTGGCCGATGCGGGTCAGGCTGTCGACGATCTGCCGGTCGGGCGTGGATCCGGCGCGCTCCTCTGCCCTGAGGTGGGCGGGGATGCGTTGGTAGGCTTCGATTGTTTCCGGCAGGATCTCGCCCACCAGCTTGCGCGTTTCGGCGGCGGCGGGGTGGGCCGGATCGACATGCTCCAGCTGCCGGCCCAGCGCATCAAGCCGCACGCCGATGTCCTCCACCACCCGCACGGCAGGCGCGGGCAGGGCGGGGCGCTGCTGTTCCAGCCACAGTTCGGTGCGCGCCACCAGCTGGCGGGCATCCTGCGTGCGGGTAAGGTCGGCCCGCGTGGGCAGCTTGACCTTGGGATAGTTGCCGAAGATCACCACGGCTGCGGCCATGGCGAGGAAAGTCACCACCACGCCGACAAAGCCGATCCCGTCGAGCACCAGCCCGGCGATCGAGGAAGCAACAAGGATCGCCGCCAGCGATGCCAGGATCAGCTTCAGCCGCGTGACCCATATGCTCCGACGCACCTTGCGCGAGCCTTCGCCGATCGCCGGCCCCCTGGCCAGCGCGCGGCGGTGGCGGCCGCCGTCCTGGTTGTCGCGCAGCACGGCGCGGGCATCGGCCAGCACCCGCTCGGCGTTGCGGGCGAGATCCTCCTGCATCAGCCCTCGAGGCTCAGCAGCGAAGGCTGGGCGGCGGCCTTGGAAGCTTGCGCCTGCCCTTCGGCCCGGGCGATGTAGCCCTTGGACTTCTCGACCTCGTCGGTCAGCACGGTGACGGTCTGCTTCATCGATTCAAGCGCGCGGACCTTGAAGCTGTCGACCTCGTCCATCGTGTCATAGATGTTCTGGAAAGCGCGCTGCAGGGTTTCCAGCGGGATGGTGGAGGAGGCCGCCTGCTCGTGGATCTGGGCGGTGTTCTCGCGCAGCAGCTTGCCGGTGGAATCGATGATCCCGGCGGTGGTCTGGTTCAGCGCGGTGATCTGGCCCAGCACCAGCTTCTGGTTGGTCATCGCCTGGGCAACGGTAACGGCGGTGCGCAGCGCGCCCACGGTGGTTGTGCTGGCGCGGTCCACGCCCTTAACCAGTTCGACGTTGTTCTTCTTGACCAGGTCGAGCGCGAGGTAGCCCTGCACGCTGACGGCCATCTGGGTCAGCAGGTCCTGCGTGCGCTGGCGGACATAGAACAGCGCGGTCTCGCGGATGGCCCTGGCCTTTTCCGGGTCGGTCGCGTCAAGCTCGGCGACCGTCTCCTCCAGCCGGGTGTCGAGGGTGCGGGCAATGTGGATCATCTGTTCCAGGTTGCCCATCGCCTCCCACAGCTTCTGCCGCTCCACGTCGATCGCGGCATTGTCCATCAGCAGTTCGTCCTTGCCGCTGGCGAGGCGGGCAAGGATCGACTGGATGTGCCCTTGCGCGGAGGAATAGCTGTCGAAGTAGTTTTTGAGCTTGTTGCCGAAGGGGATGATGCCGAACAGCTTGCGCCCGGTCATCTTGCCCTGGCGGCCGGGATCGAGGTCTTCCACCGTGCGGCGCAGCTGGGCAAGGTCCGCGCCCACGCCGCTTTCCTGGTCCATGGCGCGCACCGGGCGATCGAGGAAGCGGTTGGACATGCCGGCCGCGGCCATGATCTCCTTGCGGCCCATGTTGGTGATCTGGTCCACCTTCTGGCCGAAATCGGGCGACTTGGCATCCAGCGCAACCAGCTCGGCCACGAAGCCATCGACCTTCTCGTCGAGCGCGGTGCGTTTCTCCTCGGCCACGGGCACCAGGCCCACGGCCTTTTCGGCTGTCACCACCGGCACCGGATCGGGCGGGGTCAGCTTAAGCTCGGTTGCGGTCGTCGTCTCGTTGCTCGTTGCCATTGCCGTCACTCGCCCTGTGTCTCGCTATCCACTGTATTAGGTGGGCAAGACACGCTTTTCAAGCGTTCCCGGGTTGCCGCCGGGCAATGGGGTCTCGGCAAGTGCCGGCGCGCTGCTGGCGAGGGGGCTAGGCTGCCACCTGGTAGGGCTCGATCTCGCCAGCGAGGTAGAGTTTCTTGGCCTTGGCGCGGCTGAGCTTGCCTGACGAGGTGCGCGGCAGGGTGCGCGGGGGGACCAGTTCGACCACGCAGTTCATGCCGGTGATCGCACGCACCTTGTCGCGGATCTCGTTGCGCAGCTTGATGCGTTCATCGGGGTCCGACACGCGGCAGTGGACCAGCACGGCGGGGGCTTCCTCGCCGGTTTCGGTCTCGATCGCGAAGGCGGCGATGTCGCCGTGGTTGAAGCCGGGCAGCTGCTCCACCGCCCACTCGATATCCTGCGGCCAGTGGTTCTTGCCGTTGATGA
>CAZTED010000066.1:0-8047 GCA_964612175.1 uncultured Sphingomonadaceae bacterium
CATGCCGATCCGGTCCTGCTTGCGCACGCCAAGCCCTTCCAGCGCGGCGGCCAGCCGGCACGCGCGCTCGTACAGGGCACCATAGGTAAGGCGCTGTGCGCCCAGCACGAAGGCGTCGCGCTGGGGCCACCAGGTGGCATTGCGTTGCAGGATGGCGCCCATCGTGGGCATCCCATAGTGGCGACAGGTCTGTTCGAATGTCATTGTCATGGCCTCTCAAATCATGCCTCGATGACCGCGTCCAGTGCAAGCACGCCTCGCCCCGCATCAAGCACGAGCAAGGGGTTGACCTCGATCGTGCGTACCGTGCCGGCATTGGCGGCGGCAAGCTGGGACAGGGCGCAGATGGCCCTGGCAAGGGCCGGCACATCGGCAACGGCTCGGCCCCGGAAACCGTTCAGCAACGGATAGCCCTTGACCGAGCGGATCATCTCCAACGCCTCCTCCTCGGTGACCGGGGCAAGGCGGGTGGTGACATCCTTCATCAGTTCCACGGTCACCCCGCCGAGACCGAACATCACGACCGGCCCGAGCACGGGATCGGCATGCACGCCGACAATGCATTCCGTGCCCCCCGATATCATGGGCGATACCAGGTAACCCTCCACCCGCGCCTCTGGTATGGCCGCCGTCACATTGGCGATCATCCCTTCAAGGCAGGCCGCAGCGTCTTCCGGCGCAATGTCGAGGGCAACGCCGCCGATCTCGGTCTTGTGGAGGATGTCGGGGGAAACCACCTTGATCGCCACAGGTCGGCCGATCGAGCGGGCGGCATTCGCGGCCGCAGCAGGTTCCTGCACCAGGTGTTCCGACGGGGAGGCAACGCCGATGCCTTCCAGCAGCGCTTTTGCGGCAGCCTCGGAAAAGCGGCTGCCGGCGGCGATCTGCGGCATGTGCGCCAGCGCCCCCGCCTCGGGCAACGGCTTGTCCCATGCGGCTGGGAAAGTGGCGAGCGCGGCCAGTGCCTTGATCGCGCGGGCTGGCTCGCGGTAGCAGAGGTAGCCGGCCTTCTCATAGGCCGCCACCGTGTCTGGCGGTGCCGTGACCGATGCCGCCATGGGAACGGCGGGAAAGCGCCCGGCAGTCCCGGCCAGGCTTTCCAGCAGCGGTGCCTTGATGAAGGGCAGCCCGGCAATCAGGCCGACGTTGAGATAGGCCATGTCGAACTCGCCCGATGCCATCACCGCATCGACTGCCTTGGCGAACATCGGCGGGTCGTTGGCGACCTGCCCGGTCAGGTCGATGGGGTTGAACGGCGCGCCGTTGGGGGACAGCGCGACCAGCTTGTCCTGCACGGCGGCAGAAGCGGTGGGCACGTCCAGCGCTTCATCAGCCGCGAAATCGGCCGCCTGGACCCCGATCCCGCCCGAATTGGTCAGGATGGCAATCCGCTTGCCGGCGGGAAAACGACCCCGGCTCGCCGCATAGGCGACATCGAGCATCTCTTCCGTGGTGCGGGCGCGATAAACGCCATAGCGCTGGAACACCGCGTCATAGACCCCGTCGGCGCCGGCCAGCGAAGCGGTATGCGAGGCCGCCGCCTTGGCGCCCTGCTCGGTCCGGCCGACCTTGAGCACGACCACCGGCTTGCGCCGCGCATGGGCCGTGGCCAGTGCCTCGAAGAACGTGGAGCGGTCCCGGACGCCTTCGATATAGCCGACCACCACGTCCACATCATCGCTCAGCGCCATATGCTGCATGGCCTCGCCAAGGCCGATATCGGCTTCGTTGCCGGTGGTGATCCACACCCCGAAGCCAAGGCCCATCTCCTGTGCGGATTTCACCACTTCACCGGCATAGCCGCCGCTCTGGCTGACCAGGCCAAGCCGGCCGGCCGTGCCTTTCACGTCGTCGAAAATGCCCGAGAACGACAGGAAGCTGCCGGTGTGCAGGTTATACATGCCAAGGCAATTGGGACCGAGCAGGCGCATCCCGGCAGAGCGGGCCGTTTCGACCAGCCGGTGCTGCAGGGCCACGCCCGCCTCGCCCATTTCGGCAAAGCCGGCGCTGAAGATCACGGCAGCGCCCACACCCTTGCGCGCGCAGGCCTCCACTGCGGGCAGCACGGCATCGGTAGGCAAGGCGAGTACAGCGCAGTCTACACGGCCCGGAATGGTATCTACCGATGGATAGGCCTTCAGGCCCTGCACTTCGTCCCGTCCCGGATTAACCGGGTAGATGTCTCCGCTGAAGCCCGCCTCCCGCAGGTGGCGCAGCGCGCGGCCGCCGATGCGGGTGACGTCGGCGGAAGCCCCGATCATCGCGACGGAGCGGGGACGCATGAGGAGATCAAGGCTGCCTGTCATCTGGGACCCATCGGTTGCATGCATTTGGCTTGCCTAGGCAGGTCACCCGCACGCCTCAACCGGTCGGCCCGGCAATGCGCCGCAAATCACCCATGTGCTGGCTGCGTGAACGGCAGGAAGGCATGGCTGTGGCGCCATCAGAACGTGACAACGATCTTTCCTGCGCCCTGATCAGCGGCCATGGTGCGCAAGGCTTGCGGCACGGCCTCGATACCCTCGAACGTGGTGCCGATCGGAACCGGCAACCTGCCTTCCCCGACCAGTGCCAGCAGGCCATCCACCGCGCGCCGGAACACGGCGGGTTGACCGGCAAAGCCCATGGCTTGCGATCCCGAATACTGGAGCGTCGAGAAAATGTGCAGGCGCGGCTGGCGATAGAACCATTCGGGCCAGGAAATCGTCACCGGAGACGGATCAAGATAGCCGAACATGACCCAGGTGGCACCAAGCGCGCAGCATTGCAGCAGGTCCCCGGTAAGCGCGCCGCCGACGCAATCATAGATGATATCGGCCCCGCGCCCGTCGGTGATCCGGGCCACGCTCTGGGCCAGCGGCTCCTGGGTGGTGATGACCACATGGTCCGCCCCCAGTGCCAGCAACCGCTCGCGGCCGGCCGTGCTGCGGGTAGTGGCGATGACCCGTGCGCCAAGCAGCCGCGCAAGCAGGATTGCGCTGTTGCCATTCGCACTGGTGCCCGCGGTTATCAGCACGGTCATGCCGGGGCGCAACCCGCCTGCCTCCACCAGCCCCAGCATCTGCGTGAGGTGGGTGAACATGAAGGCTGCCCCTTGCGCATTGCTCAGCCGTGCCGGGGTGTGGACAAGCGCTTCCTGCGAGATGACGGTGTGTTCGGCAAAATGGGCATAGGTCAGCGGATGGGGCAGGTTGCTGACCCTGTCGCCCGGCCTGAACGCGGTTACCCCTTCACCCACCGCATCAACCACGCCGCAGAATTCGGCGCCGACCCGTGATGGCAGAACCGGCTGGAAGAAGCCCGCCGTGATCCACAGCAAGTCAGACCGGTTGAGCCCGACTGCCGCCGGCTTTACGCGCACTTCGCCCGGCCCCGGTTCGGGCAGGGCCAGTTCCTCCAGCCGGAGCGAATCCGGTCCGCCCGTATCGTGGATGCGCCAGGTTCTGCTCGACATGGATCGGTCCCTCCCGCCGCCCCGCCCTTTGCAGGCAGTGCTCTGCATCATCTTGCGCGGCGAGGGGGACAAGCACAACGCCGGCACGGCGGAATTCACGCATATGGTATTGCATCTCCCGGGCCTCGGTCGCGCCCGGGCGGCTGGACCGTCGCGGCGGGCCGCCATAAGGTGCCGGAATGCACGAGGAGGGAACATGCCGGTCAGGGGGCTCACATTGCAGAGCGTGACAGAACGGTGATGACCAGCGCCCAAGCCGGCCAGGACAAGGCAACCCGCGGCATCAGCCTGATCGTCACGCCGCAAGCCGCCCCGCAGGCAGATCACTTCGCGGTGCAGCAGCAGACCGTTGCCGATCCCGGACCCGGCGAACTCGTGATCAGGGCGGTGATGATCTCCGTCGACCCTTATCTGGTCACGCCGATCCGCACCGGCGGCTTTCCCAACGGTCGCATCCGCAGCAGGATCATTGCCCGTGTAGAGCAATCCCGGGCCGAAGGCTTTGCGCCGGGTGACCTGGTGCTCGGCTTTGCCCGCTGGCAGGAGCGTGACTGTGTTGCGGCCAGCGAAATGCGGCTGCTGCGGCCGGAGGCACCCTTGCCCGCCTATCTCGGCGTTGCCGGGCATTCCGGCTTTACCGCCCTGACCGGCATGGCCCTGCTCGATCCGCAGCCGGGCCAGACCGTGGTGGTGAGCTCCGCCGGGGGCATGGTGGGGCTGGTCGCCTGCCAGCTTGCCCGGGCCGCGGGGGCAAGGGTGGTGGCCATCGCCGGCGGAGAAAAGGCCGCCCGGGTCGCCGCAATGTACGGCCTTGCCGCAGGGGTGGATCATCGCACGCCCGACTTTGCCGAGCGACTGGCCCGCGCCTGCCCAGACGGGATCGACCGCCATTTCGAGAATGTCGGCGCCCGCATCCTCGACCCGGTCCTCGCGCTGGCCAATCCGGGCGCGAAAGTGGCCTTGTGCGGCCTTATCCAGCATTACAGCGATGATGAGCCCATTGCCCTGGCCCATTTCCGCAAGATCCTGTTCAAGTCGATCTCCATCCTGCCGTTCAGCATCTATCGGCACGAAGCCGATTACCCGGCAGCCCTTGCCAGGCTCGAGGAGATGGTCCTTTCCGGCACGCTCCACGCACCCGAAACCATTCACGAAGGGCTTGAGAGCCTTCCGCATGCCCTGCAGGCGATGATGGCCGGGAACGGGATCGGCAAGCACCTGGTCAAGATAGGGGCCTGATCGGTCACGCCCTCGCTATGCCCTGGGCGGTGCGATGCCACGCAGGAAATGATCGCCGGAATGGCGCACGAAATTGTCGAAATCGGCGATCGATGATTCCAGGCGGAACTGCGTGATGTTGCGCAGCACACCGATAAGGATGAGCCGGGCCATGCGCAGGGGTATGGCCGGATCCATCGCGCCTTCGGCCTTTGCGTCGGTGAACATCTGCTCGAACAGCAGCGTGGTCTGGCGAGCCGCAGCGTTGAGCCGCGCGGTCGCCTCGGGCAGAAGATAGCGCCGCTCGTTCTGGAACACCGTAATGTAATCGCTCTGTGTGGCGAGGTGTTCGCTGTAGTCTGCCAGGAAGCGATGGATCCGTCTGGCAAAGGCTGTCTCCTGCGCGCAGGCCATCCGCAGGTAGACCGCCGGCTGCTCCAGGCCGACACGGCAGACTTCTTCCAGTGCTTCTTCCTTGGAGCGGAAGTGGAAATAGAGGCTGGCAACCTTGATCCCCAGCAGATCGGCAATCGCGCGGGTGCCGGCGCCATGATAGCCGTGCTGCGCGAAAACCCGGGCGGCAGCGTCAATCGCCTGCTCCCGCCGCGTCTTCTCCGCCGGAATCGCGACGGCGGGCTCGGCACGGGAAAGAATGGTTGTGGTCATCACGGCTCACTTCTGGCGAATCATTTCCTGTTAAGGCAAGCCAACCTGCAAATCCAATGGGCAGGGTAAACGGTGGGCACCATTCGCGCATGTGATGTACGCTGGCACCTCTTGCGCCATCACGGCTATCAGGCCGATGCTTGATGGGCATGGAACGGCGCGCAATGCGGCCACAACCAAGAGGCAGGCAGGATAATGGGCGAAGAGGTGGCAGATTTCGTTATCGCAGGCTCCGGCAGCGCGGGCGCCGTCCTGGCCGCGAGGCTGACAGAAGACCCGGCAGTCCGCGTGATCCTGATCGAGGCAGGCCGGGACCGGTCGTCCAACCTGCTGGTCACCATGCCTGCCGGATCCTTTGCCATGATGGGCCGCGCCGGGTTTGACTGGGCCTATACCGCCGAGCCGGACCCCACGGTCAAGGACCGGGTGATCGGCTGGAGCGGAGGCCGGATGCTAGGCGGATCGAGCGCGATCAACGGCATGGTCTATGTGCGCGGCAACAGCGGCGACTATGAACGCTGGGTGGAGGCTGGCGCGCAAGGCTGGGGGTGGCAGGCCATGTTGCCCTATTTCCTGAAGGCGGAAAACTATCAGGGCACACCATCACAGTGGCACGGGCAACACGGACCCCTGGTCGTGGGCCCGGCGAACGTTCGCCACCCGATCTGTGACGCGGTGATCGAGGCCTTCGTCAACCGGGGCATTCCGCACCTCGACGAGTATTGCGCGGGTGACCAGTTTGGCGTCTACGACATACTGACCACGGCAGCCGGCGGCAGGCGTCGCAGCGTGGCGGTCACCTATCTGGCCGAGGCCCGCAAGCGACCAAACCTTGTCATCATGACCGAAACGCTGGTCGACAAGGTGATCATGGAAGATGGCCGAGCCGTGGGCGTCAGCGTGATCCGCCATGGCCAGGCAAGCGAGATCCGGGCCCGCGAAACCATCGTGTCGGCAGGCGCAATCCAGTCCCCTGCCATCCTGATGCGCTCCGGCATCGGCCCGGCAGAGCAGTTGCGCGCCATGGGCCTGCCGGTCGTCGCCGATCTGCCCGTGGGCCAGAACCTGCAGGATCATTGCGGCATCTCGATCAGCAAGCTGGTGGACATGCCGACCTACAACAGCCCCTTCAATGCCTGGACCATCACCCGCGACCTGACCCGCTGGCTGCTCACGCGCAAGGGGCCGATGGCCTCGCCCGCGGTGCATGTCATGGCGGGTCTCAAGTCCTCGCCCGGGCTGGCCGAGGCGGACCTCTCGCTCAGCCTCATTCCGCTCGCCATCAGTTTCACCGCTGGCGTGCCCAGCATGCACAAGCAGCCCGGCATCACCATCGGCGGCAACTGCATGCGGCCGGAAAGCCGGGGCGAAATTCGCCTGCGCAGCACCAACCCGCATGACAAGCCGGTGATCGACCACCGCCTGCTGAGTGACGAGCGGGATGTGGCGCGGCTGGTCTGGCTGGGCCGGTTCCTCGAACAGCTGTTCCAGACCGAACCGCTCGCCAGCCACGTGGTGGGCAACAACATGCCGCCGGAATTTCCGCGGACAGACGACGAATGGGAAGACCTTGTCCACTCGGTCGGGGGCATAAGCTATCATCCGGTGGGCACCTGCGCGATGGGCGGCGAAGGCGCCGTGCTCGACCCGCAGCTGGCCGTGCGCGGGGTTGCCGGGCTGCGCGTGGTCGATGCCTCGGTCATGCCCAGCGTGGTATCGGGCAATACCAACGCGGCCACCATCGCCATTGCCGAGCGGGCCGCCGCCCTGATCACGGGCAGGGCCTGACGCAGGGGGCCTGACGCAGAGGCCCCGCTTCAGGCTGCCGGCGTGCGATCCTTCGTCAGCGGGCGGACATAGGAGACGTCAGTACGGTCGCGCGTGTCCGGCCCGGTCGAACGCATGGCGCCGAGCCATTCGGCCGGCACGTCGACATCGAGGAAGGCGCCCGATTTCTCGATCACGCAGACCCTGTGGGCAATGGCCCAGGTGCCTGCCCGCTTCTCCAGCCGGTCGACATAGCGGCCGAAAGAAATGGTCGGCGGCCCCTCGCGGTTCTCGGCAAGGAACAGGTAGTAGGTTTCGGCATGGGCGGTATCACCGTCCAGTTCAACCGTGTGGTTGGTGATGATGTGCTGGTGCCGGGTCTGGAATTCGCCATGCCAGCCGATCGCCCAGGTGCAGAAATCCTCCGGATTACCCTCGGCCACGCCATGCTCGTCCCACGCGTCTGGGTGGTAGGCAGACTGCATCAGTGCCTTGTCATGCCGGTCCACGCCACGGGTGTAGCGCAACAGGCAGTCATGAATCTCCTGGCGATCCTTCGCCTGCCTGATGAACGCAATCAGATCTTGGGTCAGCACCGGCTCGTCCACGCATGCTCTCCTTCGGCACGATCATAGCCGGAGATGGAGGGATCGTCTGTGGCTGTCGTTGACGCAGTGCCTCGCCCGCAAAGAGGTATCGCATATATGAATTCGATGAACCGGGCACTGCAACACGGTTGTACGATGGTACACGCTGGTTCCCGCATGGGCATGACCCGTACCCCGCCCGTGACGGCACAGGAGAGACTTGATGAGCGGCGCGAGTGCAATCTTCGAAGCTGTGGCGAAGCCCGACCATGTGCCCGCCGAACTGGTGGTGGATTTCGACTACCTGAACCCCGCTGGGATCGAGTGCGGCGATGTCTACACCGTGTTCAAGCAG
>CAZTED010000066.1:8147-14417 GCA_964612175.1 uncultured Sphingomonadaceae bacterium
GCACATGAAGGCCGACGAGATGATCATGGTCCCGATCGGCATGTCGAGCCTGGACGAACGCAAGCATCCTAACCCGTTCGAGGTGGATTTCGACCGCGAGGACCTGTACGACGCCAAGGGCATCCCGGCGCACAACACCTTCGGCAATGGCCCGCACAAGTGCGTCGGGGCACCGCTGGCGCGGCAGGAGATCCGGGTGTTCCTTGAGGAATGGCTGAGGCTCATCCCCGATTTCCGCCTAGATCCGGAACGCCCACCCACGAGCCATGCGGGCAGCGTCAACGGCGTCAACGATCTCCACCTGGTGTGGGATACATGATCGCCATCCTGCCGCTCACCAGGTTTTACCAGTTCGGCTTCATCGCGCACAGCATCGATGCGGCGATCGGGCAGTTTGGGGAACGCTATGGTGTCAGCCGCTTCCGGCGAAGCCAGCCGGCTTCCTGGATGAAATCCGCCCATGCGTGGACCGGCGATACCATGCTCGAGATACTCGAGATCGGTGCGGGTGCGCCGGCTCTTTATGCGGACAATCTTCCGGAAGCAGGTGCCGTGGCGCGCTTGCACCATTTGGGATACCGTGTGGCGCCGGAAGACTGGCCGGCCCTGGAAACCGCGATCGCAAATGCCGGTATTGGTACCGACATGATGGGATCGGTAATGGATGGGCAGCTGCGCTATGCCTATGCTGATACCCGGCATGATCTGGGCATTTACACTGAGTTCGTATGCCTGAGCGGGGCCGCGCTGGGCATTTACGATGACGTCCCCCGTCACTGAGATCTTCAGGAGCAGGCCATGAGCGAGAACAGCGATTTCGCAGAGATGCTGGCACCGATGTTCGGCCTGGCCGGCAAGGTCGCCCTTGTCACCGGTGGTGCCGTGGGCATGGGCAAGGGAGCCGGGCTGGCGCTGGCGGGCGCCGGTGCCACGGTCATCCTGGCAGATGATGCGGAAAGGGTGGCCGCGCTGGCCGACCTGCCAGCCAGGGTCTCGGGCATGCCGCTCGATGTGACTGACGAGGCCGCAGTGAATGCCCTTGCGGCTGATATCACCGCGCGGCACGGCGGGATCGACATCCTCGTCAATGGCGCGGTGTTCAATCACAACAAGCCCCTGCTGCAGATCACCACCGAGGAATGGGACCGGGTGCAGGCGGTCAATCTCAAGAGTGCCTTTCTCGTCACCAGGGCCGTGATCCCCGCCATGCAGGGGCGCGGTGGCGGGCGCATCATCAACATCACCACCATGGGCAGCGTGCACCCGGTGCTGAATGGCAACTCGGCCTATTCTTCTTCCCGCGCCGGCCTGAACCAGCTCACCCGCAATATCGCGCTCGATTTCGCCGCAGATGGCATCACCGCCAATGCCGTGCTGCCCGGCGCCATCATCACCGAAACCATCAAGTCCGGCTTCATTCCGACAGGGCCCGGGGCTGACCCAGCCCGGCATCTTGGCGGCTTCGGCAAGCCCGATGATGTGACCGGGCTGATCCTGCTGCTGGCCGGGCCTGCGGGCCGCTTTATCAGCGGCCAGTGCATTGCCGTGGATGGCGGCTTCCTTGTTTCCTGATCGTCCGAAGGAACTGATTTCATGACTATCGATACCGACGTCATCACCTCCCTGTTTGCCATTCCCGGCAAGGTCGCCATCGTCACCGGCGCCGGATCCGGCATTGGTGAAGCCACGGCAACCCTGATGGCACAGGCTGGCGCCAAAGTGGTCATCGCCGATCTGGTGCTTGAGGAAGGCCAGCGCGTGGCCGACGCGATTGTCGCCGCCGGCGGCGAGGCCATCGCCGTGAAGGTCGATGTGTCGCAGGAGGCCGAGGTCAAGGCCATGACTGCCCGCGCGGTGGAAGCCTTCGGCGGCATCGACGTGCTGGTCAACAACGCAGCTTATCGTCCCAAGGCGGACTTCTTCGAGATGAGCGTGGACGAATGGGACAAGATGCACGCGGTCAACACCCGCGGGACGTTCCTGTGCATGCGCGAAACGCTCAAGGTGATGAAGGCCCAGGGCAAGGAGCGCGGCGGCGCCGTGGTCAACGTGTCGACCATCGGCACGGCCCTGCCCACCATCGTCAACAACGTGCACTATGACAGCTCCAAGGGCGGCGTGAACGCCATCACCCGCAGCACGGCAACCGAATTTGCCGCCGATGGCATCCGCATCAATGCCGTCATGCCCGGCGGCGTGAACACGCAAGGTTCGCGCAGGATGCAGCAGGACCCTTCGATGCAGCTGGTGCCCAAGGGGCCGATCATGATGCCGGGCCGCCTGCTGCTGGGCCTGGCGGAGCCGATCCAGCTGGCCAGCGCGATCCTGTTCCTCGCCAGCCCGGCGTCGAGCTACATGACCGGCCATGTCATGCCGGTCGATGGCGGCTACCTGGTCGGCTGAGCAAGCCTGACCCGCAATTGCCCCCAACCGAGGCCGGGGGCACCGACCTTCACGCCGGAGTTTAACCGATGATTGCTGATGCCGACCTCGCCGTGCTTCCGCGGCGCGCCCTCCTGATCGGGGACCGTTTCCTTGAAAGCGCCAGCGGCGGTTTCCACACCCACATTTACGCGGCAACCGGCAAGCCCACTGGCCAGATCCCCCTGGCAGGGGCAGCAGAGATCGACCAGGCCGTTGCCGCAGCGCGCAAGGCCCTGCCCGGCTGGGCCGGCATGCCGCGTAACGAGCGGCGCGACTGCCTGATCCGGCTGGCGCACCTGCTGGTGGCCAACAGTGCCGAACTGGCCCGGCTCTCCACCATCGATAACGGCATTCCGGTCATGACCCAGCAATATGGCCCGCATGTCGCGGCCGATGCGCTGCTCTACAACGCAGGCTGGACCGACAAGATCGGCGGCGACGTGATCGCCACCTGGCCCGCTCCCGCGCTCGATTACACGCTCGACGAGCCCTATGGCGTGGTCGGTGTCATCATCCCGTGGAATGGCCCGGTCTTTGCCCTGGGCATGGTGCTGGCTCCGGCGCTGGCTGCGGGCAATGCCGTGGTCGTCAAGCCCCCGGAACTGGCGCCTTATGCCGCCTTGCGCTTTGGCGAGCTGTGCCTTGAGGCGGGCATCCCGGCAGGGGTGGTCAACATCGTTCCGGGCAATGCCGTAGCCGGCGCTGCCCTGACCAGCCATCGGGGCGTTAACAAGATCAGCTTCACCGGCAGCGGGGCAACGGCGCAGCATATCCTGGCCAGCGCCGCACCCAACATGACCCCGGTCCACCTGGAACTGGGCGGCAAGTCCGCTTCTATCGTGTTCGACGATGCCGATCTTGATGCCTTCACCCCGCTGGGCCTGTCAGGGGTGATCAACAACACCGGGCAGGGCTGCATCAACCCCACCCGCGTGCTGGTACAGCGGGGCATATACGAGGAAGTGCTTGCCCGGCTGCAGGCGGTGGCCAGCCACCTCACCATCGGCGATCCCACCGATCCGGCCACGATCATCGGCCCGGTGATCGACGATCGCGCCGTGAACCGCATCATGGGCATGATCGAGCGCGCCAAGGCCAGCGGCGCGCGCCTCGTGACCGGCGGCGAGCGGTGCGGCGGTGCGATGGCAGACGGGTATTTCATCGCGCCAACGGTGTTTGCCGATGTCCAGCATGGCGCAGAACTGTCGCAGACCGAGGTATTCGGCCCCGTGCTGGCGGTCACGCCCTTCGACAGCGACGAGGAAGCCATTGCCCTTGCCAATGGCACAGAATTCGGCCTTGCCGGCTATATCTGGACGCAGAACCTGAAGCGTGCGCACAACACCGCGGCGCAGATGGTGGCAGGCAATATCTGGGTAAACGGCTTTACCGGGATTCCCACCTCGGCGCCGTTTGGTGGCATCGGCCAGAGCGGCGTTGGCCGGTTGGGCGGAATTCACGGTATCCGGGAATTCCTGCGCCCCAAGAACGTGTGGATCGCCCTTTGACGAGCTTGTGGCAGGCGACCGGCGGAACGAACCAGATCAGCCGGGGGTGCCGCGCGTCACCGGGACAAGCGCACCGCTGATGGCGCGGGCAGCGTCCGATGCCAGGAACACGATGGCATCGGCGATCGCCTGCGGCTGGACCCACTGGCTGGTATCGGCAGCGGGCATGTCGGCGCGGTTGGTGGGCGTGTCGATGATGCTGGGAAGGATTGCGTTCACGGTTACACCGGATCCGGCCAGTTCTGCCGCAAGGCTCTCGGTCAGGCGATGGACGCCCGCCTTGGACGCGGCATAGGCGCCCATCCCGGCTGCCGCCTGGATTGCCGCGCCCGCTCCGATGTTGATGATCCGGCCCGCAGGACTGGCGGTAATCGCGGGCAAGGCGGCCCTGGTCATCGAGATCGTGGTAAGCACGTTCATCGCGAACATGCGCTCCCAGCTTGCCACGCTGCCGCCTTCCACGGTCTCCCAGGTGAAGCCGCCGGCGACATTGACCAGCACGTCCACGCCGCCATGCGCCTGCACCACAGCTGCGATGGCCCGGTCACAGGCAGCGGCATTGGCAAGATCGATCCCGGCAAGGTCCAGAGCCCCAGGAAGCACATCCTGGGCGGCGGGGGCAAAGTCCACCCGCGCAACCTTGTCACCGCAGGCGGCAAAGGCCTGTGCCACGGCCCGGCCCAGAACCCCGAACCCGCCCGTAACGATGATGCTGCGCCCGGCCATCAGCCGATCGTGGCCAGCAGCGTGCCCACTTCGTAGACCTCGCCCGGCTGCTTGAGGATGGTGAGCGTGCCCGATGCCGGGCTGTCGACCTCGTTGGTCGACTTGTCGCTTTCGAGCGAGAACAGCGGCTGACCTTCGACCACCTCTGACCCGTCAGGCACCAGCCATTCGGCCAGCGTGCCTTCATTCATCGAGAAGCCCAGCTTGGGGAGGAGCACTTCTGTAGCCATGGAAAATCCAGCCTATTGCTTGAGAGAGATTGCCACCTCGGCGATGCGCTTGGCGCTGGGCGCATAGGCATCTTCAAGGGGCTTGGAGAACGGCACCGGGGCAAACGGCGCGCCGAGGCGGGCGATCGGCGCCTTGAGCTTGCCGAAGAATTCCGACTGCAAGGTGGCGGCGATTTCGGCACCGACGCCGAACTGGGCCACGGCCTCGTGGGTGATCAGGCAGCGGCCCGTCTTGGCAACGGATGCGAACACCGTCTCGCGGTCCCACGGCGAAATCGTGCGCAGGTCGATGACTTCGGCAGATACGCCGGCAGCCTCGATCGCCTCGATGGCGGCCAGCGCCTGGTTGAGGTTGCCGGAATAGCTGACAATGGTGACATCGCTGCCTTCCTTGCACACCCGCGCCTTGCCCAGCGGCACGGTGTGCCCGGTTTCAGGGGCCGGGCCGGGAACCCAGTAGGCAGGAAGGTTCTCGATGAAGATGACCGGATCGGGATCATCGATCGCGGCGCGCATCAGGCCATAGGCATCGGCGGGATTGGATGGCGCCACCACCTTCATGCCGGCAGTGTGGGCGAACCAGGCCTCCAGGTAATCGGAATGCTGGCCACCCGAACTGAAGCCGGTGCCGGTCATCGTGCGGATCACGATGGGCACATTCGTCTGTCCGCCGGACATGTAACGCAGCTTGGCCGCGTGGTTCACGATCATGTCCATCGCCACGGTGGTGAAGTTCATCAGCATGATCTCGGCCACCGGCTTGTAACCGACGAGGCTGGCCCCGATCGCAGCGCCCATGATTGCCTGTTCTGCAATCGGGGTGGAGCGCACGCGCTGTTCGCCAAAGCGGGAGGACAATCCCTTTGTTACGCCGAGAACGCCGCCTTCTTCGGGATCGGCCACGTCCTCGCCCAGCACGATCACGGTGTCATCCGCGGCCATGGCATCGGCAATGGCGGTGTTGATCGCCTGGAGGATGGTGACAGGCTTGGCCTTGGTTGCAGCCTCGGTCATGCGACCACTCCTTCTGCGTAGACATCTGTGGTGATTTCACCCGGTTCGGGGAACGGCGAGGCAAGGGCAAAATCCACCGCCTCGTCCAGCCGGACCTCGATCTCCGCCTCGATCGCGGCCAGCTGCTCCTCGGTGGCGATGCCCTCGGCGATCAGCCGGGCGCGGAAAATGGGGACCGGATCGGCGGCCATCGCGGCCTCCTTCTGGGTCTTGTCCATGTAGCCATCGGCATCGCCGAACACGTGGCCGTGGAAGCGGAAGGTCATCGCCTCGATCAGCGTCGGCCCTTCGCCGGCGCGGGCGCGCTCAACCGCTTCGCGCGCGGCGGCGAACATCTCGATCGGATCATTGCCGTTCACCCGCACGCC
>CAZTED010000067.1:0-14412 GCA_964612175.1 uncultured Sphingomonadaceae bacterium
TCTCCACGCTGATGGACTGCTCTGCTCGTTCATGGCTTTCTCCTCCGGACTTCAGTGCTTCGAATAGCAGTTTAGATGGACCTGTCGCAACAAGGACGGCGCGATCGCCGGCCTTGCCGGCCACGCAGGCTTGCGAAATTTTCCGTATTTAAATCCGAGTTATAACAGGAAATCGGCGCATGCTCGCTGCCTTGGGCAACAGGTATCAGATAGGCGAATTCGTCAGCCCCATGCTGCAGGCGGGCAGCAATGGCCGCAATTTGCACGCCAGCGCTGCTCCCTCGGCCAGCAACCGCCGCGATCGGGGTTACGGCGGGAGGGAGGGGAAGCCGGACAATCATGCCGCGGGTCCAGCCCCGTTTCCACCCTCGCCCGGCACGCCATACATCCCGAAATCGACAAATTGCGTGAGCACGGCAAGGCGCTCGCCCTCATCCGCAAACTGGTCCTGCAGGATCCAGTCTTCGAACAATACGCAGCCAACCACTGCTGCAAAGCCGCACCGCATCAGCTTGGCCAGCCTTTCCGGATCGACAGCCCTGCCCATTTCGGTTTGCTGCACGCGTTCGAGCGAGGCGGCGAAATAACCGTTGAGCGTGGGAATCTCGCCGAGCGCCCGGTCATAGGCATGGGCATTGACGACAGCCATGACCAGGTCACTGTTGTCGCGCAAGGTGGTGATCAGGCGCCCGACAAAACGCTGGCGGCTCTCCAGTTCGCTGGCACCGGGAGGCTCGGACATTTCAGCCATCAGCAGGCCTTCCAGCAGCTGCGCAAACGGTTCGAAGACCGTTTCGGCGAAAAGATTGGCCTTGTTGGTGAAGTGCCTGAAGATGAGGACTTCATTGACTCCGGCATCTTCGGCGATCTCGCGCGTGGTGGCCCCGCCGAAGCCGCGCCTTTCGAACACCTTCCTGGCGGACTTGATCAGGGCCGAGCGCACTTCTGCCGGCCGCCGGCGCCGACGGACCTGGCTTGCGCCTTCCAGTGAAAGTGCAGCGCCGCGGCTCATGCAGCAACCCTTGCGATATATTCCACCATGCCCGCCAGCTCAGGCCGGGTCGAACACGACCGGCAGGCTGTGCGGCACGCGCATCATCGCGCCGCGCAGTTGCGGCGGCGGCGCATCGGGATCGGCCCGCAGGTTGGGCAGGCGGTCAAGGATCGCGTTGACTGCCCGCGTCATCTCCACCCGCGCCAGGTGCTGGCCGATGCAGATGTGCGGACCGACGGAGAAGGCCAGATGCCGCTTGGCATTGGGCCGGCGGATGTCGAACACATCGGGGTTGTCGAACATGGCGGGATCACGATTGGCCGACCCGGCCATCACGTGGGCGATCGAACCACCCTTCATCGGCACGCCCATCAGTTCTGTATCGGTTGCCACCCAGCGGGACTGGTTGATCACCGGCCCGTCGAACCGCAAGGCCTCCTCGATCGCATTGGGCAGCAAGGAGCGATCCTCGCGCAGCGCCGCCAGCTGTTCGGGATGGCGCAGCAACTGGGTCAGCAGCACGCTGGTTCCGCGATAGGTCGTATCACCGGCGGCATTGACCAGCTGGCGGAAGAAGGAAACCAGCACCTCTTCAGGGAGGTATTCCCCGTCAACCTCTGCCTGCACAAGAAGGCTCACAAGGTCATCGCCAGGGTTGGCGCGGCGCTGTTCGATCAGCCGGGGGAAGAATTCGCCCAGCTTCATCGATGCCTCGCGTCCCACCTCGGGCAGGATCGAGATCAGCGTCTGGGCGATGGCCAGCTTGTGGAAGACCTTGCCCTGCTCGGGCGGCAGGTCGAGCTGCCGGTAGATCACGCCGAAGGGGTAATGCAGGGTGAACTGGCTGACCAGGTCCGCCTTGCCGGTATGCACGAAGCCTTCGAGCAGGTCGTCCACCACGGGATCGACGACGCTCGAGCCCCATTCGCGCACGTTCTGCGGCAGGAACACCTTCTGGAAGATGCGCCGGTAGCGCGCGTGCTCGGCGCCATCCATGGTCGACACGGACTTGCCGAAGCTTGCCCCGAGGTTGAACGAATAGGCGTTGTTGGTGAAGACTTCCGGGTTCAGCAAGGCCTTCGAACAGGCCTCGTACGTGGTGATCATGTAGTTGGGCACTGCAGGCATGGTCAGATCGCCGTGGAGGCCCACGAACTCCCGATAGTCGCCTTCCACCACCGGGCCGCGCGACCGCAGCTCCGCCAGCATGGGATAGGGATCGAGATGATCGCCGAACATAGCCGCTTCGGAAAAGAAGGGATTGAAATCCGGATCGTCGAAATCGCGCAGCGGCGGCAGTGCTGTCATGGTCTTGCCTTTCCTCTCGGCCCGCCCGGAATGCACCGGGTCCATGGGCTGCATCCTACCGGCTTCGACGATTTAAGCAAGTAGGTACTTACTTGCTTTGTGTGTCGCAGGAAATGCGGACCAGCAGCGATCGGGGAGCTCGCCCCGCCGGCCCGACCCCCTGCCCTAGAATTCGTCGGCCGTCAGGTCGTTCAGGTGAGCGCCCCCCGCAGCAACCGACGCGGCCAAGCCCAGGGCTTCGGGCACGATGTGCGCAAGGTACCATCTGGCGCAGGCCACCTTGCCCTTGAGAAAGGGGGAGGGCCCCTCGCCCGCAGCCAGCATGGCATCCGCGATTCGCCCCTGCCGTTCCATCAGCCAGCCGCAGACCATGGTGCTGGCCATCGTCAGGTAGGGTGCGCTTGCTGCCAGGCGGTCATCCACGTCTGCGGCAAGCATGCCCTGCGTGAGTTCCTCGAGCTTGACCGTCAGACCGCGAAGGTTCTCATCTTGCGCCTCGGCCCGGACTTCGGCGATCAGCGCAGTCATGCCGGCACCGCCATCTCCCTTGAGCTTGCGCCCCACGAGGTCCGCCGCCTGGATGCCGTTGGTGCCTTCATAGATCGTCGCGATCCGGGCATCGCGGTAATGCTGCGCGGCGCCCGTCTCCTCGATGAAGCCCATGCCGCCGTGGACCTGCACGCCCAGCGAGGCGACTTCGCAGCCAACATCGGTGGCATGGCTCTTGGCCAGGGGAGTCAGCAGGTCGAGGCGCTGTCTGGCCCCTTCCACCCCAAGCGTCACGCGGTCCACTTCGGCTGCGGCGGCATAGACAAGCGCGCGGATGGCCTGGGTCTGCGCCTTCATCCGCATCAGCATGCGTCGCACGTCCGGATGCTGGATGATAGCCACCGGTTCGGTCGAAGTGCCGTTGGCCGGAACCGACTGGATGCGCTCGCGCGCATACCACAGCGCCTGCTGCGTCGCCCGCTCGGCAATCTGCACGCCCTGCAGGCCGACACTGACGCGGGCATTGTTCATCATCGTGAACATGGCGCGAATTCCGCCGAATTCCTCGCCAACCAGCCAGGCATGACAATCGTCGTTGTCGCCATAGACCATCACGCAAGTGGGTGAGGAATGGATGCCCAGCTTGTGTTCGATCGACGCACAGCGAATGTCATTGCGCGAGCCATCGGGCCGGATCTTGGGGACGAGGAAAAGCGAAAGGCCCTTGGTCCCCTTCGCCCCGTCCGGTGTCCGGGCAAGGACAAGATGCACGATATTGTCCGTCAGGTCGTGCTCACCAAAGGTGATGTAGATCTTCACGCCTTTCAGGCGAAAACTGCCGTCGCCGACCGGCTCCGCCATGGTCCGCAGGGCGCCGACATCCGAACCCGCCTGCGGCTCTGTCAGGTTCATCGTGCCGGTCCACTCGCCGGTCACCAGCTTCTCAAGGTACATGGCCCGCTGCCCATCGGAACCGTGGTGGACAAGCGCCTCCACCGCGCTGGCCGTCAGCATCGGGCACAGGCCGAACCCCATGTTGGCGGCACCAAGGCTTTCGGCCACGGCAAAGGCGACGACATAAGGTAGCCCCTGGCCGCCGAATTCAACCGGCCCCGAGATCGAACCCCAGCCGCCATCGACATAGGCCTTGTAGGCTTCCCGGAACCCCGGCGGCATGGTGACAGTGCCGTCGTCCCACCTGGGCCTGACGGTATCGCCGGTCCGGTTTGTCGGCGCCCACTCGCCCTGTGCGAGCGCGCCCGCTCCCTCGAGAATCGCTTCGATGAGATCCGGCGCTACTGCTGCGAAACGCTCGGCCGCGGCGAGATCAGCCATGCCGCAGACATGATCGAGGACATAGCGCTGTTCGGGGATTGGGGCTGTGAATGTCATGGAAAAGAACTCTGCAAACTGTCCGGCATCAGGCGATCCGGTTTCATTGAGGTACCGGGATCCCGGCGCGGATTGACCAAGGTATTGCACTGACGATCAAGGTGCCCGCACCCGGCACTGGCACCTCTGATCGTCAGGCGGGGGTTATCATCCCGGGCAACGGGTTCAAAGGCACGCGATCAGATATCCTATATGCACTTTTGCCGGCGTGGAGCCGGTCCGGCCGGACGCAGAACCGCTGCCATCCAGCATATCCATGCGGTTTTCAGCCTTCCATGAGCAATGGCTGTATCCGGCAAGGTCCATTGGCTAGTCATGCAGGACAACATGCCTGGAGCATAAGGCCATGCGGCCTCTTCCGGGCACGCCCTGCGTGCGGGGCGATTGCCAGGGTGGGGGCCGCCGGAGACATATGGGACTGGTCGAAGTTGAGCAGGATGGACGCACAACGATCCTCACGTTGTCGGCCCCGCACAGGCGGAACGCGATTTCGGTCGACATGCGGGTCGAACTGCTGGCCGCGCTCGCCCGGGCGAATGACGATCCGGATGTGCGGGCAATCATCCTGACAGGCAAAGGGGAGCATTTCTGTGCCGGAGGCGACCTCAGCGCCGCCCATGCTTCAGCCCCCGATCCGCGCCGGACAGAGGCGAACGTCAGGATCCTGCAGGACATTGTCCGCCATATCGCGGGCCGCAAGCCAGTCCTGGCGGCCGTCGAAGGCTCGGCCTTTGGCGCGGGCATGTCGCTGGCTGCAGCCTGCGACTTCGTGATCGCCGCACAAAGTGCACGCTTCGCAGCGTCCTTCGCGAAAGTGGGCCTGTGTGCCGATGCCGGCCTGACCTGGCTCCTTCCGCAGCGCGTGGGCCTGGCCCGCAGCCGCTGGCTGATGATCAGTGGCGATGCTGTCGGTTCCGCGCAAGCCCTGGCGATCGGCCTGGCGGACGAGTTGGTACCCGATGGCGAAGCACTCAATGTCGCCAGGGAAAAGGCGCGAAAGATCTGCGACCTTGCCCCGTTGTCGATCGAGGCGGTCAAGGCTGCGCTGGGCAGTCGTCCGTCTTCGCTTGATGAGGCACTCGACCTGGAGCTGAGCAACCAGGTGCGCCTGGTATCGACGGCTGACTATATCGAAGGGCGAACCGCCTTCATCGAGAAGCGCGTCGCGAACTTTCGCGGCCTGTGATCCCCTGGCTCGCCCGGAGCGCCGAACCTGCCGCCCGCTGCGCACAATTCAAGTCACATGGCGCACGCTTCCCGACAGTCCGGCAGGCTAGCGCGCACCCTGATCAAGCATGGAATATCGATGGCGATTGCTGGACCGCTCACGGCAACCGGTTATGGTCCGTCTGCTTCGCGATGCCTTTGTGGCTTGCTGCCCGACCGGTCGGACGGATGCATTGTCCACCCTTCGCAACCCGGACTATCCCGAATAGAGGACAGCTAGCAGCACGATGACCGATACAAGCACTCTGGTACTCTATCAGCAGATCGAGGACGCGGTGGTCCTGACCCTCAACGATCCCGAGGCGATGAACCCCTTTTCCGACGATATGCGCCAGGCCCTTCGCGAAGGACTGGAAGCGGCATTCGCGGACAATTCCGTGCGCAGCGTCATCCTGACCGGGGCCGGCGCCAACTTCTCCGCCGGTGCCGATCTGCGCCAGCTCGGCGCGGGCGTATCCAGCGATCCCTTGCGCTCTCGCCGGCGATTGCTGGCCCTGCAGCGCTCGGTCGAACTCATCGCTGGCGGACCCAAGCCGGTGATCTGCGCAGTGGAGGGCGTCGCCTTCGGCGCGGCCCTATCGCTCGCAGCGGCCTCCGACTATTTCATCGTCGGAGCCGACGCACGGCTGGGCGCGACCTTCGGAAAGATCGGCCTGACCGCAGATTGCGGCCTGCTGTGGTCCTTGCCGCAAAGGATTGGCCGGACCCTGGCGAGGGACATCCTGTTCACCGCCTGCACGCTCAAGGCAGACGAGGCCGTCGCCATCGGGCTGGCAGACCGCAAGGTCGAAACCGGGACGGCGCTGGCTGCCGCGCTGGAAAAGGCCGCAGAATACCGCAAGGTAGCGCCCCTTTCGATTGCCGCCATGAAGGCAGCCTTCGCCGCCGGCCCGGGCCCGCTTTCCGAGACCCTTGCGCTGGAAAAGGAGCAGCAGCCGCTGCTCATCATGTCGGCCGATCACGCGGAAGGGATTGCCGCTTTCTGGGAGAAGCGCCCGCCCGGCTTCCGCGGCTGCTGAACTACCTTGTCGCAAGCCTGGACCAATGGCCGGGCCGGCGATCCGCCGCCGCTTTCGTGCGCATGTCCGTGATGGTTTCGGGCAAGTTGGAAAATCGCTTTGCCCACTGCCCCGGGCCACGGGCATGACGCGAGCATCCATCGTGCAAGAAAAGTCCGCCCATGAACTCGCCACATTCTTCGAGCACGCCCCCTGGAGGCGATGCCGGGAGCCGGTTGCGCCGTCGATGGACCTTGTCTTGTCCGATGAAATCTGACGCATCACTCGCACTTGAGCCATTGCGTCTTCCCACGCGGAGCCGGCGGACCAGCCTCCGGACGATCCTTGAGAAGCTGCCAACGGAATTCACGACCACATGAGCACGACCGGCAAAGCAAGCGGACCGCTGGCAGGCATAACCGTGCTGGATCTGTCGCGCGTCCTTGCCGGGCCCTGGTGCACCCAGGTGCTTGGCGATCTTGGCGCAGACGTGATCAAGGTCGAGCAGCCGGGACAGGGTGACGACACCCGCAAATGGGGTCCGCCGTTCCTGGAGGACGGATCGCACGATTCCGCCTATTACCTGTCGGCCAATCGCAACAAGCGGTCCATCGCGATCGACATCGCCCGGCCGGAAGGCGCGGAACTGGTGCGCAGGCTGGCGGCCGGGGCGGATATCGTGATCGAGAATTTCCGCGTGGGCGGGCTGGAAAAGTACGGCCTGGACTATGCCTCGCTGCGGGCGGTGAAGCCGGACCTGATCTACTGTTCGATCACCGGCTTCGGGCAGGACGGACCAATGCGCAATGCCGGCGGATACGATTTCCTGATCCAGGGCATGAGCGGGTTGATGAGCGTGACCGGCCATCCCGATGGCGCCCCGGGCGGCGGCCCCATGAAAGTGGGCATCCCCATCAGCGACCTGTCGACTGGTCTCTATGCCGCCACCTCGATCCTTGCAGCGCTGCACCATCGCACGGTAACCGGCGAGGGCCAGGCGATCGACATAGCCTTGTTCGATACGCAGGTTGCCCTGCTCGCCCATCAGGCATCGAACTGGATGAACGGCGGCAAGCTGCCAGAGCGCCTGGGCAACGGCCACGCCAATATGGTGCCCTATCAGGACTTCCTTTGCGCCGATGGCTCGGTCCTGATCGCGCTTGGCAATGACCGGCAGTTTGCCACATTCGCAGGCCTGATCGGCAGGCCGGACCTGGCCACGGATCCGCGCTTCGTCAAAGTCTCGGACCGGACAACCAATCGCGAGGTGCTGCTGGGCATCCTGCGTCCGATCCTTGCCGGATGGCAGGCGAAAGAGCTTATCGCCACCCTGCGGTCGGCCGGCCTGCCGGTGGGGCAGGTCAATGACATTCCCAGCGTTCTGGAACACGAACAGATCAAGGCACGCGGGCTTCAGCACAGCATCAGCAGGCCCGACGAGACCGAAGTGAAGTTCCTCGGTTTCCCGGCCAAGCTCAGCGAGACACCGGCCACCTATCGCCATGCTCCGCCGCGATGCGGTGCGGATACGCGGGAAATCCTGCGCGAAAGGCTGGGGCTTGATGATGCCGTCCTGGCGCAGCTCCAACAAGCCGGGGTCGTTGCCGACAGCCAGTAGGGGCGTGCGCGCCTGTGCAATGCGCCGGCCGGGCTGCTGGCGGCTGCCAGAAGCAGGGGGCTCAGGCCTATGCCGAAACCATTGCGCCCAGACGGCGGGTAATGATCGCCTCGGCATCCGCGACAATGCGTTCGAGCAGCACCGCGCAGGTCGGGATGTCGTGGATCAGGCCCTGTGCCTGGCTGGCCCAGATGAGGCCGGCGTCGAGATCGCCTGTCTCCAGCGCAACGCGCCCCTTGGCGCCGGCAACCAGCGGCTGGATATCGGTGAAGACACTGTCAGGCCGCGCGCTGATCTCGACCACCCGATCCGATACGGACGTCTTGGCCACCCGCCCGGTATTGTGGAACTTCCGGAAGATCAGGTGCGTATCCCGCTCGTTCTGGTCGACAATCAGTTGCTTCACATTGTCATGGATCGGCGCTTCGACAGTCGCACAGAAGCGGGTGCCCATGTTGATCCCCTCAGCACCCAGCGCCAGCGCCGCCGCAAGCCCGCGCCCGTCTGCAAACCCGCCCGATGCAATCATCGGGATCGTCAGCCGGTCAGCAGCGGCGGGAATCAGGATCAGCCCGGGAATATCGTCCTCGCCCGGATGCCCGGCGCATTCGAACCCGTCGATGGAGATCATGTCGGCGCCCATCCGCTCGGCCGAGATCGCGTGACGCACCGAGGTACACTTGTGGACGATGATCAGGCCATGCGACTTGAAGTCCTCGATGTGCTCCTGCGGCTTGGCGCCGGCAGTTTCCACGATGGTCACGCCGCTTTCGATGATCGCCTTGCGATACTCGGCATAGGGCGGCGGCGTCAGCGATGGCAGGAAGGTCAGGTTCACGCCGAAAGGCTTGTCGGTCATCGCCCGGCACCGGTCGATCTCCCGGCGCAGGTCATCGGGGGTGGGCTGGGTCAGTCCGGTGAGTATCCCCAGGCCGCCGGCATTCGAAACGGCAGCTGCCAGTTCGGCCCTGCCCACCCACATCATGCCGCCCTGCACGATCGGGTGCTCGATCTTCAGCAATTCGGTCGCACGCGTACGTAATGCCATCGGGGCCCCCTGTCCCTTGCCTGATAAGCTGGCGCTCTGATCCGATGTCTAGGGTCGCGCCTGACAAGCTGGCAAAACAAAATGGCCGCTGGCTGCAATCATCGCATATCGGTTTTGCGCAGCATCGGGTTACCCGGGCGACAAGGCCGCCAGGGGCTAGACCAGGTGGGCCACGAAGCGCTGCAGCTGGCCCAGATTCCGGCAAGCCACCATGCTGGTCAGGTGGTCGCGGTATTGCGGCACCGCGGAATCGCCGGTGCCCCAGATTTCGATCGGTTCGGGGTTGAGCCAGTGAACATGGCGCACCTGCCGCGCGATGCTCCCCAGGGCATCCTCGCCGGAAGCCCGGTAGTTGTTGCGGCCATCGCCCAGGATCAGCACGATGGCATCCTGGTCGAGGGACTTGCCCCAGCGTTCCACGAAGGTCTGGAGCGCATAACCATAGTCTGTTCGCCCATCTGCACGCACCAGCCCGGATCGCCGCGCCATCAAGCCTGCCAGATCAAGCGCACTGCCACTTTTCGTCACGTCCTGCGTCACCTCTTCTATCCCGTCCACGAATGCAAAGTAACGGGCGCGGGAGAAGGTCTGTGACAGCGCCCTGAGCAGGCTGATCGTGAACTGCGCGAAAGAGGCAACTGATCCGGAGATGTCGGCAATCACGATGATCGGCGGCACCCGCTTGCGCCGCCTGGCCTGCTCCAGGTCGAGCACGAGGCCGCCGTTGGCCATGGCCTTGCGGAAGGTCCGGCGCAGGTCCGGCTTGGTGGGAGCGAGGGTCCGTTGCCGCAATCGCCGGGCCAGCCGCCTTGCCACCGGCATGATGGCGCGCTCCAGCTGCCGCAGCTGCACGGTGGAGGCATGCATGATGTCGATTTCCTCAAGCAACGGCATGCGGCGCTGCCGGGCAAGGTCGGCCTCACCGAGATCGGCAACGAGCAGGCCCCGGACAACGGCATCGACCGCCTCGCGGACAAACACCGCCCTGCGCCGTGCTAGGTCCTGGGCCGCAAGCCGCTCCGGCCCATCTGCCATTACCGGCGCGATGTCCTGTTCCAGCCGGTCGAGATCGAGCCAGCGCAGGGTGCGGGTCACGTAATAGGTGCCGGCCACCTGGCGGCCGGGGGCAAAGCCACCGTGCCGGCGGACCGCTTCTGCGGCAATCATCCGCAAGGTCCGCTTGTCGAACCTTTGCATGGCGCTGCGCAGCAGGGCGTGCAGGGCCTGGTCATCGGCATCTTCAAGCCCGCTGCTGGCGGGCGCGGTGGAATCAAGGAAGATATCCAGAATGGTCAGCAGGGCCGGGAGATGTTCTTCCCGCCGCACCAGCGTTGCCGAGAGCGCAGCATAGACCTCGACACGGTCGAGCGGATCGATGGCCGCCAGCGCCCGGGCGGCATCAGCCTGCTGGCTGATCGACACCGGGATGCCCCGCTGTCGCAGCTCTGCCGCAATGCTGCTCAAACTATCAAGCATGTGGTTTCCATCTGGCAATGGCCGGGGCTAGCATGAGGCATGCACCAGCCAGTCCTCCTGATCCACGGTTTTGCATCCTCATTCGACCACGGCTGGCGCAGGCATGGCTGGACAGACCTGCTGGCCGATGATGGCCGAGAGGTCATTGCCTATGACCTGCCCGGCCACGGACCGCGCCAGAACGCGCCGGCCGCCGAGTTCGAGGATATCGCGGGCCAGCTGCTTGGCGAAATCGCCGTCCATGCTCCGCTGGACATTGTCGGCTTCTCGGCGGGCGCGCGCGTGTCCATCAGCCTGGCCGCCCGGCGGCCTGACATTGTCCGCAAGCTTGTCCTGATCGGTCCGAGCGACAATTTCCTCGTGCCGATGGACCCGACACCGATCATCGATGCGATCCGGTCCGATGAGCCGCCAGCACGCGCATCCCACGCCACGCTCCGCCGGCTGGTCAGGGCGCCGGGCAACAGCCAGGAAGGGCTGCTCACCTTCCTCAACCATGCAACCGAGCATGCGACGCCCGAATTCCTTGCCCTCATCACCTCGCCCACGCTGGTGATTACCGGTAGCGAGGATGCCAACGGCGATGCCGGGGCGCTGCGATCGTGCCTGCCCCATGCCGCCCATTGCGAGATTGACGGGTGCGATCACTTCCGGCTTCCCTCCGATCCCCGCACCATCGAAACCGCCCTTGCCTTCCTGAGGTCCTGATGCGGGCGCCCCGATCCTAGGCTTCTGTGCCCAGGTGGCCACTGGCCTTGTCCAGATCCTGCCGGTCCTTGATGAGGACATTGAGCGTCTGGGCGATCATCGGTGCGTCGATCTCGGTCGCTCCGAGCAGATGCAGGGCTGCCGCCCAGTCGATGGATTCGGATATCGATGGCGGCTTGGTGAAATCGAGATTGCGCAAGGCGGCGGTGACCTCTGCAACCCGATCGGCCAGCCGCGTTTCGATCCCGGGCACATGCTGGCGGATGATCGCCTTTTCCCGGGCGATATCGGGATAGCCAAGATGCAGGAACAGGCAGCGGCGGCGCAAGGCTTCTGACAGGTCACGCGTGGCATTCGATGTCAGGAAAATCATCGGAATGCTGGTCGCCTGCACCGTGCCCAGTTCGGGGATGGTCACCTGGTATTCCGACAAGGCCTCGAGCAGCAGGGCCTCGGTTTCGACATCCAGACGGTCCACTTCGTCGATCAGCAGCACGGCCGGACGGCTCTGCCGCAAGGCCCGCAGGATCGGCCGTTCGATCAGGAATTCCTCGCTGAACAGATCCGCCTCGATCGCCCGCCAGTCTGGTGCATCGGGGCTGGCCCGGGATTGCAGGAAGAGCAACTGCTTGCGGTAGTTCCATTCGTACAGGGCCTTGGCTTCGTCGAGCCCTTCGTAGCATTGCAGGCGCACCAGTTCGGCGTCGAACAGGCGGGCGACGCACTTGGCCAGTTCGGTCTTGCCGGTGCCAGGCGGGCCTTCGACCAGAACGGGCCTGCCAAGCAGCCGGCCCAGATGGACCACGGTGGCAACGGGGCGATCAGCCAGATAGCCAAGCTGACCCAATCCCGAAAGGATGCCATCGACGTCCGGCGTGGCCATTCAGATACTGATCCCGACGAGCTTGGTCTCCAGATATTCCTGGATGCCTTCCTGCGCCCCTTCCCGGCCCAGGCCGCTTTCCTTGACCCCGCCAAAGGGCGCGCAGGCCGCGGTCGGGTTGATGTCGTTGATGCCGACCATGCCGAAACGCAGCTGCTCCGCCACCCGCAAGGCCCGGGCCAGGTCCCTGGTGTAGATGTAGCTGGCGAGGCCATACTCCGTGTCGTTGGCCATGCGCACGACCTCTTCCTCTTCATCGAACACGATGATCGGCGCGATGGGGCCAAAGGTCTCCTCGCGATAGATGAGCATGTCCGGCGTGACTTCGCTCAGCACCGTGGGAGCAAAGAAGAAGCCGTTGTCCACGGCGGGACCGGACAGCCGCGCGCCGCCGGTGACCAGCTTGGCGCCCTTGTCGACCGCATCGGCGATCTGGCGTTCCATCCGGTCCAGCGAAGGCTGGTTGATCAGCGGGCCGACGGCAACGCCATCTTCCATGCCATTGCCTGCGCGCATCTTGCCCACACGGTCCGCCAGCGTGGCGATGAAATCGGCCGCGATGGAGCGGTGCACGAACAGGCGGTTGGGACTGATGCAGGCCTGGCCGGTGTTGAGCAGCTTAACCAGCGCGGCGCCCTTGGCCGCGTGTACCGGATCGGCATCGGGAAAGACGATGAACGGAGCATGCCCGCCCAGTTCCATCGACACACGCTTGACCTGCCGGGCCGCCTTCTCGGCGATCTGCTTGCCGACGCGGGTCGAACCGGTGAAGGTGATCTTGGCGACGGCGCGATTGGTCAGCATTTCATCGCCTACGGCAGGCGCATCGAGCGATGTCACCATGTTCACCACGCCGGCAGGAACGCCTGCTTCCTCGAAGATGCGATAGACGTTGATGGCGGTCAGGGGAGTTTCGGCAGCCGGCTTCAGCACCACCGTGCAACCCGCCGCCAGCGCCGGGGCCAGCTTGCGGGTGATCATCGAGATCGGATAATTCCAGGGCGTTATGGCGCCCACCACGCCGACGGCCTGATGCATCACCAGGAACCGCTGGTCGGCCCGCGGTGACGGAATGATCTGGCCATAGACGCGCTTGGCTTCTTCAGCGAACCAGATCAGGAAATCGGCGGCATACTTCACTTCGGTGCGCGCAGCACGCAGCGGCTTGCCCTGTTCTGCCGTAAGGTCGCGGGCCAGTTGCTCGGACCGCTCGAGCATCAGCGTGTGCGCCCGATAGAGGCATTCCGAACGCTCGTATGCCGTCTTTGCCGACCATGCCGGGAGAGCCGCCTCGGCAGCGGCAATCGCCGCGCGGGTATCGTCCACCCCGCCATCGGCCATCCGGGCGATGACCTCGCCCGTTGCCGGATTGGTCACGTCAAAGGTCTTGGCGGCGGAGAGCCAGACGCCGTTGATGTAGAGGGAATTCGCTTGATCGCGATCGTACGGCATTTCTTATGTCTCCGTGAACAGCCCCGGGAGGATTTCAGCAGAATTCGTGCCGGGCCGGTTCGATTATGGGTGCAAAGCTGCTTTCACGAATGGGGCCAAGCGCATGCTCGAGCAGCATGGTGCGCCTGACATACAGGTGGCAGTTGTATTCGGCAGTCACGCCGACGCCGCCATGGTTCTGGATATTGTCCGCCGTAGTGCGCTTGGCCGCATTGACCGCCAGGACATGCGCGCAGGCAGCCTGGAACAGGGCGTCCTCGCACCCGGCATCGATCCGCACTGCGGCAAGGAAGGTCTGCGACTGGACTGCGTAGGCTGCGATGGCCATGTCGGCGCACCGATGCTTGACGGCCTGGAACGACCCGATCGCCTTGCCGAACTGCTCGCGGGTCTGGGCATAGCTGGCGGACATATCGCGCGTGGCCTCGATCACGCCGAGAAGTTCGGCACTGACAAGCGCCAGCGCGGTGGCCATGAAGCCATCCGAGGAATGGGCGCACACCTTGTTCCCGAGTTTCACCCGGGACAGGCGAACGCCCGGATCAATCCCGGCGATAGGTTCCGCAGCAGCCACTTCATGCAGCGCGCATTCATCACGGCCGATGGACAGGATCAGCGTATCCGTGCCGGCATCAAGGCCCATGTCGCCCACCAGCAGGCCCGCCTTGAGCTGACCGCTGCCCAGTTCCGTGGCCAGCGCCTGATTGCCCGAGCGGGCAGCGAGCAGGGCGGCAAGCATGGTCGAGCGCAGCGGACCGGGAGTGAGATGGCGACCGAACTCGCGCACAACCATCACTGCTTCGGCCACTCCCAGGCCCA
>CAZTED010000068.1:0-2705 GCA_964612175.1 uncultured Sphingomonadaceae bacterium
CGAAGAACAGCACATGGTCCAGCGCCTCCCCCCGCCCGCGCGCAGCTTCGATGAATACCCTGAGGTTCTCCCGCGCGGCGGCCTGCCCGACGAATTCGGCGAGCGATTTCGGACGCAGGGCAGCGTCCGGGTCCTCGGGAAGACGCTGGGGGGTGAGGTCAGGGTTGGCGGTCATGGAAAATGCTCGATTCGACCCACCCCAAACGCTCGTAGATTTGCTGGAAACTGCTCATAAGGCTCTGGGCTACCGCACCCAACTCATTGGCTATCCTGTCAAGGTCATCAGCAGTGAACTCTCTGACGACCTCAAAGGGCAAATCCCCGCTCTTCCGCGACCACTTACGGAAGACAATCTTCTGACCCGACGTTTCAAGTAAGGGCCTGACACACAGCCCATGGGCAAGTACGTTGCGGGTTTCATAATCAGCTAGAAGTTCTTCGAGCAACCGGATGATCGCACCATCCCCGGTAAGCACAAGCAATTCCAAGATATCCTTGCTTCGCGCAGCTTTCCCTTTGAAATCGCCCGGAACTGCTGCCCATTTTTCGCTGCATGGTAGGTCAGCCTGCGCTCGAATTACAAAGTCAGTAAGAATGTATTCTGCGCCAGCATAAGCATTGATGATCCACGCTCTCATCCTCTGAGCATTTTCGAACTCCCTCAGCGGCCTGAGGAGGTCGTCGATGTCAAATTTGACAGCCGCCATCACCCCGCCGCCCTCCGCAAAGCCACGCGGATCAGGTCGCCCTCGGCTGCACCCTCGCCCAGCTCGGCAATCGCGGCGGCGACGGCGCTGGCGGCCACGGCGGGCTTGAAGCCGAGGTTCTGCAGGGCGGATACCGCATCGGCGCTGGCCGAGCCGCGCGGGGCAGCTGCAACGCCCGCCACCGCGCCACCGCCCGGCAGCGCGCCTGCCTTGTCCTTCAGTTCGTTGACGATGCGGCCGGCCAGTTTCGGCCCCACCCCTTGCGCGCGGGCCACCATGGCCGCATCGCCGGCAGCGCAGGCGTCGCGGATTTCGTGGGGGGAGAGGACAGACAGCACGGCCAGGGCCATCTTGCTGCCCACGCCCTGTACCGTGGTCAGCAGGCGGAACCAGTCCCGCTCTGCCGCCGTGGCAAAGCCGAGCAGGCGCATGTCGTTCTCGCTCACCTGCAGGTCGGTATAGATGCTGCACACCTCGCCCGGCAGGCCCAGCGCATCGAGCGTGCGGGCAGAGCAGTGGACGAGGTAGCCCACCCCGCCCACATCAATCACCGCCCAGTCCGGGCCGGTTTCGTCCAGCGCGCCCCTCAGCTTTGCGATCATGCTTTGTTCCTGCCTGAAAGCGCTCCCCTTGGCTAGAGCAATATGGACACTTGCCCACTCTTGCGCCAATCAGCGCTGCCATGAGCATGAACACCTTCGGACGCGTCTTCCGCTTCACCACCTGGGGGGAAAGCCACGGCCCTGCCCTGGGCGCGGTGGTGGACGGGTGCCCGCCGGGCCTTGCCCTGGCGGAAGGCGACATCCAGCCGTTCCTCGACGCGCGCCGTCCGGGCACCAGCAAGTTCACCACCCAGAGGAACGAGCCGGACCAGGTGCGCATCCTCAGCGGCGTGTTTGAAGGCAAGACCACCGGCACGCCGATCAGCCTGATGATCGAGAACACCGACCAGCGCAGCAAGGACTATGGCGAGATCGCCCAGGCCTATCGCCCCGGCCATGCCGACTATGCCTATGACGCCAAGTACGGCATCCGCGATTATCGCGGCGGCGGCCGGTCATCCGCGCGCGAGACGGCGGCTCGGGTGGCGGCGGGCGCAATTGCCCGGCTGGCGATCCCCGAAGTCCGCGTGCGGGCATGGGTGGAGCAGATCGGCACCAGCGCCATCGACTATGCCCGGTTCGACGAGGCCGAGATCGGCAACAACCCGTTCTTCTGCCCCGATCCCGTGGCAGCGCAGGAGTGGGAGCGCGTGGTCGACGAGGCGCGGCTGAACGGCAGCTCCATCGGCGCGGTGGTCACCTGCGAGGCCACCGGCGTCCCGGCCGGGTGGGGCGCGCCGATCTATGCCAAGCTCGATGCCGACATTGCCGCCGCGATGATGGGCATCAACGCGGTCAAGGGCGTGGAAATCGGCGATGGCTTTGCCGCTGCCACCAACAACGGCGAAGGCAACGCCGATCCCATGCGTCCCGGTGCCGATGGCCGGCCCGAATTCCTTGCCAACCATGCAGGCGGGATCGCGGGCGGCATTTCCACCGGCCAGCCGGTGCGCTGCCGCGTGGCCTTCAAGCCGACCAGTTCGATCCTGACCCCGGTGCCCAGCATCAATTCCGCCGGCGAGGCGACCGATGTGCGCACCAAGGGCCGCCACGATCCGTGCGTGGGAATCAGGGGCGTGCCGGTGGTGGAAGCCATGCTGGCGCTGGTGCTGGCGGACCACAAGCTGCTCCACCGCGCCCAGTGCGGGTAATCCGCGCCACGCCCCAACTTGCATAGTTTGCAACACCTGTTGCACTAAACCGAACACTTACGGATATGATCGCTTCCGTCGATCAAACCAATCGCAACAATCGGTTTTGCTGCACTGCATCAATGCCCAAATGCGGCTCCGAAATTCATCTGGCCCGAAAAGTTCGGACCACCAAACGGAGCATGCAAATCATGGGTATCATCGGCAGCAAGGTACAGCCGTTCAAGGCAACCGCATTCCAGGCA
>CAZTED010000068.1:2805-14398 GCA_964612175.1 uncultured Sphingomonadaceae bacterium
CATGGGTATCATCGGCAGCAAGGTACAGCCGTTCAAGGCAACCGCATTCCAGGCAGGCAAGGACTTCTTTGACGTTACCGACGCCGACATTGCCGGCAAGTGGGCGGTGTTCTTCTTCTATCCGGCGGACTTCACCTTCGTCTGCCCGACCGAGCTGGAAGACCTTGGCGAGCACTACGCGCAGCTGCAGAAGCTGGGCGTCGACGTCTATGCCGTGTCCACCGACACCCATTTCAGCCACAAGGCCTGGCACGACACGTCCGACAAGATCGGCAAGCTGAAGTATGCCTTCCTGGGTGACCAGAACCACGTGCTGACCAAGAACTTCGGCGTGCTGCGCGAGGATTCGGGCCTGGCCGACCGCGCCACCTTCGTGGTCGATCCCGATGGCGTGATCCAGATCATGGAAATCACCTGCGAAGGCGTGGGCCGCAATGCCAACGAACTGACCCGCAAGATCCGCGCCGCCCAGTACGTGCGCAACAACCCCGGACAGGTCTGCCCGGCCGCCTGGGAAGAGGGCGAAGCCACGCTTGCCCCCTCGCTCGATCTCGTCGGCAAGATCTGATCCTGCCGCAAGCTGATTGAAGCAGACCCGTCGGCACCCGGCGGGTCGCACGAACGGCCCGGGGGTTTCCTCCCCCCCCCCCCCCTCCACCCCGGACACTCCCGGGCCGTTCCCCCTCCCCCGGAGACCCGTGATGCTCGATGCGACAATGACCCAGCAGCTGGCGCAATATCTCGGCAACCTGCGCGAGGAGGTGGAGCTTGTCGCCAGCCTGGGCGACGACAGGCGCAGTACCGACATGCGCGCCCTGATCGAACAGATCGCCGGCCTGCACCCCCTCGTCACCGCCCGGTTCGATGGCGATGACGCTCGCAAGCCCAGTTTCGAAATCCGCCGCGCCGCTGATCCCTCGCGCGCGGTGCGGTTTGCCGGCCTGCCGATGGGCCACGAATTCACCTCGCTGGTGCTCGCCCTGCTATGGGCCGGTGGCCATCCGCCCAAGGTGGAAGCCGAAGTGCTGGCACAGGTCGCCGCGCTGGAAGGCCACTACGACTTCGAGATGTACTTCAGCCTCAGCTGCCACAACTGCCCCGACGTGGTGCAGGCGCTGACGCTGATGGCGCTCACCAACCCGCGCATCTCGGCAACCCTGATCGAAGGCGGCGCATTCCAGGCCGAGGTGGACGAGCGCGGAGTTATGGCCGTGCCGGCAACCTTCCTCAACGGCGAGATGTTCGCCAGCGGCAAGATGGGCGTGGAGGAAATCCTGGCCAAGCTGGATACCGGTGCTGCGGCCCGCGCCGCCGCGAAACTGGCAGAGAAGGCCCCGTTCGAAGTGCTGGTGGTGGGCGGCGGCCCGGCCGGTGCGGCTGCAGCGATCTATACCGCGCGCAAGGGCTTTGCCACCGGCGTTGCGGCAGAGCGCTTCGGTGGCCAGCTCCTCGATACCCTGGGGATCGAGAACTTCATCTCCGTCCCCTATACCGAAGGGCCGAAGCTGGCCGCGCAGCTGGAAGCCCATGTCGGCGAATATGGCGTGGACGTGATGAAGCTGGCCACGGCTACCAGGCTGGTGCCCGCCAGCCAGCCGGGCGGATACCACACGGTGGAATTTGCCAATGGGGCGGTGCTGAAAGCCCGCAGCGTGATCCTTTCCACCGGCGCGCGCTGGCGCAACCTGGGTGTGCCGGGCGAGGACACCTACAAGAACAAGGGCGTGGCCTATTGCCCGCACTGCGATGGCCCGCTGTTCAAGGGCAAGCGGGTTGCGGTGATCGGCGGCGGCAATTCCGGCGTCGAGGCCGCGATCGACCTTGCCGGCATCGTCGGCCATGTGACGCTGGTGGAATTCGACAGCGCCCTGCGCGCCGACGAGGTGCTGCAGCGGAAGCTGCGTTCGATGCCCAATGTGGAGATCATCGTGTCCGCCCGGACGACCGAAATCACCGGCGATGGCGCCCGGGTTAACGGCCTCGTCTACAAGGACCGCGAATCCGGCATCGAACGCCGTGTGGAACTGGAAGGCGTGTTCGTGCAGATCGGCCTTGTCCCCAATACCGAATGGCTGAAGGACAGCGACCTTGCCCTGTCGCCCCATGGCGAGATCGCAATCGACCACAAGGCGGCCACCAACCTGCCCGGAGTGTTTGCCGCGGGCGATTGCACCACCGTTCCCTACAAGCAGATCGTGATCGCCATGGGCGAGGGGTCCAAGGCCGCGCTGTCCGCCTTCGATTACCTGATCCGCACCGAACGGGTGGAGGAACTGGCCGAAGCGGCGCAATAGCCGCGCCAACTAAACGCCTCAGTCGATCAAACTCTGTCAATTAATCGGTTAGACGGATCATCATCGGGCCGTCATCCTGCTCTTCTATCAATCGCCGGGACACGCATTCCGGCCATGACAGGAGAGAGAGCATGGACGCAAAGACCGGTTCAATTTCAGGAGGTTGCCCGTTCCACGGCCAGATGGAATCGCGCAGCCTTTTCGGCCGCACCAACCGTGACTGGTGGCCCGATTCGCTGCACCTGGAATTCCTGACCCAGAACGGCAAGTCGCCCGATCCGATGGGCGCAGACTTCGATTACTGCGAAGCGTTCAACGCGCTCGACTACAGGGCGCTCAAGGCCGATCTTACCGCGCTGATGACCGACAGCCAGGACTGGTGGCCGGCTGACTATGGCCACTATGGCCCGTTCTTCATCCGCATGGCCTGGCACGCCGCCGGCACCTACCGCACCGGTGACGGCCGCGGCGGCGCCAATTCGGGCCAGCAGCGCTTTGCCCCGCTCAATTCCTGGCCGGACAACGGCAACCTCGACAAGGCCCGCCGCCTGCTGTGGCCGATCAAGAAGAAGTACGGCCAGCACATCAGCTGGGCGGACCTGTTCATCCTCGCCGGCAATGTCGCGATCGAGAGCATGGGCGGCCCGACCTTCGGTTTCGGCGGCGGCCGCAAGGACGTGTTCGAGCCGGAGATGGTCTACTGGGGGACCGAGGAGCTGTGGGTCAACGAGGGCGTTCCCACGCGCATCAACCCCGATGAGGGCAAGGCGCTCGACAACCCGCTGGCAGCGATCCAGATGGGCCTGATCTACGTCAACCCCGAAGGCCCGGGCGGCAATCCGCACGATGCCGAAGGCATGGCCCGCGACATGCGCGAGACCTTTTCCCGCATGGCCATGAACGACGAGGAAACCGTGGCCCTGGTCGCCGGCGGCCACGCTTTCGGCAAGGCTCACGGCGCCCAGCCCTCCGACACCTTCCGCAATGCCCCCGAATCCGAAGCGATGGAGCTGATGGGCTTCGGCTGGCTCACCGATGCGGACGAGATCGCCAAGGGCCACATCACCACCAGCGGCATCGAGGGTGCCTGGTCGAACAACCCAACGAAGTGGGGCGGCGACTACTTCCGCCTGCTGTTCAAGTACGATTACGAACTCGTCCAGTCGCCCGCTGGCGCCAACCAGTGGCAGCCGATCAACCAGGCATACGAGGACATGGCCCCAGACGCGCGCGACCCCAGCAGGCGCGTGCCGACCATGATGACCACTGCCGACATGGCGCTGAAGCGCGACCCGGAATACCGCAAGATTTCCGAACGCTTCCGCGATGACCAGGCAGCGCTGGACGATGCCTTCGCCCGCGCATGGTTCAAGCTGTGCCACCGCGACATGGGCCCGAAGATCCGCTATCTCGGCCCGGAAGTCCCGGCCGAAACGCTGATCTGGCAGGATCCGGTTCCTGCCGGCACCATGCCGTCTCATGCCGATGTCGCCGCCTTCAAGACGGCGATCCTTGCCAGCGGCCTTTCGGTCAGCGAACTGGTCAAGGCGGCCTGGGCCTCTGCCTCCACCTACCGCAGTTCGGATCACCGTGGCGGTGCCAACGGTGCCCGCGTGCGGCTGGCACCGCAGAGTGGCTGGAAGGTCAACGATCCGGAAGAACTGGCAAAAGTGCTTGCCAAGGTCGACAGCCTGCGCGGCAACCTGTCGATGGCCGATGCCATCGTTCTGGCTGGCAGCGCAGCGGTGGAGAAGGCAGCCAAGGATGCCGGCTTCAACGTGGCGGTGCCTTTCACCGGCGGCCGCGGTGATGCGGGCGAGGCGGATACCGATGCCGCCAGCTTCGAACCGCTGGAGCCCTTTGCCGACGGATTCCGCAACTACCTGAAGACCAAGGCGAGCGTGAAGACCGAGGACATGCTGGTCGACCGGGCACAGCTGCTGGGCCTATCAGTTCCGGAAATGACCGTGCTGGTCGGCGGGATGCGCGCGCTGGGTGCCGTAAGCGGCAACAGCGGCAAGGGCGTCCTGACCGATCGCCCCGGTCAGCTGACCAACGACTTCTTCGTCAACCTGCTCGACATGGGCACGCAGTGGAGCGTGGTCGACGAGAGCGGTGACGAGGAATTCCAGGGCCGCGACCGCAAGACCGGCCAGGTTCGCTGGAACGCCACCCGCGCCGACCTGGTGTTCGGCTCCAACTCGCAGCTGCGCGCCGTGGCCGAAGTCTATGCCGAGGATGGCAACCGCGAAAAGTTCGTGAAGGACTTCGTGGCTGCCTGGGTCAAGGTGATGAACGCCGACCGGTTCGACCTGACCTACGCCCGGTACCACAAGTAAGCGAAGAGGCTCCACTTCGCGTCCGAAGGCCCCCGGCAGCGATGCCGGGGGCCTTTTCGCATTCTAGCGCCCGCGCCGCAGCACCAGGTACAGCGCCCCCTCGCCGCCGTGGCGACGCTGGGCGGGGCGGACAGCGGCGATGTCCGATGCGTGGGGGCCGGCGGCCAGCCAGTCGAGCACCTTGGCGCGGATCGCCCCGCGCCGCTCGCCCCGGTCCGCCGCATCGACCGGACGTGACTTCCCGGTGACCAGCAGCACCAGCCGCGCCCCCATGCTCTTGGCCTGCAGCAGGCCATCATCCAGCCGGCGGTGCGCCTGTTCCAGGTTGTGGCCGTGCAGGTCGAGCGTGAAATCAGGTTCAAGCACATTGCGCGCCAGCCGCCGCTCCCAATGCGAATCGAGGCCCGCGCCGACCTGACCCACGGCAGGCTTGGCAGCCGGGGCCGGCAAGGTAACGGGCGGGCGCAAGGGAGGCACGCGGCCCTTGGGCTTCTTCGCCAGTGGAACAGGGACGGGCGGTTCGCCAGCCGGCAGGCCGGACAAGGGCGGGGCCTGCAACTTGCGGACCGGATGCAGCGGCTTGACCGTCGCCGCCAGCCGCGCCCACAGGGCGGCCTCGCTCGCGGTCAGCCCGCGTGGCGGGCGCATCAGTTGACGCCCTGCCGTTCGCCCAAACGCTCGATCGTGCCGCGCGGCAGGAACAGCGTGGCCTGCCCGCGCGCGCTCATCCCGCCGGCAACCTCGCGGGCACGGTCCCCGGCGCCCCAGAAGGTATCGAAGCGGTTTGGGCCGCGGATCGCGCCGCCGGTATCCTGGGCAACCCACAGCCCGCGCGCCTCTTCACGATCGGTAGAAAGGAACACAGGGGCACCATAGGGCACGAAGCGGGGGTCTACCGCAACAGAGCTTTCCGCCCGCACCGGCACGCCGATGGAGCCGAGCGGCCCCTCGCCTTCCAGCACACGGAAGAACACCCAGCTTTCATTCTCGCGCATCAGCGCGGCACCTGCCACCGGGTTGTCGCGGATGTACTGCATGATCCCCTGCATCGAGCCCGGGTACTGCCCCGGCCCGCTGCCCAGGAGGCCGCGGGTCCGCATCAGGGCGCCGATGCCGGTGTAGGCGTGGCCGTTCTGCCCGGCATAGCCGATGCGGATCACCTCGCCTTCGAGCGTGACCAGCCGGCCGGAACCCTGGATCTGGAGGAAGAAGAATTCCACCGCATCGGCGGCCCAGCCGATCTCCAGCCCGCGCCCGGCAAGCGCCCCCTGCTCGATCTCGGCGCGGGTGTGATAGTCGATGCAGGTCCCCTGCTCGTCATAGCGGCCCAGCGGTGCGCGCCCGGTTCGCTCCCCCTCCGGCGTATCGTCGCGCCAGCAGCGGATGAGATCAGGTGGCAAGGCATAGACCGGCACCTCGAAACCGGGCCGGCGGGTGCGCGATCCGGCGATCTCGGGCTCGAAATAGCCGGTGGCAAAGGCGTTGCCATCGCCCACCCGCACCGCCTCGAAATGGGCGGAGAAGAAGGCCGGGGCATCGCTGCGCGGCCAGCCGGCGGCGGCATCGCAGGCCTGCTGCCAGTCTTCCGGCCGGGTCAGCCCGGTCTCGTCCTGCCGGCGCAGCAGGACCGGGCAGCTGAGCTGGAAGGCATCAAGCGCAGCGGCGCTGTCCCGCGGGAGCAGGCCGAAGCTGTCGACCGCAGGCCCGCGGGCAACGCCCAGCAATGCGGCATTGGCGGCGGTTGGCGTTGCCGTGGGAGTGGGGACCGGCGATGGCCGCGTTCCGGGGATCATGCTGGCACAGGCGGCCAGCAGGGCCATGGCGGGAAGGATAGCCCAGCCTCTGAAGCTGGCGGTCAGCCTTTCCGTAATGGGCGCGGCATATCCCGTGCTCGCGCGCGCCATGGCCGGTGCTCAGCCTTCGTCGGTTTCGTCGATCAGCCAGGCCGGCGAGGTGCTGCGCACGTCGCGGCTGAAGGTCCACACGTCGCGGCTTTCCACCGCATCGTCGAGCGAGCCGGCGATCACCGTGCCTTCCGCATCGCGGGTGACCGCGGCAATATCGGCCACGAAGCTGACCGAGATGCGGGCGATGCTGCCATCGAGCGAGGCCGAGTGGATCGCGCTGTCCTCGATCCGGATCAGGCGGTTGTCGAGGGTGTGGCCGGCAGCCTCACGCTCGGCAATGGCGGCCACGAAACCGTCATAGACATCGCGGTCGCACAGTTCGGCCAGTTCTTCCCGGTCGCCGCGCCAGAAGGCTTCCAGCACCATCTGGTAGGCACCACGGGCGCCTTCGAGGAAAGCGATAAGATCGAACCGGCGGTCGGCTGCGGCGATGTCGCGCAGGCCGCGTTCCACGGCAGGCGGGAATCCGGTGATCTGGCGTTCGCTGCGCGGCTGTTCCTGCACCGGAGCGGCGGGCGGCACGCGCTTGGCATCCTCACCGCGCTCGTACCCGCCGGGCACGATCTCCTCCTCATGCTCGGCCCGGCGGCCCAGCACGGAATAGAGCCGCAGCCCGAGGAAGGCGGCGATCATGGCGAGGATGACGATCTCAAAAACCACTGGCAATTCCCGATTCGCTTGCGGCGACTGCGGAGCCGGAATGGGTCCATCGTAAGGCCCGCGAACTCCATACCGTCCCGCGCGTGTCGCAACTGTGGCCCAGATAGGAGGGAATTACAAATGGACAACGTCTGAACACAACAATTCCGGGCGCTCCGTCCCTGTCCTGCAACAGCCCGGGACATGCTGACCCTGTACCTGCAACCGGTCCGGCCGCCGTTGCGATCATGCGGCGCGGGTGCTAGGCGCGCCAGCCAGCAACCACAGATCCACCCGTCCGGCAGGCCCTGCCCGCCGGGACAGCCACGAAAGCAAGACCCCATGGCCGAAGAAGGCGACGTCCTCACCAACCTCGACAACACGCCCCTGCCCAACGGTGCCGATACGCTGCCCGTCGCCGGGATCATCAGCCAGTACGTGAAGGACCTTTCGGTCGAAAATCCCAAGGCCCCGGAAAGCTTCCAGTGGACCGGCCAGCCGCAGATGGACGTGCAGTTCAACATCGCCGCCCGCAAGATCAGCGAAGAGGTTTCCGAGGTCGAACTGAAGGTCACCGCCACCGCCAAGACCGACCAGGGCATCGCCTATATCGTGGACCTGGCCTTCTGCGGCCTTGTCGGCATGCGCAACATGCCCGAAGACCAGAAGCACGCCTTCACCTATGCCGAAGCCCCGCGCATCCTGTTCCCCTTCGCCCGCCGGGTGATCGCCGATGCCGTGCGCGATGCCGGCTTCACCCCGCTGCTGCTCGACCCGATCGATTTCAACGGGTTGTACATCCAGCAGCTGCAGGCCAAGCGTGCGCAGGATGCAGCCGCCGGTGAAGCTGCCCCGGGCAGCGAAGCCTAAGACGGCTGCCAGCAAGGGCGGCGGCACACGATGAGCCTCCTGCGCAACGTCGGGACGATCGGCGGCCTGACCATGGTCAGCCGCATTTTCGGCTTTGCGCGCGACATGTTGCTGGCCCGCGTGCTGGGTGCCGGCGGCGTGGCCGATGCCTGGCAGCTGGCTTTCCAGCTGCCCAACATCTTCCGCCGCCTGTTTGCCGAAGGCGCCTTCGCTTCGGCCTTCGTCCCGCTGTTCAACCGCCGGATGACCGCCGAAGGCGACGTGACCGAGGCCCGCCGCTTTGCCGACGAGGTGATGGCGGTGCTGATCCCGGTGCTGATCGCCTTCTCGGCCGTGGCGCTTGTCGCCATGCCATGGATCGCCGGGCTGTTCGCCAACGAGGCGATCGAGGGCGATCCCGAACTGTTCGACCTTGCCGTGCTGATGGCGCAGGTGGCCTTCCCCTACCTTGCCTTCATGAGCCTGGCGACGGTGTTCGCCGCGATCCTCAACTCGCTGTCGCGTTTTGCCGCTGCCGCAGCCGCGCCGATCCTGCTCAACGTGTGCCTGCTGGTGGCGCTGACCTGGGGCGCATTGCAACCCGATTCCGAGGAGCTGCGGCGCGAGGTCGGCTTCTGGCTGGGCGTGTCGGTCAGCGTCTCGGGCGTGCTGCAGGCGGTCTGGCTTGGCTGGTTCGCGCGGCGCCACGGTTTCCGGTTGCACCTCAGGCGCCCGCGCATGACGGCCGGGGTGAAAGAGCTGTTCATCCTCATCGGCCCGGCGGTGCTGGGCGCGGGCGTGTACCAGATCAGCCGCTTCATTGACCTGTTCTTCCTGGCTACCCTGCCCGAAGGTTCCTACACCTTCCTGGCCATGGCCGACCGGCTGAACCAGTTGCCGATGGGGATCATCGGCATTGCGCTGGGCACCGCGATCCTGCCCGCGCTCAGCCGCTTCGTGGCGCAGGACAAGCCGGACGAGGCCGCCCGGCTGCAAGGCAACGCGGTGGAACTGGGGCTGCTGCTCACCCTGCCCGCAGCAGTGGCGCTGTTCATCACCGGCAGCGCCTTTACCCGCGCCTTCTATACCGGCGGGGCATTCACCCTGGACAATGCCATGGCCACCGGGGCGGTGGTATCTGGGCTGGTGCTGGGCCTGCCCGCCTATGTCCTCATCAAGGTGCTGATCCCCAGCTACTTCGCCCGCAAGGACACCCGCACCCCGGTCTATACCGCGGCCGGATCGCTGCTGATCAACGTGGCGCTCAACTTCCTGCTGGTACCGCGCCTGGGCGTGCAGGGACTGGCGATTGCCGGGTCGGTATCGGCCTGGTGCAATGCCGGGGCGCTCTATGCGATCCTGGCCGCAAAGGGCCATTACCGCCTCACCGCGCTCTCGCTGGGCCGCATCGGCCGCATCGCACTGGCAGCGGCTTTCATGGGCGCGGTTCTGTGGTATGCCATGCCCTATGGAGACGATTTCTATGCAGGCGGGGTTCTCGAACGCATCGGTGCGGTTACCGCGCTGGTGGCGGGCGGCGGCCTGGCCTACCTTGTGGCGGCCATCGCCCTTGGCGTGATCAACCGCCAGACGCTTGACCAGCTGAGGCGGCGCCCCGCCTGATTTCCCTGCTCCGTCCCCCTTTCGCACTTTCTGACAGGTGACCACCATGCGCGTTGTTTCCGGTATCCAGCCCACGGGCTCGCTCCATCTGGGAAATTACCTCGGCGCGATCCGCAACTGGGTGCGGATGCAGGACGCGATGGAGGAAGCCAACCGCGCCGGGGCAGCCGGAGGCGGCAGCGCGCAGCAGAAGAACCAGTGCCTGTTCTTCCTGGCTGACATGCACGCCATCTCGATGCCGCACAATCCGGCAGACCTACGCTCCGCCACGCTGGAGATGACCGCGGCACTGGTGGCCTGCGGGATCGATCCGGCGCGTTCTGTGCTGTTCAACCAGGCGCAGGTGCCGGCTCATACCGAACTGCAGTGGCTGCTCAACGGCACCGCCCGCATGGGCTGGCTCAACCGCATGACGCAGTGGAAGGACAAGGCCGGCAAGAACCGCGAGGGGCAATCGGTGGCCCTGTTCACCTATCCCGTGCTGCAGGCGGCCGACGTGCTGCTCTACCAGGCCACCCACGTGCCGGTGGGCGAAGACCAGAAGCAGCACCTGGAGCTGGCGCGCGACATTGCGCAGAAGTTCAACAACGACTTCTGCGCCGAGGACGCGCCGGTGTTCACCCTGCCCGATCCGATCATCCCGCCCGAAGCGGCGCGGATCATGAGCCTGCGCGACGGGACGGCGAAGATGAGCAAGTCCGACCCTTCCGACATGAGCCGCATCAACCTGGCCGACGATCCGGACACGATGGCCTCGAAGATCAAGAAGGCCAGGACCGATCCGGACCTGCTGCCCGGCGAGGTGGCGGGCCTTGAAGGGCGGCCCGAGGCGCTCAACCTCGTCTCGATATATGCCGCCCTGGAAGGCAGCACGCCCGATGCAGTTCTGGCGCGTTTTGCCGGCAAGGGCTTCGGGGCGTTCAAGCCGGCGATGGCGGAACTGGTGGTGGAAACACTTGGGCCGATCCGCCAGCGCTTCGTGGAGCTGAAGGCGGACAGGGAATCGCTCGATGCGATCCTCGCACGCGGCGCAGCACATGCACGCGACATCGGCGCGCCGACACTCAAGGCAACCTATGACGCGCTGGGATTGATCCGGGGCTGACCGCGTTTCCGGCCAAATCTGCTGTATTCCCAAGGTTTTCCCGCAAGGCCTGTTCAATCGCGGTTCAGGGCGCCCTTGCTAAATCCCTGCCCATGTTAGATCAGTTGCGCCTCCATTCCATGGGGTCGCACGCCGGGCGCGATGCCCGGACCGCATGAACAGGATAAATGCCATGTCGCTTGTCACAAGGATGTCGCGGGGCTGGAAGCTGGCAGCCGTCCCCTTGCTGATCGCAGGCCTTGCCGCCTGTGCTACGCCGTTCCGCGCCGATGTCAGCCGCTTCCAGACGCAGCTGCCGGCGCCCCAGGGCCAGACCTTCGCGGTTGTGGCCGATGATCCGGCGCTCGCCGGCGGCCTCGAATTCGCCCTCTATGCAGACCTTGTCGAGGCCGAGATGGCCGAGCTTGGCTATGCCCAGGCCGGCCGCCCGGAAGATGCCACCCTGCTGGTGCGCTTCGACTATGGCGTGGATGATGGCCGCGAACGGATCAGGTCGCGCCCTTCGGCCTTCCACGATCCGTTCTATGACCCGTGGTTCAGCTACCGGCCGGTCGTCTTTCGCGACCGCGCAGGCAATGCTCGCGTCGCCTACCTGCCCAGCCGCAGCTGGGGTTATGGCTGGCACGATCCCTTCTTCGGCGGCAGCCGCTTCGGCAACGAGGTGGACAGCTACACGATCTACACCAGCGGCATTGCCCTGAAGATCGACAACGCCGCCACTGGTGAACGCCTGTTCGAGGGCGAGGCGGAGGCCGTCTCCACTTCCAACCGGCTGCAATACCTGGTGCCCAACCTGGTCGAGGCCATGTTCACCGATTTCCCCGGCAATTCGGGCGA
>CAZTED010000069.1:0-14092 GCA_964612175.1 uncultured Sphingomonadaceae bacterium
GCGCGCTGATGGACGAGCATTCGCTGCAGATCACCTACAAGGACTGGCGCGGGGAGCCGCGCGGCAGCGTGAAGAAGGCGGAGAAAAGCCCCGGCGCTTTCGGCGACTGCGTGGATTGCAACATGTGCGCCGCAGTCTGCCCCACCGGCTGGGACATCCGCAAGGGACCGGACATATCCTGCATCACCTGCGGGCTGTGCATCGATGCCTGTGACCGGGTGATGAAGGACGTCGGCCGCCCGCGCGGGCTGATCGATTACATCACCCTCAACGATGCCAGGGCGGAAGCGGCGGGCGGGACGCCGCGCCCTGCGTGGAAGAACCTTTTGCGCCCGCGGACCGTTGCCTATTTCCTGATCTGGAGCAGCCTTGGCGCCGGCCTGCTGTTCCTGCTGGGCACGCGCACCCATACCGATATCTCGGTCGCGCCCGATCGCAACCCGGCCTTCACGATGATGCGCGATGGCAGCGTGCGCAACAACTACACGGTCAAGCTGCGCAACATGGAAACCCGCCCGCGCGCCATGCGCGTATCGCTGGATGGTTTGCCTGGCGGGACCATGTGGACCGACGAGATGCCGGCAGAGCGTGCTGCGCGGGCTCTGGAATTCGCCGTCCCCGCCGACGCGACCGAAACGGTGCGCATCTATGTCGTCTCGCCCGCCGGGACACAGGGGCAGGACTTCGCCTTCAACCTCCTCGCGCTCGACGAGCAGGGAGAAAGCGACGTGGCCGAAACACGCTTTGAAACCCCTGCAGGAGGATCGCAATGAGCAGGCAATTCACAGGCTGGCACATGCTGGCGGTAATGATGGCCTTCTTCGGCGTCATCATCGCCGTGAACTTCACGATGGCGCGGATCGCGCTGGGCAGCTTCGGCGGGGTGGTGGTGGAGAATTCCTATGTCGCCAGCCAGCATTTCAACGACTGGCTGGAACAGGCCCGCGGACAGGAAGCACTGGGCTGGAAGGTGGACAAGGAATTGCGCTACGACCGCCATCTGGTCGTGCGCGTGTCCGGCGTGCCCGATCCGGTTGCCCTGACAGGCACTGCCCGGGCGCCGCTCGGCTCCGATCCGGCCGTGGCGCTGACCTTCACCCGCACCGGTCCCGGAGAATATGTCTCGACCCGGCCGCTGGGCAAGGGCCGCTGGGACGTGCGCCTGCAGGTGATGGGTGCAAGCAATATCTGGCGATCGCAGGAAGAACTGGGATGAGTGCCCGCAGCGTCCTTGCCGAAGAGCTGGAAACCAGTGTGCTGGCCGTCCCCGGAGCCCATTGCGCCGGGTGCATGAGCAAGATCGAGCGCGGCCTTGCCGCCTTGCCGGAAGTGGCGAGCGCACGGGTGAACCTCACCTCGCGCATGGTCACGGTGGTGCACGATCGCTCGCTCGATGAAGGGCAGATCGTGGCCGAACTTGGCCGGATCGGCTTTGAATCAAAGCGCCGCCCGCGCGAAGTGGTGCGGCCGTTCTCGGCGGTGAAGCCGCTTCTCGGGCCATTGGCCGTGGCCAGCTTCGCCTGCATGAACGTGATGCTGCTCTCGGTCGGAGTGTGGTCCGGGGCAGAAGGGTCGACCCGCGAACTGTTCCACTGGCTGTCCGCGCTGATCGCCATCCCTGCCGTGGCCTATGCCGGGCAGCCGTTCTTCCGGTCGGCCTGGGCCGCGCTCAGGCATGGCCGGACCAACATGGACGTGCCGATCTCCATCGGCGTCACCATCGCCTGTGGCCTGAGCGTCTACGAGACGGTTACCGGTGGTCGCCATGCCTGGTTCGATGGCGCGCTGATGCTGCTCGCGTTCCTGCTGGCCGGCCGCGTGCTCGACGCGATGATGCGCGACCGGGCGCGGGCAGGGGTCGATGCGCTGCTCAGCCAGGCCTCGCCCGGCGCCCTGGTGCTGCGCGACGGCGGTGCCCTCGAATGGATCGCCGCCGAGGCGCTGGAGCCCGGCATGGTCATGCGCGTTGCTGCCGGGGAACGGCTGGCGGCGGACGGGGCGATCGTGACGGGCACGAGCCGCTTCGACCGGTCGCTGCTGACCGGCGAAACCCGCCCTGTCCCCGCAACGTGCGGGGGCCAGGTGCTGGCAGGCACGCTCAATCTCGATGCCCCGGTCGACGTGGCGGTGAGCCACGCCGGACACGACACGACGCTGGCCGAGATCGCCCGGCTGATGGAAGCCAGCACGCAGAACCGCAGCCGCTATGTCCGCATCGCCGACCGCGCTTCGCGCCTTTATGCCCCTGCTGTACACCTCTTGGCCGCGCTCAGTGTCGCTGGCTGGCTGTTGGCGGGCGCGACTGTTTACGAGGCGCTGGTGATCGGGGTGGCGGTGCTGATCATCACCTGCCCCTGCGCGCTGGGCCTTGCCGTGCCGGTGGCGCAGGTGGTGGCGAGTGGATCGCTGCTGCGCGCCGGTATCATGGTCAAGGATGGTTCAGCCATCGAACGCCTGGCAGCAGTAAACCGGGTCCTGCTCGACAAGACCGGTACGCTCACCCTGGGCCGCCCGCTGCCCGATCCCGCGACGATTGCGGCCATGTCGGCAGACGAGGCCGCGGTGGCCCTCGCGCTCGCCTCGCACAGCCGCCACCCGCTCAGCCGCGCGCTGGCCGCAGAATTGATGCAGCGCGGCGTGGTGCCGGCAGAGCTTGCCCGCGTGACCGAGGAACCGGGCGTGGGGATGCGCGGCGAATGGCAGCACCTCGGGCAGGGCAGGGCCGTGGCGCTGCGCCGGCCCGAAGGCGCGTCCAGCATGGGCGTGGCGCTGGCCATCGACGGCGCGCCGACCCGCCTCATCCCCTTTGCCGACCGGCTGCGTGACGATGCTCGCGAAGCGCTGGCAAACCTCCGCAAGCTGGGGATCACCGCCTCGATCATCTCGGGCGACAATGCAGAGGCGGTTGCCGGGGTTGCCCGCGAGACCGGCCTCACCGGACAGGCCGGCGCATCGCCCGCCGACAAGCAGGATGCCATCGCGCGGTTGCAGGGTGCCGGGCACAAGGTGCTGATGGTGGGTGACGGGCTCAATGATGGCCCTGCACTTGCCGCCGCCGATGCCAGCATGGCCCCCGGCAGTGCGAGTGATGTCGGGATGCAGGCGGCGGACCTGGTTTTTGTGCAGGATTCGCTCTCCGCGCTGCCCCGCGCGGTTCGCGCCGCCCGGGCCACGATGCGCGTGGTACGGCAGAATTTCGCCCTGGCGATCGGTTACAACGTACTGGCGGTGCCGCTGGCGATCGCCGGCTATGTCACCCCGCTGGTGGCGGCGCTGTGCATGTCGCTCAGTTCGCTGATCGTGGTTGCCAACTCGCTGCGCCTGGTGAGGGCAGCCCGATGAGGATTGGCCGATGAGGATTGCCCGATGACCGGCCTGCTGTTCCTGATCCCCGTTGCGCTGGGCCTGGGCCTGCTTGGCCTTGCGGCTTTCTTCTGGGCCATGCGCAGCGGCCAGTTCGACGATCCCGACGGGGCTGCCAGCCGCATCCTGATCGATGACGAGGAGCCGCTGGCATGACCATGGCAACCATCGCAGCGCTTGTTGCACTGGTCCCGGCGATGATCGGGCCGCTGCCGCTGGAACGAGGCAGCGAGGCGCTGATGATTGCCATCTGCGGCGGGACAGAGGTCCAGCTGGCGCTTGGGCGGGAGGGCGGGTCGACGCCCATGCCCGCCACCACGCCCTGCTGTGCCAAGGGCTGCCGCAGTTCGGATAAACGCCGCGATGCAGATCGCGACAATTGATCAAGGGCAATGATCGCGCGGCCGCGATGCGCCATCAAAATGGCATGTGGCCTTATCATCCAGACCTGCTCGCAACCCCGGTCCCGCGCTATACCAGCTATCCGACCGCGGCCGAGTTCGCTCGCGGCATCAGCGCAGAGCGGCATCGGGCGGCAATCAGCACGGCGACGGGCGACATCTCTCTCTATGTGCACATCCCGTTCTGCGAGAAGATCTGCTGGTACTGCGGCTGCAATACCGCTGCCGCCAACCGCGCCGCGCGGCTGTCGAGCTACCTCGAAGCGCTCCACCGCGAGATACAGCTGGTCGGCAAGCTGTTGCCGGCAGGAACGCGGGTGCGCCGGATCGCCTTTGGTGGCGGTAGCCCAAATGCCATCTCGCCAATCGATTTCGTGCGGCTGTTCGATGAGCTGACGCTCAACTTCCCGCTGCATGACCCGCTGGTCTCGATCGAGCTCGATCCGCGCGGGCTGGGTTCTGAATGGTCGATGGTGTTCGGCGCGGTGGGAGCGACCCACGCCAGCCTGGGCGTACAGACCTTCGAGGCGCGCCTTCAGGAAGCGATCGGCCGGGTGCAACCGCGCGAGATGATCGACAAGGCGGTGAAGCTGTTGCGCGATGCCGGCATCACCTCGCTCAACTTCGACCTCATGTATGGCCTGCCCGGACAGACGCTCGACCACCTTGCCGACACGCTTGCCCTTGCCGCCGGCTATGGCGTCAACCGGGTTGCCCTGTTCGGCTATGCCCACGTGCCGCACCTGCTGCCGCGCCAGAAGCGCATCGATGACACGGCACTGCCCGGGCCGGAACTGCGCTTTGCGATGGCTCAGGCCGGGCACCGCCAGCTCGTCGATGCCGGATACACTGCGGTCGGCTTCGACCATTTCGCGCTGCCCGGCGATCCGCTGGCGCAGGCGATGGAAGCGGGCACGCTGAAGCGCAATCTCCAGGGCTTCACCGATGACCAGGCGCCGGTCCTCATCGGGCTGGGTGCCTCGGCCATCTCATCGTTCCCTGACCTCTTGGTGCAGAACGAGAAGAACGCCGGCCGTTATCGCATGATGCTGAGCCAGCAGCAGCTTCCCACGGGCCCCGGCAAGGAGCGCACCATTGAGGACCGCCGCCGCGGCGCCATTATCGAGGAACTGCTGTGCCGTGGCCGGGCGCGGGTGGCGGCGGACATCCTTGCGACAGCGATCGAGCGTCTCCGGCCGTACCTCGAACCCGAACTGGCGAGGATCGAGAGCGGCAATATCCTCGTGATCGCCCACCACGGTCTTCCCTATGCCCGCAGTATCGCGGCTGCCTTCGATCCCTATCGGCAGCAGGATGTGCGGCGCTTCAGCTCGGCGATCTGACCTTACTGGCGAACACGCTTCCCCGAAGCGGGCTCTGTTGCGCGTCCCGGAAAAAAGGGACAGCCTGCCGAGGCGGGCTGCCCTGAGTTGGGGACTGGTTGCTGGAAACTGCCTCAGGCAGCTTCCAGCTGATCCGCTGCGGCCCAGTTGCCGTGAAGCCCCTGGCGCAGGCGAATGGGGAGCTTGGCGCGCGCGATCGGGCCCTTGGCCACATCGAGTGCCTCGAAAATGCACAGGTCGGAATAGTTGCGGACATGGTCGTCAACCAGGGCGACCAGCCAGCCGTCACCTTCTGCCGCACCCGCCCCGCGCGGGATGAAGCAGGGCTCCTGTATCGATCCGTCGGGCCCGACCCACCAGCTCTGCTCCTCGCCGGAGACTACGTCGAAATGGGTCAGCGTGTTGATCACGCCGGCGAAAGGGCCGGGAGGGCCGTTATAGGGCCTGGCCATGTCATAGGTGATCATCCAGCCGTGGCGGTATGGCTTGCCGGCCATGCGATCATCGATGCGGGGGAATTCGCCCGGTGCCTTGCCCAGCGGGGTGATGCTTTCCACCTTGTCCTCGTTGCTGGTCACATCGACCGTGAAGCGGGCAAGCTGGGTCATCGCCAGTTCGGGATCGAACGGCGCACCGTCCTTGTCCGGGAAGAACGGCAGGCTGCCGATCTTGGAGACGGGTGTATCGAGGTGCACCCTGGTGCCTTCCTGGAAGGCGTTCATGACGTGGCAGCTGCACACCGCGGATTGCTGTTCGAACCAGCGCAGGTCGCTGCCATCGCCATCGCGGCGCATGACGCCGATCCAGGCCGACAGGCTGCGATCGTAGTAGAAGTGCGGGCGGTCCTGCTCCAGCACGCTGGCATCCGAACTGTAGGGCGAGACCGGGATCACCACATAGTCGCCGGCAATGCCGAAATCGTGCAGCATGGTGTAATAGGGCACCTCGAACCGGGCGAAGCGCACCACCTGGCCATCCGGCGTCAGTTCGAAATAGGTGGCATCGCGGCTGAGCTCGCCCTCGGCAGCATAGCTGATGTTGCACAGGTTGCCGGTAAGCGGATCGATCTTGGGATGGGCACCGAAGGTGCGCAGCGACAGGTCGCCATCCCAGTCGGTATAGCCTTCAGTGTCCAGCGTCAGCTTGTCCATCACCAGGCAGGGGCTATCTTCCTTCATCGCCAGCAGGTCATCGCCGAAGACCAGCACATTGGTATTGGCGGTGCCGCGATGCTGGCCAATGACAGAGGGATCGTCTGTGCGCGGGTTGCGGTAGGAACCGAACAGCGAGCGACCGGCGGCATTCTCCAGCTTCCACTTGTCGGTCTTTGCATAGCGCTGCTTCATGGCAATGCGCCCGTCCTTGACGCGGAACATGGTCACCATGCCATCGCCGTTGAAGAACTGGTCGCCGGGCTTGCGCGGCGCGAACTGCGGGTCCGGGTGGACGCGGTAGAAGGCCCCGTCCATTTCCGCCGGCACCTCGCCCTCTATCTCGATATCGGCGATATCACCTTCCATGCGCACCAGGCGCAGCACGTCCTTGTAAAGGCCTTCCTGCGGGAAATGGACCATCACGCTTCTCCTCTCGCGAGTCTTTGTAACGATCGTTAGGATAGCCTGGCGGCGAGCCCCTTCCTTGACGCCGGTCAACAACGAAAAAGCCGGGAAGGCGTTTCCACCTTCCCGGCCCGGTTCTCGCCAGCTTGCGGGATCAGGCGAGGACCTTGTCGCTGTTCTGCAGCAGCACGGTGGCTGCCGCGGTGTTGGAAATCGGCACGTGGTAATTGCTGGCCAGTTCCCGGACCGAGCCGCGGCCCGATACGTTCAGCGCCCCCCTTGCTGCGATCCAGTTGAGGATTTCCACGCCCTGGCTGCCGGCCAGCTCGACGATGTCGAGCGTGTCGTGCTGCAGCAGGGCCTCGGGATCGGGGGCCAGGTTGCGCAGGCAGAACTTGTCGTAATCGACGTTGATGTGGCCGGCCCGCTCACCCTCCAGCTGGTGCGAGAGGCCGCCGGTGCCGAAGATCACCACCTTCTCGTTGCCGCCCCAGCTCTCGATGGCGCGGCCCACCGCCTTGCCAAGGTCATGGCAGCGCTTGGGGCTGGGCAGGGGGTGCTGCACGGTGTTGATGGCGATCGGCACGAGCCGGGTGGGGAAAGCGTCGGTTCCCGGCCAGCACAGCTCGAACGGCACGGCAACGGCATGGTCCACCGCCATCGACTGGCAGGTGACCGGATCGAACTCGGCGGCCACAACCTGTTCGATGATGTGCCACGACAGGTCCGGGTGGCCCGGGAAGGGGCGACCGAAGGCGATCCCCCAGCCTTCGTCCTCGTGCCGGTATTGCGCAGCTGCGCCGATCGCGAAGGTCGGCATCTTGTCTAGGAAGAAGTTGAGGCCATGATCGTTGTAGAACACCACCGCCACATCCGGCTTTTCTTCCGCCAGCCATTGGTGGATGGGCTTGAACCCGTCGAAGAACGGCTTCCAGTAGGGGTCTTCCTGGAGGTTGCCGGCAATGGCCTTGCCGATGCCGGGCACGTGGCTGGTGAAGATGCCGCCGCAGATCGTGCTCATGCCGCCAAGCTCCGAAACTTGTCCGAAATGCGCGTTTCGGTGACCGCGTGGCTCAGCAGGTTGGCCTTGAACTGTTCGAGCGACATGCCCGTCTGCAGTGCACCGAGATCCTGCACGTTGAGGCCGAATATCCCGGCCAGCTTGGCGAGGTAGTAGACGTTGCCGCCGGCTGCCAGCATGGCCAGCACATCGCGGTTGCGCACCGCCTCGCGCTGCTCCTGCGTCAGGTTGAAGCGGGCCATGTAGCCTTCCTCGTCAGCCTCGAAGGCCTTGCGGTTGGCTTCGCTGTTGAAGGAATAGCACATGGCGTTGATGGCATAGCCGTGCTGGGCAGCATCCCCATCGAAAACCATCGTTCCGGGAATGGCTCGCTTGCCTTCGGCGACCAGCCGGGAAAACGGTGACATCGGCATTCTCCACTTGTTGATGGAGTGCCTTTGCCAATGGCGGACCCGGCGGTCGTTGCGCTGGGTCAAACTCGCGCCTCAGGTTAGAGGAACACCTGCCGGGGCCGGTCTTCCTTGCGGTTGTGCAGCTGGAACTCGGCCCATTCCTCGAGCTTGCGATGGCGCGGCCGTTCGGCGCGCGACTTCAGCGTCTGGTTGACCCGCCACGTGAGCAACGAGGGGTGGAACGGCTTGCGGATGTAGTCCTGCGCCCCGTCATAGTAGGCGCGCCGCTCGTCCTCGACGCCGTCCACGCAGGTGAACATGATCACCGGCAGGTCATAGAACAGCGGCGACTGGCGCAACCGGCGCAGGAAGCCGGTGCCGCGCTCGCCGGGCAGGTTCTCGTCAAGCAGCAGGAGGTCCGGCCGCCGCCAGTGGAGCAGCTTCAGTGCCTCTTCCGCGGTCGAGACGAAGCCGCAGGCATGGCCCGCTGCAAGCAGGATCTCGCTCGCCAGTTCGGCAACGATGTCATCGTCATCCACGACAAGGATGTGGGCCATGGGGGCAACTCCGCTGAATGCCCCCATGCCATAGCGTCACGCCGCTCAGGCCCGGTCAACCGCGCCCCCGTGGCAAACCCCTATCCGATCGTCACCACCAGGGCACGGATGGCCAGGACCAGCAGCACCAGGCTGCCGATCGCGAACAGGGTCAGCCGCACCGGGATGGTGTTCACTATCGCCTGCCACAGCGAATGGGCCACGCGCAGCGCGACATAGGCCCAGGCCAGCCAGACTTCGGTCGGGCCATAGCCCGCCAGCGCCAGGATCATCACCAGCGCGTAGAAGATGGTCGGCTGCTCCATCAGGTGGTTGTAGTTGTGGGCCTTCCATTGGATTTCGGGCGGCAGCACGCCATCGAGATCGCTTCCGCGGCCACCCCGGGCACGCTCCGGCGGAAGCTTGAGTTTGGCCAGTGCCGGCAGGCGCAGTGCTGCCATCCAGATCAGCACTACCAGCGACCAGGCCACCAGCACGGCAGCAGGCAGAAGCAGGTCATGTCCCATTGTCGGATCCTCCCCTTGCAGGAAGACGGAGGCTGGTCCGAAGAAATTAGATTGTCAATTGAAACTGATCCTTGCGGGTCAGTCCGTCAGCACCGCTGCAAAGGCTGCCGGATCGGCATTGCCGCCGCTGGCGATCACCACCGTGCCTTCGTCCACCTCCACCTTGCCCGCCAGCACAGCCGCCAGCGCCACCGCGCCGCCCGGTTCAAGCACGAGCCTGAGCCGCGTGAAGGCAAAGCGCTGGGCCATGCGGACCTCATCCTCGCTTACGGACAGGCCGAAACGGCAGCGCTGGCGCAGCACGGCGAAGTTGATTTCACCGGTAGCAAAGGTCTGCAGGGCATCGCAGGCAGTGGGCGGAGGATTGGGGCCGACCGACTGGATCGAGCCCGCCGCGAGCGAACGGGCGACATCGTCCCACCCTTCGGGCTCCACCGGGATGACTTCGGCCCCGGGGCAGGCAAGGGCAAGGCCCGCCGTCAGCCCGCCACCTCCGCAGCACACCACCAGCCGGTCAGGCTCGCGGCCCAGTTGCCGGGCGATCTCGATTCCGGCGCTGCCCTGACCCTCGATCACCCAGGGATCGGCGAAGGCGTGGACATAGGCGGCGCCGCGCTCTGCCGCGAGGGCTTGCGCTATGGCCTCGCGGTTCTCGCGCATCCTGTCATAGGTGACCACCTGCGCGCCCAGTTCACGGGTCCGGTCCAGCTTGATGGCCGGGGCATCGGCAGGCATCACGATGGTCGCCTCCATGCCCAGCCGCCGCGCCGCCCAGGCGACGCCTTGCGCATGGTTGCCGCTTGATACGGCGACCACGCCGCGCGCCCGTTCTTCAGGTGAAAGGTCGGTCAGCCGGTGCCACGCGCCCCTGATCTTGAATGCGCCCACCGGTTGCAGGCATTCGGCCTTGAGCCAGAAGCTGCGCCCTTCGTGTTCGACCGGCAGGAGCGGGGTGGGGGCAAGGATTTCGGCCACCTTGCGCGCCGCCTCCAGCACGCCCGCGCGGTGGGGCAATCGCGATGTCGCAGGATCTGTCATAGGCGTGTACGATTTACATGTTTACGTAAGGGCCGCCAGCGACTATCGCGCGCGCCCTTCAACCGGGAACCCTTGCGTTGCGGGGGCGACGGCCCGGCCTGGAACTGGAGTACCTTGGATGACCGACACGCCCATCAACAGCAACCGCAAGGCAGAGCTGCTTTCGACGCTGGTCGAGCATATCGACATCACCAGCTTCGATGCCCGCCCGATCATCGACGGCATGGGCAAGATGAGCTTCACCAGCCGTGACCTGGCGCGCGCCACCCGCATCTACAACCAGATGCTGGAAGACAAGGACTGCACCATCTTCCTCGTCATCGCCGGCTCCACCAGTGCGGGCGGCTGCATGGACCTGTATGCCGAACTGGTTCGTTCCAACATGGTCGATTGCATCGTCGCCACCGGCGCTACCATCGTCGACATGGATTTCTTCGAAGGGCTTGGCCACAAGCATTACCAGGCGCTGGAAATCCCCGACGACGACACGCTTCGCTCGCTCTACATCGACCGGATCTACGACACCTACATCGACGAGGAGCAGCTGCAGGACTGCGACTTCACGATCAACAAGATCGCCAACGAGCTGGAGCCCAAAGCCTATTCCAGCCGCGCCTTCATCCGCGAGATGGGCAAGTATCTTGTGGAGCATGGCAAGAAGGACAACTCGCTCGTCAAGCTTGCCTACGAGCATGACGTGCCGATCTTCTGCCCGGCCTTCGTGGACAGCAGCGCCGGCTTCGGCCTCGTCAAGCACCAGGTCGACCGGATGAAGGAGGGCAAGCCCTACATGATGATCGATGCCATCGCGGACTTCCGCGAGCTGACCGACATCAAGATCCAGTCGGGCGATTCGGGCCTGCTGATGGTGGGCGGCGGCGTGCCCAAGAACTTCATCCAGGACACCGTGGTTTGCGCCGAGATCCTGGGGCACGAGGACGTGTCGGTGCACAAGTATGCGGTGCAGATCACCGTGGCCGACGTGCGCGACGGTGCCTGTTCCAGCTCCACGCTGCAGGAAGCGGCGAGCTGGGGCAAGGTCAACACCGGGATCGAACAGATGGTCTTTGCCGAAGCCGGCTCGGTCATGCCGCTGCTGGCATCGGATGCCTACCATCGCGGTCTGTGGAAGAGCCGCGAGAAGCGCCGCTGGGCCCGGCTTTTCGACAAGTAAGCCTGTTTGCCTGAGCTATCATGGGGAGTGCCGACCGGCGCTCCCCATTGATTTGCCGCCGATGGCTTGCTTCGGCCCCGGCGCTATCGGCTTACGTCAAGGGTCGCGCCCGCACCGAAGGTGCCGCCCGGACCGGGGCCAACGGTGCTGACCCCTGCGCCCAGCCTGCCGATCGAAATGCTCTGGCCGGCCGAATTGTCGACCACCAGCTTGACCCACAGGGTGCCGTTCTCGCTGTAGAAGGCGGTCTGGCCGGCTTCGCGCAGCGCGGCCAGGCTGGCTTGTGGCTGGCCCCCGGCAGTGGTTGTGAAGCCGGGAAGCTCGAAGATCACCCAGGAGCCATCTGCCATTTCCAGCAGGGAAAGGGACAGCGCATCCCGGCTGGTTTCCACCCGCACCTCGGCTCCGCTGCGGATCGTGGTCTGGCCGGTGTATTCCCACCGCCTGCCGTTTCGGCTGAGCATGACCGGTTCGGCGATGGGGGCATTGCCGAAGCCCATGTTCACGCCGAGGCCGAAGTGGCCGAAATCGCCCCTGCACACGGCCGCGCCCCAGTCGGGCTTGATATCGCAGGCCTGCTCATCGGATGCGATGCCGTTGTCGAGGACGATATAGGCCCCGGGCACGCCGCCGACCGAACCATCCCGGTCATGGATCGCGGCCCCGCGCCAGGCATTGCCACGGCCAAGATCGGATGCCCACCGCCGCACATAGGGCGGGAAGCTGACCGGCTTGGAATTGATGAAGGTGGCACCCTCGATGGCGTTCTCGGTGCTCATCCCGAAGCTGGTGTACATCAGGTAGGATATGGCCCCCGCATCGCGCAGGGTGTTGGGCTGGAAATTGACGAAGGTGGTGTTCTCCACGTCGTGGCGCATGTCGTAGTATTCGTAACCCCTTATCGGGTAATCCGGAATTTCGTTCGGAAGGCTGCGGCCATAGGCGATTTCCTCCGCAGTGCGCGGATTGCCGATATTCTCGCTCTCGCCCACGAACAGCGAATCCACCACCTTCGATGTGTATGGCGCGCGCCCAACCGCTGAAGCTGCATGGGTAAAACCGATCGCGTTGTCGGCCACCCGCAGGTTGGTGAACAGGTGCAGTTCGCCGCGCCCCCAGACGGCGCCGTTGCGGTTCTTGTAGCCGGTAAAATCAGCAAAGTGCGACACCAGCAGCTCGCTGTTCGGATCGGCCGGATCAAGGGTGGGGAAGTGGTAGTTGCTGCCGCCCACGCTGAAGGTGTTGTCGGGATTGGGTCCGCGATCGAACATCAGGCCATCGAAATTGGAGTGGGCGGTGTTGCCGCTGAATTCGCGCACCCTGGTCCGGCGGGGCCATGTATTCGCGCTGATTTCGGTACCCTCGAACTGGCCCGTGGGATGGACTGGCAAGGCGTACCAGAAGCCCACCATGTCGGACCCCGCGGCCACGTTGTCGCGGTAGATGTTGTCCGGATTGGTGATCCAGAAAGTCGCCGCCGTGTTGTCCGATGCGATCAGGACATGTTCCGACCGCTGGCCGGCCGCGCCCCCGCCCGATGTGGACAGCCCGGCCGGTCCCAGGTGGGTCGGGACGCAGGGCAGCGTCGGATGGCACTTGGTCTGGATGCCGAGGTTACGGACGAACTGGTTACCCGTCTCCACCGCGTCTTCCAGGAAGAAGCAGTGGCCCACGGTGTCGAAGGTCACGTTGTTTTCCACCTGCACGTTGTTCGTGCCGTGCACGGTCACGCAGCGGTTGTAGGTGTTGTGGATGGCCGAGTTGCGGATGTATTGCCCCTCTCCCTCACCCACCAGGTGCCAGTGGATCGGGTAGCGGGCCAGGGTCAGGTGCTGCCCCATGCGATAGAGTTCGACGCCCGACAGCCGCACGTCCGGTGCCAGCATCGCCATGATATGCCCGCCGAAATACGAACTCTCCGCGTCCTGCGAAGCCTGGATACGGATGTTGCGCGTCAGCAGGCCGACTTCGCCGCGCTGGTCGACCCCGAAGGTGATCGCGCCGAAATGCATGTATTCCAGCGGGCGATCGAGGGTGATCACATTGCCTTCAATGGCCCGGATTGTGCGCTTTTCCGCCTGCCTTGGATCAAAGTCGGTCGAGGCAAGCACGATCTCGTCACCCTGCCGCCAGCCGCGGGCGTCAAGCACCTCGATGCGGGTGCTGCCGGCCTCTGCCGTCCGGGCCAGTTTTGTCCAGCTGTTCTCGCGGTCACCATGCAGGCTGAGAGTTCCGCCCATGAGCATGATGCCGCGGTCCCCCATCGTGTTGATGTCTTCACCGGGGACATTGTCGGTCAGGGTGATCGTGGCCTGCCGCCTGTGCGGATTATCCTCGCTGCCGATGTGCAGTTCGCCCCGCCGCAGGTAGATCCAGTCGGTTACAAGTTCGATATCGAGATCGTCGGAAAAAGTCAGCTTCCCGTCGATGGTCAGGCTGCGCAGGGCGGGCGGGGCGATGTCGAGCACCACGTCCATGCCGCGACCGATCAGGACCGCGTCCCCTTGTGCCGGGACCCTTCCGTCAGGCCAGGTGGCGGGATCGGACCAGCGCATGACGCTTGCTGCCGCAGGCGGCGCGTCCGCGCCGGTGCCGCCATGGTCGTGCCGATGGGCATGGCTGTCCTGGGCGGCGAGGCCAGGCGCCATGCCGGCCAGCAGGGACACACCGAGCAGACACGAAAAAAGGTGCCGGCCAGACCGCTTGTGCATGACGTTCTTCCCCTCCGCCGGGACTTT
>CAZTED010000070.1:0-2434 GCA_964612175.1 uncultured Sphingomonadaceae bacterium
CCGTTGCTGGCGGGGATCTGGTGGCCTGCCACCTGTTCGGGATTGCTCGCCAGCTCGTCGCCACTGTCGATAATGGTGACGCAAGGAAGGGAGCCGACGGACGCGCTCGCATGGCCACCGGTGATCGCCAGGGCAAGGCGGGCGGGGTTCAGCCGCACGCCAGCGGGGAGCAGCAGGTCGCCATGCGCGAAGTCGAACCCGTGGCTGCGGATATGACGCGGTGTTGGCCCGTCTGCCGATGTCAATGTGAGCAGGTCACCATCGCGCCGGGCATTCTCCTGCAACAGGACCGCCATGTCGCCCTTTGGCATGTGGGCACCGGTGGAAATGCGCACCGCCTCGCCAGGGTGGAGCGTCCCCCCAAAGGGATGACCGGCCGCGCTCTCGCCCACCACGCGCCATGGGCCGGCAAGGTCGTCAGCGTGCATGGCATAGCCGTCCATCGCTGAAAGATCGGCCGGGGGCTGGCTGCGGCGGGCGTGAAGCGGCTGCGCCAGGTAGCGCCCGGTGGCATCGGCAAGCGGTACATCCTGCGCCGGTAACGGTTCCACGCTGGCAAGCAGGAGCGCCTGCGCCTCCTCCAGAGGCAGCGGTGCGCGGTGAGACGGCGAGGCGGCACTCATTCCGCGCGCCAGTCCCCGCTTTTGCCGCCGGTCTTCTCGACCAGGCGGATGCTTTCGATGACCATGCCCTTCTCCAGCGCCTTGGCCATGTCATAGACCGTCAACAGGGCCACTGACACGGCGGTGAGGGCTTCCATTTCCACCCCGGTCTTGCCGGTAAGCGAGGCGCGGGCGGTAACGGCAATCCCGTGCTCCTCGAAAGTGAAGTCCACCGCCACGGCATCAAGCGCCAGCGGATGGCATAGCGGGATGAGCTCGCCGGTCTTCTTGGCCGCCATGATGCCTGCGATGCGGGCGGCAGATAGCACGTCGCCCTTGGGGCCGGACCCGTCGCGCACGGCGGCGAGCGTAGCCGGGGCCATGCGGATGAAGCCTGCGGCGGTGGCGCTGCGGGCCGTTGCGGCCTTGCCGCCAACATCGACCATGCGCGCAGCGCCCTGGTCGTCGAGATGGGTAAGCTTGCTCATGCCAGCGGCCATGCCAGATCGGGCGGGGATTGCCCAGATGGATGCGCTGTTACGCGATCAGCCTTCCAGCAGCGCCCGCGTGGCCGCAGCAACGTCCTGCTGGCGCATCAGGCTCTCCCCGACAAGGAAAGTCCGCACGCCGGCCCGGGCCAGGCGCAGGCAATCGGCATGGCTGTTGATGCCGCTTTCGCCGACCAGCAGGGTTCCTTCCGGTGCCAGCGGGGCAAGTCGTTCGGTCGTGCCGAGGTCGGTCACGAAGCTGCGCAGGTCGCGGTTGTTGACGCCGATGAGGCGGGAGCGCAGGCGCGCGGCGCGCTCCATCTCCGCTTCGTCGTGGACCTCCACAAGCACGTCCATGCCGCGCTCGATTGCCGCGGCCTCGATCTCGGCCATGGTGCCATCATCCAGCGCGGCAACGATGATCAGGATGGCATCGGCACCGATCGCGCGGGCCTCGGCGACCTGCCAGGGATCGACCATGAACTCCTTGCGCAGCACAGGCAGCTTGCAGGCAGCCCGGGCATCCACGAGATAGTCCTCGTGCCCCTGGAAATAGGGTGCATCGGTCAGCACCGAAAGGCAGGTTGCGCCCCCGTCCTGATAGGCAAGAGCATGTTCCGCGGGGCGGAAATCAGGGCGGATCAGGCCCTTGGACGGGCTGGCCTTCTTGATTTCGGCGATCAGGGCAAAGCCGGTTGCGGCCCTGGCGCGCAGCGCCGCCTCGAAGCCGCGTGGCGCGGTCTGGCTTGCGGCGGCGCGGTCCAGGTCATCCACCGTAGCCAGCGCCATGCGGTCTATCACCTCGCGGCGCTTGGTGTCGCAGATCTCTATCAGCTTGTTGGTCATGTCGTGGCCGCGATCCAGCAATCGAGCAGCGCCTTGGCAAGCCCCTTGTCGATTGCTTCGGCGGCTTCCTCGGCCCCTTCGGTCCAGGTCGATGCCTCCCCGGCGACCAGCAGCGCACCGGCGGCATTCAGGAGCACGGCATCGCGATAGGCGCCAGACTCACCTTGCAGCAGGCGGCGCAGGGCGGCAGCGTTGAATTCGGGATCGCCGCCACGGATGGCTTCGAGGGGATGGCGGGCAAGACCGGCATCCTCCGGCGTCACGGTGTCGGCGATTCCGTCGATCCCGATGGTGGCCACGCGCGATGGTCCGGCGATGGACAACTCGTCCAGCCCTTCCATGCCGGCGACGATCATCACCCGGTCCATGCCCAGAAGGCGCATCGCATCGCGGTAGGTGGCCACGTAATCCGGGTTGGCGATGCCGATAAGCTGGCGGCTGACGCCTGCCGGATTGGCGATGGGGCCAAGCAGGTTGAAGATCGTGCGGCGACCGATT
>CAZTED010000070.1:2534-14052 GCA_964612175.1 uncultured Sphingomonadaceae bacterium
CCGCCACCACCAGCGCCACGGCGGTGGAAATGTTGAGGCTGTGCTGCCCGTCACCGCCGGTGCCGCAGACATCGATGGCATTGGCCGGGGCCACGATGCGCAGCATCCGGGCGCGCATGGCGCTGGCAGCACCGGCGATCTCTTCCGCTGTCTCGCCCCGATCGGCCAGGGTGATGAGCAGGTCGCGAATTTCGTCATCCGCCATGCCGCCATCGAGCATTCGCCCGAAAAGCGCTTCGGCCTCTGCCATCGACAGGCTCACGGACGCGCCTTTGGCTGGAGACCGCAGATGCGCAGGAAGTTGGCGAGCAGCGCATGGCCGTGTTCGGTGGCGATCGATTCCGGGTGGAACTGCACGCCGTGGATCGGCAGGTCGCGGTGGCGGAAGCCCATCACGCAGGTGCCATCCAGGCCCGGGGTTTCGCTGGTGGCATTGACCAGCAGGCAATCGGGAATGTCCTCCACCACCAGCGAGTGATAGCGCGTGGCGGTAAAGGGCGAGGGAAGGCCGGCAAAAACACCGGTCCCGTCATGGTCGACCGGGCTGGTCTTGCCGTGCATCAGCCCGCCGCGCACCACCTTGCCGCCGAAGTGCTGCCCGATCGACTGGTGTCCCAGGCACACGCCGAGAAGCGGCATCCCGGCTTCGGCGCAGGCACCCACCAGGGCCAGGCTGATACCCGCCTCGTTGGGGGTGCAGGGTCCGGGAGACAGCAGCACGCCGGCGGGATTCATCGCCAGCGCTTCTGCCGCGGTCAGCGCATCGTTGCGCACCACCTTCACCTCGGCCCCCAGTTCCATAACGTAATGGACCAGGTTGAAGGTGAAGCTGTCGTAGTTGTCGATGACGAGTATCATGGCTGCGCCCTATCGGCCCGTGGCGGGGTAAGCCGCAAGGGTATTAATGGCGGTATCCGCTGCCGCACCGGAACCGGGCTGGACGGTCATTGCCCGAACCCCGGCTCGCCCGCGACGCGGGCCGCCTCGCGCGCGGCGGCGACCAGCGCGCTGGCCTTGTGGCGGCATTCGGCGGCTTCGTATTCCGGCTCGCTGTCGGCAACGATCCCGCCGCCGGCCTGGACGTGCATCACCCCGTCCTTCACCACCGCCGTACGCAGGACAATGCAGCTGTCGACCGAGCCATCGGGCGCGAAGTAGCCGACGCCCCCGGCATAGGGACCACGCGTCTCCGGCTCCAGCTCGGCGATGATCTGGCACGCCCGTACCTTGGGCGCGCCCGATACTGTGCCCGCCGGGAACCCTGCGAACAGCGCGTCGACGGCATCCTTGTCCGCCGCCAGCCGGCCCACGACATTGCTGACGATGTGCATCACGTGGCTGTAGCGTTCGATGGTGAAGCTGGCGGTCACCTTCACGCTGTCCGCCGCCGCCACGCGGCCGACATCGTTGCGGCCCAGGTCGAGCAGCATCAGATGTTCGGCGCATTCCTTGGGATCGGCCAGCAGACCTTCCTCGTTCGCCCGGTCCTCCTCGGGGGTCTTGCCGCGCGGGCGGGTACCGGCGATCGGGCGGATGGTGACTTCGCCATCGCGCACGCGCACGAGGATTTCCGGGCTGGACCCGACCACGGCAAAGCCGGGCAGATCGAGGAAATAGAGGAACGGCGAGGGGTTGACCCGCCTGAGTGCCCGGTAGAGCGCGAAGGGCGGCAAGGGGAAAGGGCAGGTGAAGCGCTGGGCCAGCACCACCTGGAAGATGTCGCCCGCGGTGATGTACTCCTTGGCCTTCATCACCATGGCCGCGTAATCGGCCGGGTCCATCACCGGGTTGAGGTCCATCTGCGGCAGGCCCGTGGCGCGGACCTGCGGCGGCACGGCATTGCCCAGCTTGCGCAGCGCCTCGTCGATCCGCTCCCCGGCGCGTTCGATGGCGCGGTCCGGATCGGTACCGTCGGCCCACAGCGGGGCGATGCAGAACAGGCTGTCGGACAGGTTGTCGAACACCAGCACCAGGGTGGGGCGGGCAAACAGCATGTCGGGCAGGGCCAGCTCGCTCTGCGGCGCGCGCCCCAGCTTCTCGACAAGGCCTATGGTCTCGTATCCGAAATAGCCGACGAGGCAGGCGAGCGCCGGGGGCAGTTCGGCCGGTACGTCGATGCGGCAGGCCTGGGCGAGGTTGCGCAGTTCTGCAAGGCTGTCGCCGGGCAGCGGCTCGAATGCCTCGCGGTCATGCTGCCACTGGCGGTTGACCTCGCAGGCAGCGCCGGTGGCGCGGAACATCAGGTCCGGGTCGATGCCGAGCAGCGAATAGCGGCCACGAACTTCCCCGCCTTCGACCGATTCAAGCAGGAAATCGCCGCGCCCCTGCTCGATCAGCTTGAGTGCCGCTCCGACCGGAGTTTCGGTATCGGCGACGAGCTTGCGCCAGACAAGCGCGTGCTTTCCCGCTGCCAGGGCGGCACGGGCAGCGACAGCGTTTACGGGCGCGTTCGGGGATGTGGCGGGCGTGCTCAGCGGTCCGCTCCTAATTGGTGCGGCCGGTGAGCTGCGCCGCCACCGCTGCCACAGCCGTATCGTTGATCTCCACGGTCACTTCCGCACGCGCCGCACTGACGAACTGCTCGGTATATTCACGCGGCAGCAGCGGCATCAGCTGGGCCGCGGTCGTGGCCACCAGCGGATCGTTGGCGGCAAGGTCCGGCGCGGAAATGTCGGTCACCTGCACGATGTACCAGGCGGCGCTCTCCGGCGTTTCGAGGCGCTTCGAGGTTCCCTTGGCCATCGAGAAGAACAGCGCGACCGGGCGGGTGATCTGGCCGCTGCGCTCCACGTCCTGCCGGGCAAGGCGCAGGCCCTGCGGGGCGGGCAGGGCAACACGCTCGGCGGCCACTGCGGCCGCGAGGGTGCTGCCGCCCTCGACCCGGGCAAGGACGCGGTTCGCTGCTTCTCCGGCAAGGCGCATTCCCTCATCGCGGCGCCATGCGGCCACCACCAGCTCGCGGATCTCCGCCAGCGGCGCGATCGACGAACGGGTGATGTCGGAGACCTCGTAGATGATGAAGCTTTCGCCGGGCACGGCTTCTGCCAGCTGCGGCTCACCCTCTTCCATCTCGAACGCGACCGACAGGACCGGGCCCAGTTCCTGCGGCGCGGAATCCCGGGTGCCGTAGACCTGGCCCGCACCGGTCAGCGGGCGGGTGGAGGTGAGGTCCACGCCAAGTTCCTGCGCCACTTCCGCAAGGCTGCGGCCGTTGGCGAACTCGTCCTCGATCCGGGCGGTCGCATCGTTCATCGCCGCGCGGCGCAGCTCGGTCGCCAGTTCCGTGGCGATCGCGGTGCGGACCTGGGCGAGCGGGCGGGCGGCGCTGCGCTCCACGCTGTCGACCCGCAGGACGTACCAGCCGAGACCGCCCTGCACCGGGTTGCTTACGCCGCCGTCGGAGGCGGCAAAGGCGGCCGTGGCGACCGCGGCAGAGGTCTGCGCGGCAAATTCGTCACGGGTGGTTGCGGCAACGGCCGTGGTGCCAAGGCCCTTGCTGCGGGCAGAAGCATCGAGGCTGGTTCCGCCGCGCACTTCATCGACGATGGCCTGTGCGGCGGCCTGCGTGGGGGCAATGAGCTGGGTGAAGCTGCGTGTCTCGCGCGCTTCATACAAGGCGCGGTCGCGCTCGTAACGTTCGGCAATCTGGGCCTGTGTCGGGGCCGCGACGGCGCCGAAGGCTTCCTCGCCGAAAAGGGCATAGCGGATCACCCGGCGTTCGGGCCGGCGATAGTTCTCGCCATTGGCCTGGTAATAGGCCTGCAACTGCGCATCGGTCGGCTGCCCGGAAGGGGCAAAGGCGGCGGCGCGCAGTTCGGCGGCAAACCCGCTGCGCGTCTCGCGGCGGACTTCTGCGTAACGCTGCGCCACGGACTGGGGCACACGTGGAAGCAGTTCCAGCGGGCCGACCATCTGCCGGCCGAACAGGCCCATCGCCAGGTCTTCGCGGAACATGTCTTCGCTGATGCCCTGCTGGCGCAGGACGGTGCGGAATGCCTCGGTATCGAATTCGCCCTCGATCGTGCGCATGTTGGCCATCTGCACGATTTCGCTGTCGACCAGGCGCGAGCCGGCCCTGAGGCCGAAACGCTGGGCCAGTTGCGCGATGGCGGCGCGGCTGATGAGGTTGTCGAGCGTGTCTTTCAGCCCGTCCTGCGCGATGAAGGCTTCCATCGTGACCGTCGGATCCTGCTGGCGAACGCCGTTCAGGGCATCGCTGGCCCGGGTCGACAGGTCGATCGCGTCGATCCGTTCATCGCCCACGACCGCCACCCGGTCCCCCCCGGCGACACCGCCGAACATCCCGGTGTTGGCAACGTCGGAGGTGGCGAAGGCCACTGCAATCAATCCCAGGAAGGCCAGTGTGACGCCGATGCCGAGCTTGGACTGGAAGAAGTTGCGGAATATCTGGATCATGGCGGGCGGGCACTCTGGATACGGGTGGGCGCAGGACCGCATTGCAACGTGCAGCATGCATCAGGCGACGCGCTTTATCGCCCCTGCGGCGCGCCCGCAACAGGCGAACGTGCTGCCCGTCTGCGCAGCAAAACCGGCTTTGACAAGCGTCGACGGGCGCTCTAGCGGGCTGGCACTTCCCCGCCTATGTGCGGGATCAGCTCGCGAGAGATTGTCCTTTCGAGGATACTGCAAGGTATTACCATGGCCGTGCGCCCCTATATTGTCGGTAACTGGAAGATGAATGGCACCCGTGCCATGCTGTCCGAAGCGCGTGCGATCGATCGCGCGGCGGAGCGTCTGATGAAGGTCGAGGTCGCGCTCGCGCCGCCCTTCACCCTCATCCATGCCACCCGCAAGGAAGCCGGCCTGATCGGTGTCGGCGCGCAGGATTGCCACGCGGCGGAAGGCGGCGCGCACACCGGCGACATTTCTGCCGCCATGGTCAAGGATGCAGGGGCCGGCTTCGTCATCGTCGGGCATTCGGAACGCCGCGCCGACCATGGCGAGAAGGATGCAGACGTAAGAGCCAAGGCCGAATCGGCACTGGCTTGCGGGCTCTCTGTCATCGTCTGCGTGGGCGAGACGGAGGAACAGCGCGATGCCGGCAAGGCCGAAAGCGTTGTCGCGCGCCAGCTCAAGGGATCACTTCCGGCAGGCGAGGTCGCGGCCGAGAAGGTGACCGTGGCCTATGAACCGGTCTGGGCGATCGGCACCGGCCGCACGCCGACCACCGACGATGTCAGCGCGATGCACCGGGCGATTCGCCAGGTCCTCACCGGTTTCTACGGTGCCGAAGCAGGGGCTAGGGTGCGGATTCTGTATGGCGGCTCGGTGAAGGCCGACAATGCGGCAGAACTGCTGTCGGCGGACGAAGTTGGCGGTGCGCTTGTCGGCGGGGCCAGCCTGACAGCGGAAAGCTTCCTGGGCATCATCGCGGTTGCTGCGGAAATGCAGGAAAACTGAGGTGAATTCAGCCGGGCAGGGCGCTCCCTTGCCCTGTGCGGCCACCGCCCCTAGATAGACGCATCATTCCAGCCGGATTTTCTGACCCATGAGCCTTTTCATCTTCCTGACCGTCATCCAGGCGATCGTGGCCTTCGCGTTGGTCGTCGTGGTGCTCATGCAGCGCTCGGAAGGCGGCGGCCTGGGGATCGGTGGCGGCGGCAGCCCCGGTGGCCTGATGTCCGCGCGCGGCGCGGCAGATTTCCTGACCCGCACCACCAAGTGGCTCGCCGTTGCCTTTGTCGGCCTGTCGATTGCCCTGGCGGCAGTGGCGATCAATGCCACGTCGGGCCGGACCATCGATGACAGCCTCGACCGTACGGTCACCCCGGCAACGCAGCCGATCGAGGGGCTGGCCGCTCCGGCCGAGGCGCCTGCCGATGGCGCGCCGGCGGCACCGGCGCAGGATGATGCGCTGTCGGGCGTCGCCGAGTAACAAATCGACACCGGAATACCCGCCAAGCGTCCTGCGCAAGAGCAGGGCGGAACGACAACCGTGAATATCGCGATTTCGTGGCTTGCCACGAATCCGGTTTCATCCCTACGGCCTGACTCCCATGGCGCGGTACATATTCATCACCGGCGGCGTGGTCTCATCGCTTGGCAAGGGACTGATGGCAGCGAGCCTCGCTGCCCTCCTCCAGGCGCGTGGCTACAAGGTCCGCATCCGTAAGTTCGACCCCTATCTCAACGTCGATCCGGGCACGATGAGCCCGTACCAGCACGGCGAGGTCTATGTGACCGACGACGGGGCCGAGACGGATCTGGACCTGGGCCATTACGAACGGTTTACCGGCGTTTCGGCCCGGCAGAGCGACAACATCACCTCCGGCCGGGTCTACCGCGACATCATCACGCGCGAGCGGCGTGGCGACTACCTTGGCGCCACGGTGCAGGTGATCCCGCACGTGACCGATGCCATCAAGCAGTTCGCCCTCGCTGACCAGGACGACCACGATTTCATCCTGTGCGAAATCGGCGGCACGGTCGGCGATATCGAAAGCCTGCCCTTCATCGAGGCAATCCGCCAGCTGCGCAACGAACTGCCGGCGGACCATTCCTGCCTTATCCACGTGACCCTGGTGCCGTACATCTCGGCGGCGGGCGAACTGAAGACCAAGCCGACCCAGCATTCGGTACGCGAACTCACCAGCCTGGGCGTCCAGCCTAACCTGCTGCTGTGCCGCTGCGAGCATCCCCTGCCCGAGAACGAACGCGCCAAGATCGCTCTGTTCTGCAACGTGCGCAAGGAAGCGGTCATCCAGGCGCTTGATGCCTCCAGCATCTATGCCGTGCCGCTGCAATACCATCGCGAGGGGCTGGATGACGAGGTCCTGCGCCATTTCGGCCTGCTCGACCAGTCCAGGGCGCCCGAGCTTCACGTGTGGGACGACATCGTCGACCGTTACGAGAACCCCGAAGGCGAAGTGACGATCGGGGTCGTGGGCAAGTATGTCGGCCTGCTCGATGCCTACAAGTCGCTCAACGAGGCCCTGGTCCATGGGGGCATGGCAAACCGGGTGAGGGTGAAGATCCGCTGGATCGATGCCGAGATCTTCGAACTGCCAGACAGCGACATCGCGGCGCACCTCGAACCGCTGCACGGCATCCTCGTCCCCGGCGGCTTCGGTGAACGCGGGTCGGAAGGCAAGATCGCCAGCGTGCGCTTCGCACGCGAAAGCAAGGTGCCGTTCTTCGGCATCTGCCTGGGCATGCAGATGGCTTGCATCGAGGGCGCGCGGAATACGGCTGGCATCGCGGCTGCCTCCTCGACCGAATTCGGCGAAACCAGCGAGCCTGTGGTGGGCATCATCACCGAATGGATGAGCAAGGAAGGCCTCCAGCAGCGCAGCGCCGAGGGCGACCTTGGCGGGACCATGCGGCTTGGCGCCTATGACGCGGTCCTTTCCGGCAATTCGCACGTGTCACGGATCTATGGCGGCGCCACGCAGATTTCGGAGCGCCATCGTCACCGTTACGAGGTCAACGCCGCCTACAAGGAACCGCTGGAGCATGGCGGCCTGGTGTTCTCCGGCATGTCGCCCGATGGCCTGCTGCCCGAGATTGTGGAACGGCCCGATCACCCCTGGTTCGTGGGCGTCCAGTTCCATCCGGAACTCAAGAGCAAGCCGTTTGATCCGCACCCGCTGTTCGCCGGATTCATCGCCGCCGCACTCAAGCAATCGCGCCTCGTCTGATGGTGACCTGGCAAGGTTAATCCTGCGGAAAAACTGTAGGAAAAATCCCTTGCGTCGCCCTTGCTGCAGGGCCAAACCATTACCCGTAAGATTGGTGAATTTGCCACGCGGTGAAAGCCGCAACTTGTGGGGGCATTGCGCATCGGTAGCGGGGGACGGGAGTTACCGTCCAGGGGGTCGCAGCCGATTTGATAGCGCAATGCCGGCAGAATCACTTGTCGGGGGAGGGGCCGCTCTAACTGCGACCCGGAGTGTCGCTTTCCCCGGCGGGTCGGCGCCGTGCGCCGAGGGGGCGGTGCCGCATGCGGCCCGCCCCCAAATTGGCCCTTGCGGGCTTGGCGATCAACTTGGTCAGGCCGCGTCTGCGTCCTTGTCGTCCTTCACCACTTCCAGCTTGGCCGGACCGCCGATGGCGATCTTCTTGGGCTTCATCGCTTCGGGCACTTCGCGCACAAGGTCGATCACCAGCAGGCCGTCGGCAAGGTCGGCCGCTTCCACGCGGACATAATCGGCCAGTTCGAAGCGACGTTCGAACCCGCGGTTGGCAATGCCGACGTGGAGCAGTTCGCCCTCGGCAACCTCCTCGCGCTTGCGGCCCTGGACCACCAGCATGTTGGCCTGTGCGGTGATGTCGAGATCCTGTGCCCGGAAACCCGCCACGGCAATGATGATGCGGTAGGAATCGGGCCCGCGACGTTCGATGTTGAACGGGGGGTAATTGTCGCCGGCATTGCTGCGGGCCTGCTTTTCCAGCAGGTCGAACAGGCGGTCGAAACCGACGGTGGAACGGCGATAGGGGGTAAGGTCGATACGGTTCATGTCGCAAATCCTCTGTTGAGCAATTTGATCCATGGCCGGGCCCAGGATTGGCACCCGACCATCTGCCTGCAGCATCTCGCGCTGCCGACGGAATTGAGATAGGGTGTCGCGGCGCGCTTTCAAGTCCACCCAAGTATATGGAATAGAGGGATTTTCTTCGTGAGTTCTGCCACAGCCTCTCCGCGGGTCGAGATCTATACCAAGATGTTCTGCGGCTATTGCACCCGCGCCAAGGCGCTGCTCGATTCCAAGGGCGTGGATTACGCGGAATACGACATCACCATGGGTGGCGAGAAGAAGCGCGAACTGGCCGAGCGCAAGCCCGATGCCAGCACCGTGCCGCAGATTTTCATCAACGGGCAGGCTATCGGCGGCTCGGATGACCTCGCCGGGCTGGAACGCGCCGGCAAGCTCGACGCGTTGCTCGGGATCTGAAGCGATGCGGGTTGCCCTGCTGCAGATGACCAGCGGGATCGACCCCGCCACCAACGCCGCCGTCCTCGTCGCTGCCATAGGCGACGCGGCACGCGGCGGCGCATCGATCCTGTTCACACCTGAAATGAGCGGCCTAGTCGACCGCGACCGGGAGCGGGCTGCCGGCCATATCGTGCCGCCGGAACGCGATCGCGTGCTGGCGGCAGTGCGCAAGGCTGCCGCCGACGCGGGGATCGTGGTGGCGCTTGGTTCGCTGGCTGTGGACCGGGGCGACGGGCGCTATGCCAACCGCGCCTTCGTGATCGGTGCCGACGGCGCGATCCTGGCGACCTATGACAAGATGCACATGTTCGACGTCTCGCTGGCAACCGGTGAAAGCTGGCGGGAAAGCGCCGCCTATGCTCCGGGCGATGCGGTGGTAACGGTGGACCTGCCATTGGGTGAGGGCGGTGCGCCTGTCAGGCTTGGCCTCTCGATTTGCTACGATATCCGCTTTCCCGCTCTGTTCGAGGCACTGGGCCGCCGCGCCTGCGACCTGATCGCGATTCCCGCCGCTTTCACCAGGCCGACCGGGGCTGCCCACTGGCACGTGCTGCAACGCGCCCGTGCGATAGAGGCAAGCGCCTTTGTCGTCTCCGCCGCGCAAGTTGGCCGGCACGAGGACGGGCGCGAGACCTATGGTCATTCGCTGGCGGTGGACCCCTGGGGCGAAGTGCTGCTGGACATGGGCGGGGATAGTGCGGCACTCGGCTTTGCCGACCTCGACCTGTCGCGCATCGCTGCAGTGCGCAGCCAGTTGCCAAGCCTTGCCAATCGCCGCGCCATCCCTAGATCGGGTGCCGCATGATCGTGTTTGACCTCTCCTGTGGCAAAGGCCACCGTTTCGAAGGCTGGTTCGGCTCGTCCGACGATTTCGCGTCCCAACAGGCGCGTGGCCTGTTGTTCTGCCCGCAATGCGGCAGTGCAGAGGTGACCAAGGCCCCGATGGCTCCGGCCGTGCCGAGGAAAGGCAACCAGGTGGCCGACCCTGTTCCCGCTGCGATTCCCGCAGGGGCCACGGGCCTTAGCAACGCACCTCTGCCGCCAGAAGTGCAGCAGGCGCTGGCAAAGCTGGCAGAAGCGCAAGCACGCGCGTTGAAGGACAGCAGGTGGGTAGGCAAGGCTTTTGCCGATGATGCCCGGGCGATGCATTATGGCGAGTGCGAGCCGCAGCCGATCCACGGCGAAGCGAGCCTTGAGGAAGTCAGGAAGCTGGTGGAGGAAGGGATCGAAGTGGCCCCACTGCCGTTCCCCGTAGCCCCGCCCAAGGCGATCAACTGAACCGATCCGCTCAGTATTCGCGGCCGTGCTCGCGCCAGTAGGCGAGGGCCTCATCCCATCCGGGCGCGTGATCGCTCTCGAAACCGCAGGTGCGCCCGCTTCCCACCCGGCGAAAGGCGCGGATAGCGGCAAGGTGCGCGCCTGACAGCAGGAACCGGATAAGCCCCGTGGTGCAGATGGTGCGCCCGACAGGATTCGAACCTGTGGCCCCCGGATTAGGAATCCGATGCTCTATCCTGCTGAGCTACGGGCGCGCCGGAACCCCCTTTAGGAAGGCGCAGGCATGCTGGCAATAATGCCCGGCAGGAATGTTCCGGGGCGGGCAGGGGATCAGGCCCGCCGTCAGAAGCGCACCACCACCTTGCCGACCTGCTGGTTCGATTCGAGGTAGGAATTGGCTTCCGGCAGCGATTCCAGGCCCTTGAACACCCGGGCTATCACCGGTTCGAGGTGTCCATGGGCATGGCCGGCGAGGATTTTCTCGCGCGCCGCGGCAAAGCGGTGCGGGTGGTTCCAGATCTCGCTCGCCACCCAGCCGCGCATCGATGCGCCCTTGAAGGCCATCGGCCAGTGCGGATAGGGCGTGGGCTGGCCGCTCAGCCCGCCATAGACGAACAGGATGCCGCGTTCGGCAAGGGCCCGCGCCAGGGTCTCGACATAGGGACCGCCCACGGGATCGAAGGCGCAGCGGGCGCCTTTGCCGCGGGTGATCTCCATCACCCGCTCGACCAGGTCTTCCTCCTGCGTGGCGATGACATGGGCCGCGCCAAGCTGGCGGAGCGCGCCGGCCTTGGCACTGGTGCGGGTGGCAGCTATGGGCACGGCTCCGGCCCAGTTGCACAGCTGGATCGCGGCAATGCCGACACTGGATGATGCCGCCGGGATGATCACCGCATCGTTGGGGCCGACATTGGCCACCTCGTAGATGGCATAGGCGGTCATGTACTGCATCCAGATCGCCGCCGCTTCCTCTACGCCCAGACCCTCTGGCGCGGGCAGCAGGATGCGGACAGGGACAATCGCCTCTTCCGCCCAGATGCCATAATCACCCTGCGAGATCATCGGCAGGACGCAAACGCGCTGGCCAACGGCATAGTCGCCCGCGCCATCGCCCACGGCCACGATCGTGCCGACGCCTTCATAGCCGACCAGGCTGGGGAGCTGCGGGCGCACCGGGTAATTGCCGGCCCGGTACATTGCCTCGGCCCGATTTAGGCCGACGGCTTCCACGCGGATGCGGACATGGCCGGGGCCGGGCGCGCCGATCTCCATGTCCTCCACCACCA
>CAZTED010000071.1:0-13696 GCA_964612175.1 uncultured Sphingomonadaceae bacterium
AGGCCGAACGGCAGGCCTTGCGCAGCCTCGACCAGGCCGAAGCCCGGCGCGAGCGGCTGGGTGCCCGCGCCCAGGAAATCGACGCTGCCGAGGCTGAACTGGCCGAGCAGCGCAAACTGGCCGAGGCGGAGGTCAAGGCGGCGGAAGACAAGCGTGCCCTGCTGCCCGATCCCGCCAGTGGCCGCGCCGCGCTGGAAGCCGCTCGCCTCAGGCACGAAGCCGCCCGCGACGGTCTGCAGGCCGCCATCGCCACCTTGGCCGCGCATGACCAGGCGCTCGCCGTGGCGCGCGAGCGGGTGGCCGCGCAGAAGAGCGACAGGGCCAACTGGCAGGCCCGCGCAGGCGAGGCTGCGCAGCGGCTGGCCGGCATGGCCCAGCGCTTCGAGGAGATCGAACAGGAACGCGCCGTCATGGCCGCCAAGCCCGCCGGCCTGATGGCCGAGATCGAGGGCGGCGAGGCCGTGCGCGCCCGCCTCACCACGGAACTTGCCGCTGCCGATGCGGCCATGCAGGCCGCAGCCGAGGAGATGCGCCGCACCGAATTGGCGCTCGCCACGGCAAACGAAGCGCTCTCCACCGCGCGCGAGATGCGCGCCACCCTCGCCACCCGGGCCGAGAACGAGGAGCAGCGGCGCGAGGAAATGGCCCGGATTTCCGGCGAACGCTTCCAGTGCCCGCCCCCACTGCTGCCCGAGCGCTTCGCCTTCGATGGCGGCGCGGTGGGCCATTCCGGGGCGGAGAGCGAGGCGATGGATGCGCTTGTCGCCAGTCGCGAGCGGATCGGCCCGGTCAACCTCGTCGCGGCAGAGGAACTGGCGCGGATCGAGGAGGAGCACGGCGCCAGCGCGGCCGAGCAGGCCGAACTTGTGGAAGCCGTCCACCGCCTGCGCGGCTCCATCGGCAACCTCAACCGCGAGGGGCGCGAGCGGCTGCGCGCCGCGTTCGAGGCGGTGGATGGTCACTTCCGCACCCTGTTCACCCGCCTGTTCGAAGGCGGGCAGGCGCACCTGGCGCTGGTCGATTCGGACGATCCGCTGGAGGCGGGCCTCGAAATCTACGCCCAGCCGCCGGGCAAGCGGCTGCAATCCTTGAGCCTGCTGTCGGGCGGCGAGCAGGCCCTAACCGCAACCGCACTTATCTTTGCGCTCTTCCTAACCAATCCGGCACCAATCTGCGTGCTGGACGAGGTGGACGCGCCTCTGGACGATGCCAATATCGACCGCTTCTGCGACCTGCTCGACTGGATGGTCGGCGAAACCCGCACCCGCTACCTCATCGTCACCCACAACGCCGTGACCATGAGCCGCATGCACCGCCTGTTCGGCGTGACCATGGTGGAGAAGGGGATCTCGCGTCTGGTGAGCGTGGATCTGGGCGAGGCGGCGGCGCTAGCGGCGGAGTGACAGCCCCGGCAACGCGCGTTTATCGCCCGACAAGCGCAAACGGCAGTGCGGCGAGCGCGAGCGCGGCCGCATCGACAACCGCGTGCCACGCCGGATCTTGCAGGATCGCACGATGGTCATAATCACCTGCCGGGCTGTGATAGTCCGAAACGCAATCGTGAAAGTGCGCGACGGCCTCCGCTTCCGGCGGGGTGACCAGTCCCTCTGCGAGGACCATGCTGTAGTCAGGCTCGCCGCCTAGCAAATCATCGAAGTAGCTGCATAACAGTTCGACAAAGGTGTGATGCGGGTTCGCCTCTTGCGGGTCCAGCCATTGCGCCTGTTGGGCGGGCAGATCGGCGAAGCGGCCAAGGCAGTACAGCCATTCGCGCCGCCACCCATCGCGATCAGCTTCAGATGGCCCCGCCAAGTTAGCCCCTCACCGCAAACCAGATCACATGCCGCGGCCCTTTGCCGTTGCTGCGGGCGCGCACCACCACTTCGTCCACCGCGAAGCCCGCCTTCCTGAGGCGTGAGGCAAAGGCGGGATCGGGCGCGGCGGACCATACGGCCAGCACGCCGCCGGGCTTCAGCGCGGCTTTTGCCGCAGACAGGCCATCGCGCGAATAGAGGCGGCCGTTGTCTGCCCGCACCAGCCCGTCCGGCCCGTTATCGACATCGAGCAGGATGGCATCATAAGTGCCCCGCCCTTTCGCGATGGCCAGCGCGACATCGGTATGGACGAGGTCCACGCGGGCGTGATCAAGGCACCCGGCAGTCAGCTCCGCCATCGGGCCGCGCGCCCATTCCACTATCTCGGGCACCAGTTCGGCCACGGTCAGCTTTGCATCCTGCGGCGTCACCGCCAGCGCCTTCCTGAGCGTAAAACCCATGCCATAGCCGCCGATCAGCCAATGCTGCCTTGCCCTTTTACCCAGCCGCTCGGCGGTCATCTCGGCCAGTGCCTCTTCCGAACCGCTCATTCGGCTGTTCATCAGCTCGTTGCGGTCGAGCACGATCATGAAGTCCTTGCCGCGCCGCATCAGGCGCAGCTCCTCCCCGCCGGGGACCTGGGCAGTGGCGAGTTGTTCGAGCGGGATCATGGGGTGCCTATGCCTGCCTCGCCGATTGCTGGCTAGTGCGAACCGGACCTGATCCGGCTCCGCGCCTAGTCGAGGACAGCCCTGGGCCCCGGCCCTTTCAGGCCCAGCCGGTCATCCTTGTTGTACAGGCGGCATTTCTCCAGGCTCAGGCAGCCGCAGCCGATGCACTGGTCCAGCTGGTTGCGCGCGCGGGTGAGCAGGCCGATGCGCCGGTCGATCTGTTCGCGCATCGACCGGCTGATGCGCTGCCAGTCCCCTTGTGTGGGATTGCGGCCTTCGGGCAGGGCGGCAAGCTGCTGCTCGATCTCGCCCAGCGCCAGCCCGAGCCTTTGGGCGATCAGGATGAAGCTGACCCGGCGGATGTCGCCGCGCAGGAACCGCCGCTGGTTGCCGCCGGTGCGGACCGAGCGGAGCAGTCCCTTGTCCTCGTAGAAGCGGATGGCCGAAACCGCCACGCCGGTGCGGGCCGAAAGCTGGCCGATGGTGATGAACCTGTTTTCCATGCCAGCAAATTTTTCCCCAGATACTTGACCTCAATTTAGCTTGAGGTTGCATGGTCTGGCAATCCTGATTCGCGCCGGGTCTCACAGCCTGTCCGGAAAGGGCCTGAGTTCAACAGCTTGAGACAAGGATTTGCGACAATGACCAAAGGCAGACTCGAACACGTCAACCTCTCCGTCACCGATGTGGAGCGCTCGGCAGCGCTGATGGAGCGGCTGCTCGGCTGGCGCCGGCGCTGGCGCGGGATCACCAGCGCAGGCGGCGAAACGATCCATGTGGGCGAGGATGACACCTATCTCGCGCTCTACAGCGACGGGCAGGACCATGCCGGGCAGCGCAAGGGCGTGCCGCTGAACCACGTCGGCCTGCTGGTGGATGACCTTGCCGCGGCAGAACAGGTGGTGCGCGCCAGCGGCCTCGTCCCCTTCAACCACGGCGATTACGAGCCGGGACGGCGGTTCTACTTCTTCGACTGGGACGGGATCGAGTTCGAGGTGGTGAGTTACGCCTAGGCCGTTGTCAGCTCAGAACGCCTCTTCGTAGGCGCGGCTGATGTCCCCGCCCCACTCGCCATGGTACAGGTCCAGCAGGCGCTGGGCGGGGACTTTCCCGGTCCGCACGATTTCGTGCAGCGGCTCGAGGAACCCGGTCTCGTCATCGCCCGAGGCATTGTGCCGGGCGCGGTTGGCAAGGCCGCGATGGGCCACGGCGAGCACTTCTGCGGCAAGGTCCGCCAGCTTGCGGCCACCGGGAATGGGCGCATCCAGCGCAAGGGCCGGCACCGCATTGCGCAGGGCCTCGCGCTCCTCCATCGACCAGCCCTTGACCAGGTCCCAGGCGGCATCGAGCGCTTCGCCATCATAGAGCAGGCCCACCCACAGGGCAGGCAGGGCGCAGATGCGGTTCCACGGGCCGCCATCGGCGCCGCGCATTTCCAGGAAGCTCTTCAGGCGCACTTCGGGGAATGCGGTGGAAAGGTGGTCCTGCCAGTCGCTCGGCGTGGGCAGTTCACCTGGCAGCGCGGGCAGTTCGCCCTTCAGGAAATCGCGGAAGCTCTGCCCGGCGGCATCGATGTATTTCCCGTCACGAAACACGAAGTACATCGGCACGTCGAGCATGTAGTCGACATAGCGTTCGTAGCCGAACCCGTCCTCGAACACGAAGGGCAGCATGCCGGTGCGGTGCGGGTCGGTGTCGCTCCAGATGTGGCTGCGGTAGGACAGCTTGCCGTTGGGCTTGCCCTCGGTGAACGGCGAATTGGCAAACAGCGCCGTCGCCAGCGGCTGCAGGGCCAGGCTGGTGCGGAACTTCTTTGCCATATCAGCCTCACTCGAATAGTCGAGATTAACCTGAATGGTACAAGTCCGCAGCATCATGTCGAGGCCCAGGCTGCCCACGCGCGGCATGTGCCGCAGCATGATGCCATAGCGGCCCTTGGGCATGATCGGCAGCTCGGCGCGGGTCTTGTCGTGCCACATGCCAAGGCCGAGGAAGCCCACCCCGAACTCGTCGCCCACTTCCTTGCACTGGGCCAGGTGGCGGCCAGTTTCGGCGCAGGTCTGGTGGAGGTTTTCCAGCGGCGCGCCCGACAGTTCGAGCTGGCCCGCCGGCTCCAGGCTGATCGCGCCATCGGCCCCGCTCATGGCGATGACGTTTCCGCCTTCCTCCACCGGCTGCCAGCCGAACCGCTGCATGGCCAGGAGGATGTCGCGGATGCCGCCGGGCTCGTCATAGGAAGGGGCGCGGTGATCATCCTTGCGGAACACCAGCTTCTCGTGCTCGGTCCCGATGCGCCAGCGATCGGCAGGCTTCTCCCCGGCCTGCATCGGCAGGACCAGTTCCTCGCGGCCCGCGATCGGCCGCTCCTCCCCCTCTGACGCCTTGCGCGTGCTCATGGATGCGCCGTTAGGGGCATAAGGCCGCTCGCGCCAGCGGGAAAATGCGTTTGCCCACCACCGCCAAGGCCCCTGTCAGTTCCAGTCACCGCGCGTGCCCATCCACAGTGCGGTTGCGGCAATGGCGGCGGTTTCCCCGCGCAGGATGCGGGGGCCAAGGGAAACGGGGCGCGCGGCACCATGGGCGCGGATCGAATCGCGTTCGGCATCGTCGAAGCCGCCTTCGGGGCCGGTGAGCAGCGCAGCGGGGCCAGGGTGTGCGGCAAAGGCGGCGGCGGCCGGCTCCCCGCCCTGCTCGTCGGCGAAGAACAGGGTGCGGCCCGCCGGCCAGTCGCGCAGCAGGGCCTCCAGCCGGGCCACTCCCGCCAGTTCCGGCAGGGCGGTGCGGGCGCATTGCTCGGCCGCTTCGGTAACGATGCTGCGCGCGCGGTCAGGGTTGAGCTTGTCGGCCACGCAGCGGCGGGTCAGCACCGGCACGATCCGGGCCACACCCAGTTCGGTGGCCTTTTCCAGCACCAGGTCGAACCGGTCCTTCTTGATGAGGGCAGCGCAGAGCCAGAAGTCTGGCACCTGCTCGCGCGGGCGCAGGCGTTCGGCAACTTCCAGCACCACGTCGCGCTTGCCCGCCTCTACCACCCGCGTGGCCCATTCGCCGGTGATGTCGTCGCACAGGATGACCGCATCGCCCGGCCCGGCGCGCATGACGCGGGCAAGGTAGTGCGCCTGCGGGCCATCCAGCCGCACCTGCGCGCCCTGCGCCAGCTCCTGTCCCACGAACAGGCGCGGGGCGGATCGTGGTGGCCATTCGGGCGTGCGTGGCAGGGGCGTTGCGGGCATGGCTTGCACTAGCGAGCGGGGCGGCTAGGACGCAAGCCATGACTGGCGCCAACATCACCCCGGACAGCGAACATGGCGGCATCGTTGGCCTGCTGCCGCCGGCCATGCGCGACTATGCGCTGCTGGCCCGGTTTGACCGGCCGATCGGGTGGTGGCTGCTGTTCTGGCCCTGCGCCTGGGGCCTGTGGCTGGCCGGTGCCGGATTGCAGCTGGAGCTGGTGCTGTGGCTGCTGCTCGGCTCGATCGCCATGCGCGGGGCGGGCTGCGTCTATAACGACATCGTCGATGCCGACCTTGACCGGCAGGTGGCGCGCACCGCCGTGCGGCCTGTCGCCAGCGGGCGGGTGAGCCGGCGCGCGGCATGGACCTGGCTGCTGGCCTTGTGCGCGGTCGGCCTTGTGGTGCTGCTGCAACTGCGCTGGCAGGCGCAGGTGATGGCCCTGGCCAGCCTGGGGCTGGTAGCCGCCTACCCCTTCATGAAGCGCATCACATGGTGGCCGCAGGCCTGGCTTGGGCTGGTCTTCACCTGGGGCGCGCCGGTCGGCTGGTTGGCCCTGCGCGTTGATTACCTTGGCGCCATGCTGGCGCTCTATGCCGGCGCCTTCTTCTGGTGCATGGCCTATGACACGATCTACGCCCTGCAGGACCGCGAGGACGATGCGCTGGTCGGGATCAGGTCGTCCGCGCTCAGGCTGGGCGACAGGGTGAAGGCCGGCGTGGGCGCTTTCTATGCCGCCGCAATTGCGTGCTTCGCATTGTCATTCTGGTTGCTGCGGGGGGACTGGCTGGCCTTGCTGGCGCTTGTCCCGGCGGCCCTGCATTTCGCCTGGCAGGTGATAACGCTGGACCCGGCAGACGGCGCCAATCCGCTCGCCCGGTTCCGCTCCAACCGCTGGGCAGGCGCGCTGGTGGCGATGGCGTGCTTCGTGGTGGGCAACGCCTAGGGCCGGCCTACTCCGCCGGTTGCACCTGCGGCGTTACGGGGCGCGGGTTGGCGCGTTGCCACAGCCGGGCCAGCCGGCTGGTAATGGCCCCGTGCTGCTGCATCCAGGCGTGGTATTCGCGATATTTGGGATCTTCGCCCAAGAGGTGCGCCTCTTCGGTGCGGGCGCGCCAGTAGTAGATGCCGCTGACCACCGCGAGGAAGAAGGTGTTGCGCACCACGTCCACCAGCGATCCGCTGGTGACCAGGAACGGCATGACCGAACACCACCAGAACAGGTTCTTCGACAGGTAGGCTGGGTGGCGGGTGAAGCGATATGGCCCGTTGGTCAGCACCCCGCGATAGGTGAGGTTGGAAAAGCGGATGCCGAAGGCGACCGTGGCCCAGGCATAGACCGCGGTCAGGAACACCAGCCAACCGGCCCACAGCCACAGCAGCACATCGTTGCCCGCCAGCCAGTGCCCCCAGCCGGCGGTGTTGTATTCATACTGGATCACGCCGCCGCCACCCATCAGGCCGAACACGAAGGGCGGATAGCACATCAGTGCCGCCAGCCAGCCGGCCAGGAACGGGTTGCCGCTGCGGATATGGGCATCGAGCGGGCGCAGCGTGAGAAGGTAGCCGACCGTGCCAATCTGCACGTCGATCACGAACAGCAGTTCGAACAGGAAGGTCGCGAACAGCACCGGATCGCCCGCCATCTGCGATGGCTGCGCCTCCACGATCGAGGCGAACCCGGGCGGCAGGATGGAGATCATGAAGGCCGAGAAGAAGCCCTTGATGATCCACGCGCGCCAGTGCTTCTTTACCTCGTGCAGGTCCCACGCCTCGCGCCCCAGCAGCATAGCACCGAAATGCCAGGCATGGTCGCGCGGGTTGACGAGGTAGCGATCAAGCCACAGCACATAGGGCACGGACAGCACGAACAGCGGCACCGCCGCCACGGCGATCACCTGCATCGCGAACAGGTATTGCCCGTCCCAGTACCAGCGGCCAAGGCAGTAGAACATGCCGATCACCGCCCAGGTCGCCCACAGGCCGGCGATCTTGGTGGCAGAGATGTGGACCACATCGGCCAGCGGCCGCTTCAGGCTCCAGTCGATCCCGGTGGAGGGATTGCGGTGGACCTTTTCCACCACCACCGACCAGACCGCCATCGACAGCCCGGTCAGCGCCATCGCCACCAGCGCGGCATAAGGTCCGGACAGGCGTTGCGCCGGGCCCGGCAGGCCGAAGGTGGTGACAAGCTCCGGCCACAGACGGCACAGCATGATCCATGACAGCAGCACGGCCAGGCCGACAAAGCCCACCCGGGAGGGAACATCGCTCGCCGGACGCCGCAATGGCGCACCGCCGGACATGCTTGCTGCTGCTGATTTGCCGCTCATCCCCCCGCGCATAGCGCACGAAGGGTTAAAGGGCCGGTAAAGACGCCCCCGCCATGGCGCTAAACATTACCGCCAGGCAGTGATGCGGCCACCATCGTCAAGGATATAGAGGGTGTTGTTGGCCACCACGGGAGGCAGCGAAACGCCGGCATCCAGTTCGGTGAACAGCCGGGTGGTGCCAGTCAGCACATCGACCGAATGGACCTCGCCCTCGCTGCTGGCGATCCACAGGCGGTTGTTGGCCAGCACCGGCCCGGTCCAGAAGATGGGGCCTTCCCGGTCATCGGGTTCGCGCCACTGGTCAAGCTGGGTGATCCAGCGCAGGCGGCCGGTGTTGCGGGCAATGGCCAGCAGGCGGGCATCATCGGTCAGCGCGAAGATCCATTCACCCGCCAGCGCCGGGGTGGAAATCCCCGCCACGGTCAGTTCCCAGATGCGCTGGCCGGTAACCAGTTCATAGGCCGCCATGCGACCGCCCTGCCCCAGCGCGAAAACCTGCCCGGCCGAGATGATCGGATCGGCATCGACATCGGTCAGCGCGCCCACTTCGGTGCTGATCGAGGTGCGCGCCAGCGCGTCGGACCACAGCACGCGGCCGTTCTCATAACGGTAGGTGACCAGCTCGCCCGAGGAGTAGCCGGCAACGACCGACCCTTGCGCCGCGGCAGGGGCTGCCACGCCGAACACCCCGGTCTGCCCTGATGCTGCGGCATCCTGCCACACCGGATCGCCGTTGCTGGTGCTGAGCGCGTGGATCTGGTTGTCCTGCGTCATCACGTAGACGGCGTTGAAGGCCACGGTGGGCGATCCGCGCAGCGGCCCGGCGGGCTTCCTGCGCCAGTTCTCGGTACCCGTCTCGGCATTCAGCGACACCACGTCGCCGGTGCCGCTGGTGGCATAGATCGTGCCGTTGGCAAAGGTTGCGCCGCCGCCGAAGGTGGCATCGCGCAGGTCGCCCGAAACCTGGATCGTATGGGTCCACACCCGCGCTCCGGTGGCGGCATCGAAGGCGTGGATCACGCCCGAGGTATCCACGGCGAACAGTTTGCCCGCCCCGATCACGGGAGCCGCGGCCAGGCGGCGGGTGTTGGTGGTGCCGGAAATCTGCACGGTCCAGGCGCGCGTGGGTGCATCGGCCAGGGTGACGTGGCCGGTGACCTTGGCAGCATTGCGCCCGCCCTGCGGCCAGTCGGTGTTGGCTTCCGGCGTCGGCAGGACCACGGACACGCCGGCAAGCGCCGGGTCGGCGACCACGTTGGACGCGATGCGCGACAGGATCGGCACACGCTCGCCCACGGTGGGCGTGTTGGGCCGGTCATCGTTGCCGCCGCTGCATCCGGCCAGTGCCAGGGCAGCGAGCCCGGCGAGCGCCATGCGCGGGGCAAGCGCGGAAAGACGGCGGAACGCGGCGGGTCTGGTCATGCAATCATCCTGCTTCATCGGGCAACCGCGCCACTGGCAGCGGCGCTTTCTTCCCGACCCTGTTCCATCAAGGCTTCGACATCCTCGATCGCGTCGAAACCATAGTGCCCCGCCAGCTGGCGGGTGCGGGCGCGCAGCGATTCCGGCACGTTCTCGTCCTGCGCGATCTGCACCAGCAGCGGGCCGGCCTGTTCGGGCTTGCCCTGGTCGAGGTAGGCGTGGGCCACCAGTTCGCCGGCACTGCCGAACCACGGGCTTTCCGGGCGGGCCAGCGCGGACAGCCGGTCGATCACCTGCTGTGGTTCCATGTTGTCGTAATTGGCCGAGACCAGCCGCAGCAGGGCGGAATCGCGCATCGGCTGCGGCGCATCGGCATTGGCCACCACCTGCTCGTAGAAAGCGACGGCGTCGTCCACGCGGCCACCCTGCAGGGCGATGGCGGCGCGCAGCATGGCGGCAGAGGCAGCGGCGGCCGGGCTGGCATCGGGATCGATCGTGGCGAGCTCGCGGTCCGCCTGTTCGATGTTGCCGGCTTCCAGCTCGTCCATTGCCATGATGAGCACTTCCGACTGCCGCTCCAACTCCGCCTCGCGGGCGCCATCCCACCACAGGTAGCCGCCGAAGGCCGCCAGGCCCAGCGCCACGCCAACGCCCACCGGCAGGCCATACTTGCGCAGGGCGCCGGTCACTTCCTCGGTGCGCACGGCTTCATCGACCTCGCGCATCAGCATCTGCTGGGTGAGGTCGGGCTTGCCGGGATTGTTCGGATCGCTGGGTGTCGTGGCCACGTTGGTTTTCGGCTTGGTCTTCTGGACTGGTTAAAACGGTCTGGCCGCGCTGTTAAGCGCTGGGGCGCGGCAATTCAATCATTGAGTGCTAGCCTGTCCCCCGCGCGCTGAATGCCCGATGAAGCGTGCCGCCTCGTTTCCGCCGCCAATCCGGCCCCTATTCGGGCGAGGGCCGGTTGCGACCCATCAGCCCCCAGTAGAGCGCGCGGTAGCGCTGGATCATGGCGAGCGCATCGTATTCGGCCCGCGCCTTGTCGCGGTTGGCCTGGCCGATGCGCTTGCGGTCCGCCGCGCTGTCGGCAAGGGCGCGCAACTGCGCCACCAGCGCCGCCTCGTCTGCAGGAGGAGCCAGGAACGGGCCGTTCTCGCTCGCCACCATCTCGGCAATGTCACCCACCCTGGGGGCGACCACCGGCAGGCCGGCGGCCATTGCCTCCACGACGGAGATGGGGAACTGCTCGGAATGGCTCGACAGGGCAAACAGGTCGAACAGGCCGACCAGCTTTTCCGGCTGGGCCACGAAGCCGGGCAGGTGGACGCGGTCTTCCACGCCTTCCTCTATCGCCAGCCGCACCAGCGCCTCGCGTTCGGGCCCCTCGCCCGCGATCACCAGGTGCCATTCGGGCGGCAACTTGGCGATCGCGCGGACCAGCACCGGCAGGTTCTTCACTTCGCGCAGGCCAGCCAGAGAGCCGACCCACAGCTCGCCCGGTCGCTTGATCAGGCCCGGCAGCACGTCCCGTTTCGGCGGCGCGGAGAAGGCACGGGTATCGATGCCGTTGGATATCCGCATCACGCGGCTGCGCGGTTGCTTCCACACCTCCAGCGCGATCCGTTCCAGCTTGCGCGAGGGGACCACCAGCGCCGCCGTGCGGCCAAGGGCGATGCGGCGATACCAGTTGCGGCGGGTCTTCAGCCGGTCGGCCTCGTCCTCGTTGAAGCCGTCCTCGTGGTGGACCAGCGGCGGCAGCTTGTGGACATCGGCGAACAGGGTATGCGCCATCACCGCGTTGATCGCGCCCCAGTTGTAGGTGCAGATGAGGTCATAGCCCGCCATGGCGGCGGCAATGGTGTTCAGCCGCCCCGGGGTGGGCCGGCCCTGCATGGCGGGGAACCTGGGCCAGCTGATCTTCACCTTGGGCGAGAGCAGCCGCGCCGCGCCGCGTTTGTCGATATCACCCGATACGATCGCATGGTCGGCATCCTTGCCCCAGGCGTTGATCAGCCGCGTGCAGCGCACTTCCTTGCCGCCCGCGTCAAAGGTGGAATGAAGGTGGAGGATGCGCGGGACCTTGCTGCTCATGCCACTTTCTCCAGCAGCCGGGCGATGGCCGCCTGCGCCTCGGGCTCATCCAGCGTGGGGGCATGGCCGGTGCGGGCCAGGGTCAGGGTTTCAAGGCCGGCGATCTTGCGTTCCATGGCTTTGAGCGTGGCAGCCGACAGGATGTCCGACAAGGCCCCGCGCAGCACCAGCCGCGGTACGGCAGGCAGGCTGCGGAAGGCCGGCCACAGGTCGCCGGCAGGCGCATCGGCGGGTGTGGCGGCAAAGGGCTCGGCAATGCGCATGTCGTAATCGAGCACCACGCGCCCGGAATTGTTGAGCGTCATCAGCCGCTTGGCCTGCCGCAGCCATTCGCTGATCTGGTAATCGGGAAAGGCCGCCCCGGTGGTTTCCTGAAGGTAGCGGGCGGCGTGCATCCATGTGGGGAAGCTGCGCCCCTGCCCCACGTAGTCGCGGATGCGCGCCAGCCCGTTCGCCTCGATCACCGGGCCGATGTCGTTGATCACCATGCCGGCAATCTTGTCTGGCATGGCATTGGCGAGCAGCACCGAGACGATGCCGCCCAAAGACGTGCCCAGGGTCACCACCTTCGCCAGTTCGAGTTGCGCCACCAGCGCGGCCACATCGGCAACATAAGTGGCCGGCACATAGGTTGCCGTATCGCGGGCATAATCGCTGTCGCCGCGGCCGCGGAAATCCACCGCGATCACCCGCCATTGGCCGCCGAAAGCCTCGCCCACCGGCTCGAAATCGCGGGCATTGCGGGTCAGGCCGGGCAGGCACAGGATCACCGGCCGGTCAGCCGGGCCGGGATAATCGCGGTAATGCAGGGCCAGCCCGTCGGCGCTTTGCCAGGTGCCATGCTGCCAGGCGGGCGCGACACGGGGCTTGTCGGTGGTGGCGGTCATGGGATCCCTTGTTATCCGGGCCTTGTTACCCGGGCCTAGTTGCCCGGGCCTTTTTTGACCCGCGCTGCTTGCTAAGCCCCTTTGCGATGGCCACTAATGGCAGATGCGAGCCGAACCGCAAGACGCCCCGTACCGCCCCGATCCCGCGATTACAGCCATTTCCGGCTGGATCGCCGATCCCGTGGCGGCTGCCGCCTTCCCCCGCCACCAGTTGCGCTTCCGCAACCGGCGCTGGGACAGGGCCGTGGGCCTTGCCGACCTTACGGACGAGGCCTGGACCGGCCATTTCGGCCGGTTCGAGGCCCTGCCCGGCAACCTGCCGCAGCCGCTCGCCCTGCGTTACCACGGCCACCAGTTCCGCGTGTACAACCCGCAGATCGGTGACGGGCGCGGCTTCCTCCACGCGCAGTTGCGTGATGGGCAAGGCCGTTTGCTCGACCTTGGCACCAAGGGCAGCGGGCGCACCCCCTACAGCCGCACAGCCGACGGGCGGCTGACGCTGAAAGGCGCCGTGCGCGAGATCCTGGCGACAGAGATGCTGGAGGCGCTGGGCACCTATACCAGCAAGACCTTCAGCGTGGTCGAGACCGGCGAGGAGCTGTGGCGCGGGGACGAGCCAAGCCCCACCCGTTCCGCCGTGATGGTGCGCCTGTCGCATTCGCACGTGCGCATCGGCAGCTTCCAGCGCCTTGCCGTGCTGGGGGAGACGGAGCACCTTGCCGCCCTTGTCGACTATTGCCTGGCCCATTTTCCCGGCCCCCCGCCGCCCGCCGATGCCCCGGGGCGGGACGAGCCGGCGATCGTGCTCATGCACCAGGCGGTGGAGCGGCTGGCCGACCTTGCGGCCAGCTACATGGTGGCAGGTTTCGTCCACGGCGTGCTCAACACCGACAACATGAACATTACCGGCGAAAGCTTCGATTATGGTCCGTGGCGCTGGCTGCCGCAGTGGGACCCGGCCTTCACCGCCGCCTATTTCGACGAGCACGGCCTTTACGCCTTTGGCCGCCAGCCAGAGGCGATCCGCTGGAACCTCGGCCAGCTGGCGATCGCACTGCGCCCGCAGGCGGAGGCTGAACCGCTGATTGCCGCGCTCGACCGCTATGGCCCCTGCTACCAGGCGGCCATGGTGCGCCGCTTCTGCTGGCGGCTGGGGATCGAAAGCCGGGGGCTGGAGGCAGACGGCGCGGTTATCGAGGCGGCCGAGGTGACCATGCGCGAGGGACGGATCGGGCCCGATGCCTTCT
>CAZTED010000072.1:0-10912 GCA_964612175.1 uncultured Sphingomonadaceae bacterium
CGGAAAACATCGAGGAAATGGCCAAGAAGCTGGAGCAGGAACTGCTCGGCTGATCTGGTTCAGGGGCATGGGCCGGACCCCTTCTTCCGGCCTGCACTGGGGTACCTTGAACGGCCCCTTTTCGAACTGGAGTGAACTACAATGCGTCATGGTATTTCGGGCCGCAAGCTGGGCCGCAAGTCGGGCCACCGCACGGCGATGTTCCGCAACATGGCTGCCGCGCTGATCAAGCACGAGCAGATCACCACCACCGTTGCCAAGGCCAAGGAACTGCGCCCCTATGTCGAGAAGCTGATCACGCTGGCCAAGCGTGGCGGCCTGTCGAACCGCCGCCTGGCCCACGCCCGCCTGCTCGACGATGCACAGCTGGCCAAGCTGTTCGACGTGCTGGCTACGCGCTATGCCAACCGTGAAGGCGGCTATACCCGCATCATCAAGGCCGGCTACCGCGCTTCTGACGCCGCCCCGATCGCGGTGATCGAACTGGTCGACCGCGACGAGAGCGCCAAGGGCCAGGATTCCGGTCCGGTGCAGGCTGCCGAGTACGAAGACGCCTGAACCACAGGCTTCTGCCAGAGAAAACGGGAAGGGCCGGGGCAGCAGATGCTCCGGCCCTTTTCGCATGTCCTGTCGCCTGCAAGGGGCCGGGCAGGAACGGGTATCAGGAAGGAGGCTTGCCGGCCTGGAACAGCACGGGCTTCCTTTCGGCCATGGCTGGCGCCTCGTTCTCCACCGGCAGGCTTGCGCGCAGTCCTTCCGCCTCTGCGATCAGCGCGGGATCGTTGAACAGCCGGCCATGGTCCGACAGGGCCTCTGCCAGCATCTCGCGCTCGAACGCCTCGTCTGGAAAGGCCTCCACCCGGTAGCGGTTGGCCTGTACCCGCAAGGCCGACCATTCGTGCAGCTGGGGCAGGTCGTCAGCCAGGGCATGATCGAACAGCTGCCCGGCTGCGCCGCGAAACTCGTAGTTGGCGCTATCGCTTGCGCCGAGCCGCTCCAGCACCGGAGCCAGCGTCTCCACCGTCCGCACCAGCCATGCCCGTTCGCGCGCCTGCGACTTGGGCTGGCTCGGGTCACTGTCATGGTGCTGTGCGGCATTGAAGCTGGCGACCCCGATGGTTCGCAGCACGTCGGTCGCCAGTTCGTGGTCCGGGCCGAGCTGGGCGAGGAGCTCCTCGGCGGCTGCTGCGACATCCTCGAACATGGCCCGCGTCTCGTCCTTCTGCGTGAAGTAGTCGAGCGCCAGGGCCTCGTCCATGTGGGCATGCATCGCTTCGAGCTGTTCCAGCGGATCGCCCTGCGCCAGGGCGGGGGTGGCCGCGAACAGGCCGGCGGCGATGGCAATCAGGCCGGCGGTGCGGCGCATGGTCACAGGTTCCCTCGCATGGTCTTCGGACAGAGGCAGGGTACTGACTGACGGGGCCAATTCAAGCTGCCGTTACCACGGACTTTCAGGCAGTTGCCTTGTCTCACAGGATTGTTACAGGCGTAATCACAATCCGCCAGAGCCCAACCCGAGACAAGGACCCCCCATGCTTCCGGCCTTTCGCGCTGTTGCCCTTTTGCTTGTTGCCGTGCCCCTTGCCCTGATGTCCGCCGCTGCTATCGCACAGGACATGACAGCCCCCCAATATCCCGAGACGCGCCGCGGTGACGTGGTCGAGACCATCTTCGGCGAGACCATTGCCGATCCCTATCGCTGGTTGGAGGACGATGTCCGCAAAAACCCGGAAGTGGCCGACTGGGTGGAGCGGCAGAATGCGCTGACCGACGCCTATCTGGCGCAGCTTCCCGCGCGTGACTGGTTCCGCCAGCGCATCGGCCAGGTGTTCGACTTTGCGCGCTATTCCACGCCCTATGAACGCGGCGGACGCTATTTCTACACCTTCAATTCGGGCCTGCAGAACCAGAGCCCGCTCTATGTCCGCGACAGCCTGGATGGCGAAGCGCGGCTGTTGATCGATCCCAATGCCTGGGCCGATGACGGCGCCACCGCGCTGGATGCCTGGCTGCCTTCGCCCGATGGATCGAAGCTGCTCTACAGCGTGCAGGATGGCGGATCGGACTGGCGCATCCTGCGCGTTCTCGATGTCGCCACCGGGCAGCCGGTGGGCGAGGATATCCGCTGGGCCAAGTTCACCGGCCTTGCCTGGGTGGGCGAGGAAGGCTTCCTCTATTCGCGCTTTCCCGAGCCCGAGGAAGGGCAGGACTTTCAGGCGCTGAACTTCAACCAGGCGGTCTGGTTTCACCGCATCGGCACGCCGCAGGCTGAAGACCAGCTGGTCTTTGCCACGCCCGACCATCCGGAACGCAACCACACCGCCGGGGTCACGCATGACGGGCGCTGGGCCGTGGTCACCTCCTCGATCGGCACCGATGCCCGCTATGAAGTCCATGTGATCGACCTTTCCGCCCGCGCGACAAGGGGCTGGCAGGCGCGGCCGCTGGTGACCGGGTTCGACCATTCGTGGAGCGTGGTGGACGGGATCGACGGGCGGCTGTTCGTGGTGACGAACAAGGATGCGCCGCTCTATCGCGTGCTGTCGATCGACCTTGATGATGCCAGCCCGCAATGGACCGAGCTGGTGCCGCAAGCCGGACAGCCCATCGACGGTGCCTCTATCGTGGGTGACCGCCTTGTGCTGTCATACCTGCGCGATGCCAGCTCCGCCGTGCGGCTGTTCGCGCTCGACGGCACGCCGGCGGGCGAGGTCGAACTGGCCGGGATCGGCAGTGTGGGCGGCTTTTCGGGCGAGCCGGGCAAGAGCGAGACCTTCTACAGCTTCACCAGCTTCAACCGGCCGCCCACGATCTACCGCCTCGACATGGCGACCGGCGAACGCAGCACCTTTGCCGAACCGGAGCTGGCCTTCGATCCGGAGCGTTTCGTGGTCGAACAGCGGTTCTTCACCAGCCGCGATGGCACACGGGTGCCGCTGTTCCTGATGCGCCGGCGCGACCTGGCCGAAGCCGGCACGCCGGTGCCGACGCTGCTCTACGGCTATGGCGGGTTCGACATTTCGCTCACCCCCGGCTTCTCGGCCAGCCGCATCGCCTGGGTGGAGGCGGGCGGGGCCTATGCCGTGGCCAATATCCGGGGCGGCGGCGAATACGGCAAGGCCTGGCACGATGGCGGCCGGCGGGCGAACAAGCAGAACGTGTTCGACGATTTCATCGCGGCCGGCGAGTTCCTGATCGCCGAAGGGATCACCCCGGCAGGTGGCCTGGCCATCCAGGGTGGTTCCAACGGCGGCCTGCTGGTGGGCGCCGTGGCCAACCAGCGGCCCGACCTGTTCGCCGCCGGCAATGCCTCTGTCGGGGTAATGGACATGCTGCGCTTCGACCGCTGGACAGCTGGGCGGTACTGGGTGGACGACTATGGCTATCCCGACCGCGAGGAAGACTGGCGGATCCTGCGCACCTATTCCCCGCTGCACAACATCCGGCCTGGTGTCGATTACCCGGCGCTGCTGGTGACCACGGCCGATACCGATGACCGCGTGGTGCCCGGGCACAGCTTCAAGTACACCGCCGCGCTGCAGGCGGCTGGCCTTGGCGATCGGCCGCAGCTGATCCGCATCGAAACCCGCGCCGGCCACGGTTCGGGCAAGCCGACCGACAAGGCGATTGCCGAGGCTGCGGACGTGATGGGGTTCCTGGCCCACTGGACCGGGCTGAAGGCGCCAGAATAGATGTTCATGTAGATGAACGCTTTCCTGAACGCCAGCTAACCGGCAAGTTCAGGACGGCCTCAGGACGAATCGCATAGGTCTCCTCTCATGGGTGGCGCAACCGCCATCGGAATTGAGAGGAGACACCTCATGAAGACCCTGACCAAGACCATCCTCGGGACCGCAGCCACCCTGGCGGTTGCCATCGGTTCGGCTGCTCCTGCCATGGCGCAGGACAGGCACCGCGATCGCGATGGAATCGACGCGGGCGACGTGATTGCCGGTGCCCTCATCATCGGCGGCATTGCTGCGGTGGTGGCCGCCACCGACAATGACCGGGATCGTTACGGGGATCGCGACTATCGCGATGACGACTACGATTACGACGATGACTACCGTGACCGCGATTACCGCAACGGCGGATATGATGGCGGCTGGTACGATTATGATCCGTACCGCAGCAGCTATCGCGGCGGCAATCCCCGGCGTGCTGTCGAGCAGTGCATCCGCGCCGCCGAACGCCGTGCCGAGCGCTGGGGCGGTGGCCGGGCCGAGGTGACGCAGATCCGCGATGTCGACCGCGAGCGCAACGGGTTCGAGGTGCGCGGCACCATCGCCGTCCGTTCCTACAACAACCGGCGCGGCAGCTGGGGCGACTATCGCCGGGGCTATCGCAACAACGGGTTCGATGAAGGTCGCTTCACCTGCGACTTCCGCCGCGGCCAGGTGGTCAACGTGGACTTCCGCGGGCTGAGAAACCTCTGACCTTGTCCCCCCGATCGCCGTGCTCCCCTTGCGGCGATCATCCAGGATAGGCGGTTCAGGCACATGAAAGCCTGGACCGCCTATCTGCCGTTATCGTTAACCATCCGGGGTCGGCTGCGTGCCCTCCGGTACCCCTAAGGACCTGCCATGGTGCTGTCCCGTTCCCCTTTCCCTGCACTCGCCCTTGGCCTTGCCGGCGCGGCCATGGCGGCAACACCGCTGGCCGCTGCCGAAGTGCCATCCGGTCCGGCAATCCCGCCAATCGCCTATGACAGCCCGATCGTTACCGAGGTCGCCAATGCCCATGGCTATCGCCGCTATCACCGGCATCGTGACCGGATCAATGCGGGCGACGTGATCGCCGGGGTGGCGGTGATCGGGGTGCTGGCGGCGATTGCCTCGTCCGCCTCGGACAACCGTGACCGCGATTACCGCGAGGACCGGCGACCCGGTCCCTATCGTGAGCCGGCCCCGCGCGGGCGCAGCTGGCAAGGCGGCGGGATCGACAGCGCGGTTGACCAGTGCGTGGCCGAGCTGGAACGCGGGCGCGATCGCGTGGCCAGCGTTGACGAGGCCGCACGCGATGCCGGTGGCTGGCGCGTTTCGGGGTCGCTCGACAGCGGCGAGGGATTTGCCTGCCGCATCGACAACGAAGGCCGCATCCGCGCAATTGACATCGGAGAGGACCTTTCCCGGCTGGAGGGCGCGGCTGCGCAGCCGGGCCAGCAGCTGAGCGACGAGCAGTACGCCCGCGCCCGCGCCGCCGTGCGCAATGCTCCGGCGGAATACCGGGTGGACGGCGACATTGCCCCTCCGCCTGCTGCGGACGAGCCGCGCCCGGCCTATCCCGGCGGACCGCTGCCGGGCGAGGAAGGGTACGACGAAAGCTGGGGCGGCTGACAGAGCCGTTCGGCAGGATGCCTCAATCGCCGCGCGAATAGGCCGGAAGCTTGATGTTCCAGGTCATTGCCGCGCCGCGCAGGGCGAAGCCAGCCAGCGCGGCGACGGACCAGGTCAGCACCTCGTCCACGCCCAGCGCATAGAGCGACACGGTAAGCCCGGCGCTGACCGCTGCAGCGGTGACATAGATTTCCGGCCGCATGATGATCGAAGGCACGCCCGCCACCACGTCGCGTATCACGCCGCCCGCGCAGCCGGTAACGATCCCCAGGATCGCCGCCGGGACGGGGGCCACGCCCAGTGACAGGGCCTTGGCCGTGCCGATCACGGTGAAGCTGGCAAGGCCCGCCGCATCCGCCCATTCGAGCAGCTTGCCCTCCCACCAGCGGTGCGGGGTGAACCAGGCGATCAGCGCGGTGGCGAGCACGGCCGGGGCAATCCAGGCATCGCGCAGCCAGAAGGCCGGCACATCGAGCAGGGCATCGCGCACCGTGCCCCCGCCGACCCCGGTGACAAGGGCAAAGAAGCTGGCGGTCACGAAGGTCTGCTTCAGCCGCGCCGCCAGCAGCGCGCCCGACAGGGCGAACAGGGCGGTGGCCAGGATCTCCACCGGGGCAGGCAGGACCGGCGGCATGACTGGCGGGATGATCACCGGCTCCGACCGAGTCCGGACCGGGCCTTGCGCCGGCGGAACATCAGCACGCAGCCCAGCAGCGCGCCGGCGACAGACAGGGCGGCAAACAGGATCAGGATGGGGTGCGAGGTGTCCTCGCGCGTCTGCAGGTCCATGATGTGCAGCCCCCACATCAGGTCATAGAACCGCCACCATCCGGTACGCACGGCCACCACCTCGCCGGTATCGGCGCGGATGTAGAGGTTGGTGCCATCGGCAAAACGGGCCTGCCAGGCATTGAACCCGGCCCTGAGGTCACCCGGGCTGGCATCTGCGGGGAAATAGCCCACACCTTCCAGCGCTGCCTCTCCTGTCCAGGCCTGTCCGGCAATGCGGATTGCCTCGCTCTCGATCACCGGCGGCACCAGCGAGCCGTCCCGCGCGGAATAGCGGTAGCGGCCGCCATCGGGCTCGGTCACGATCCACACCGGCCCATCCACCTGCGCCACCAGCTCGGCGGAGGTTACCGGGCCGATGCGCTCTGCCGGGAATACCAGTTCGGCAGCATCGATCGGCGGCGGCGCGGCGCGCAGCTGGTCCCCGCGCACTTCGTCGATCGGGTAGAGCGCCATCAGCAGGCCGGTGAGCGTCCACATCAGCACCGGCACGCCCACCAGCCAGCCGAGCCAGATGTGCCATCGGGCGAAGCGCTGCATCAGGCGCTGGCTGAGGAAGGAGCGGGTCATGGCGCAGCTTAGCCTGTTGCGCCCCGGCGGGCTAGGTGGTGGCGAACAGTTTCGACCGGTCGGCAAAGGCCTTCATCTCGATCGCGTTGCCGCTGGGGTCGCGGAAGAACATGGTCGCCTGTTCGCCCGGCTGGCCCCTGAAGCGGATATAGGGGGCAATGGCAAATACGGTCCCGGCGGCGGTCAGCCGGTCGGCCAGGGCCTGCCACTTCTCCATCGAGAGCACGATGCCGAAATGCGGCACCGGCACGCCGTGGCCATCGACCGGGTTCGCCGCCTCGTCGCGTCGGTCGCAGCCGGGAACGAGGTGGGCGACGATCTGGTGGCCCATAAAGTCGAAATCCACCCACTGCTCGCTGCTGCGCCCCTCCGGGCAGCCGATCACCCCGCCCCAGAAGGCGCGGGCGGCGGCAAGATCATGCACCGGGAAGGCGAGGTGGAAGGGGGAAAGCGTGGTCATCTCTGCTCTCGTCTGACAAGGCCCAGCGCCAGGCCATAGCCGATGATCGGCGCCGCGCCATGGCCGATCAGCGCCGAGGGGTAGTTGTTCATCAGCGCCATCACCGAAAAACCGAACAGCGTGCCGCCCAGCGCCAGGCGCGCCGGCCGTTCGAGCGGTGCGGCCAGGACAATGGCCACAAACCCGGCGACAAGGGCCAGGAACAGGCCCAGCGCGGCCGCCGGGCTTTCCATCGCGTATTGCACCAGCACCCGCTCCACGAAAGGCGCTGCCGGAAGCTCACCGCGCAAGGTGGCGACCATCATCCCCATGAAGCCGGCAATGGCGACAAGACCCATCTTCCAGTCGCGCGTGGCATGGTGCACGCCGACGGCGGCAAGGGTCACGGCAAAGGCCAATGCGGCATCGGGCTGGAGCAGGGCGGCAAGCAGCGCTGCCAGCAGCAGGGGCGCGGCATAGTCCCGGTCGCGCGCGGCGAGCACGGCGATGGCGGGCAGGGCGATCATCCCGGCATGGAGCGTTACCGGGCCAAGCGCGATCCAGCGGGTAATGCCATTGACCGAGGGGCCGGCAATGAGCGGCAGGAACAACACCGCCAGCAGCACCACTGCCAGCACCCGCTCCCCGCGATAGCCGGCAGGTGCCCGCATGCCGAGCAGCAGGGCAAGGCCCAGGGCGAGCGCAAGCGCGTTGGTGGCCATGTAGCGCGGCGGCGCATCCATCAGCGCCATGCAGGCGATCCCTGCGACAACCGGCAGGGCCAGCGCCGCAATGGCAGGGAGGCGTTGGCGAAGTCGGTCGACCATGCCCGCCCCCTGCGCCGGGATCACATGTGGATCGGCTTGCCCCGCACCGCCATCGCCGCTTCCTTGATCGCCTCGGCATGGGTCGGGTGGGCGTGGCAGGTGTAGGCGATGTCCTCGGAAGTCGCGCCGAATTCCATCGCCTGCGCGGCCTGTGCGATCATGCTTCCGGCGACAGAAGCGATGCACCATACGCCCAGCACGCGGTCGGTCTTCGCATCGGCGATGACCTTCACGAAGCCGTCTGGCTCGTGATTGGTCTTGGCGCGGCTGTTGGCCATCATCGGGAACTTGCCGACCTTGACCTCGCCCTTCTCGCGCGCGGCTTCCTCGGTCAGGCCGACGCCGGCAAATTCCGGCCAGGTATAGACCACGCCGGGGATGACATCGTGGTTGACGATGCCGATCTGCCCGGCGATCCATTCTGCCACGGCAATGCCTTCGTCCTCGGCCTTGTGGGCCAGCATGGGGCCGGGCACCACGTCACCGATGGCGCGCACGCCGGGAACAGCGGTGCGGAACTGCCCGTCGATCTCGATCTGGCCGCGCTGGTTGGTGGCAAGACCGATGGCATCAAGGTTCAGCCCTTCGGTATTGGGCCGCCGCCCGATGGCGACAAGCACGCAATCGGCAGTGAGCGTTTCCGCCGCGCCGCCGGCAGCCGGTTCCAGCGTCAGCGTGGCCTTCCTGCCCTTGACCGTGCAGCCGGTGACCTTGGTCGACAGCCGCAGTTCCATGCCCTGCTTGGCAAAGATCTTCGCCGCTTCCTTGCGCACGTCGCCGTCCATGCCGGGCAGCAGCTGGTCGAGGTATTCAACCACGATGACCTTCGCGCCGAGCCTGCGCCATACGCTGCCCAGTTCAAGGCCGATCACCCCGCCGCCGATCACCACCATGGTCTTGGGCACTTGCGGCAGTTCCAGCCCGCCGGTGGAATCGACCACCACGCCCTTTTCGTTGTCGATCTCCACGCCCGGCAACTGCGTGACGCTGGAGCCGGTGGCGATCACGATCTCCTTCGCGGTATGCGTGGCATCGCCCACTTTCACCGTGTGCGCATCGACGAAGCTGGCATGGCCATTGAGCCAGGTGACCTTGTTCTTCTTGAACAGGAAGGCGATGCCCTTGGTGAGGCTGTCCACCGCGTCGATCCGCTGCGCATGCATGGCGGGCAGGTTGAGCCTTGGCGTCACGTCGATGCCCATGTGCGCCATGGTGCCATTGGCTGCGGCATCATAGAATTCGCTGGCGTGGAGCATGGCCTTCGACGGTATGCAGCCGACGTTGAGGCAGGTGCCCCCCAGCGTCGCCCGGCTTTCCACACAGGCCGTCTTCAGCCCCAGCTGTGCCGCCCGGATGGCGCCGACATAGCCGCCGGGACCGGCACCGATGAACAGGACGTCGAAATCGTAAGTGTGGTCAGCCACCGCTTTACTCCGCAGATGTTGCGTCGGTTTGCACCACGCAGGTGTTGACGATCTCTTCCAGCCGGGCGGGGTCGATATCGGACACCGTGAACGAGCCATCGGACATGAAGGCATCGGCGCTGCATTCGCACACCGCGGCAACGCGCCCGGCCGCGATCCCGGCGCCTTCGGATGCCTCCTGGCACTGGGTGATCACCGCGTTGCGGGCCTCGGCCCGGATGGCATCACCGGCAATGTCCGTAGCGGCATCGCAAGCCGCAAGCGGGACGGTAGACAGTGCCAGCAGCATGATCGTCCTGATCTTCACGGCCTCGGTTCCTTTTGGTGGGCAGGGAGTTACAGATCGATCAGCAGGCGCATCGGATCCTCGATCGCTTCCTTGATGATCTTGAGCGCGGTAACCGCTTCGCGGCCATCGATCAGGCGGTGGTCATAGGACAGGGCGATGTACATCATCGGGCGGATCACCACCTGGCCATTGCGGGCCACGGGGCGGTCCTCGATCCGGTGGAGGCCGAGGACGGCGCTCTGCGGCGGGTTGATGATGGGCGTGCTCATCAGCGAACCGAACACGCCGCCGTTGGAGATGGTGAAAGTGCCGCCAGCCATGTCGGCCATGGTCAGGGTGCCGTCCTTGGCCTTCTGGCCATAGGCCGCGATCGCCTGCTCGATTTCGGCAAAGCTCATGGCATCGACATTGCGCACCACCGGCACGACAAGGCCGTTGGGCGCGCTGACCGCCACCGACAGGTCGACGTAATCGAAGTAGACGATCTCGTCGCCCTGGATCTGGGCGTTGACGGCGGGCACATCCTTCAATGCCAGCGTGGCGGCCTTGGCGAAGAAGCTCATGAAGCCCAGCTTGATGCCGTGCTTCCTGGCGAACAGATCCTTGTAGGCATCCCGCGCCTCGATCACCGCGGTCATGTCGACATCGTTGAAGGTGGTGAGGAGGGCCGCCTCTTCCTGCGCGCTCTTGAGGCGCTTTGCGATGGTCTGCCTGAGGCGGGTCATCTTCACGCGCTCTTCCCGGCGTTCGCCGGTGGCGGCAGGCGTCGAAGCGGGGGCGGGCGATGCGGCTGGCGCAGTGGCGGCAGGCGCGGGCGCCGCCTTCTTGGCCTGTGCGGCCGCCAGCACGTCTTCCTTGGTCAGGCGGCCGTCCTTGCCGGTGCCCTTGATGGTGGACGGGTCCAGCCCGTGTTCCAGCACCGCGCGGCGCACGGCCGGGGAGAGGGTCTGCGGGTCGCCGCTGTCTTCTTCCGCTGCAGCAGCGGGGGCAGGGCTGGGCGCGGGTGCGGGTGCGGCAGCGGCGGGCCTGGCCGCAGCGCCGTCACCGGCTTCCACCAGCGCGATCAGCGCGCCCACGCTCACCGTGTCGCCCACGGCCACGACCTGCTGCGACAGGATGCCGGCAACGGGCGAGGGGACTTCCACCGCCACCTTGTCGGTTTCCAGGCTGGCAATCGGTTCGTCCAGCTTCACGGCATCGCCGGGCTGCTTCAGCCATTCGCCAAGCGTGGCTTCGGT
>CAZTED010000072.1:11012-13693 GCA_964612175.1 uncultured Sphingomonadaceae bacterium
CCCTTGTGGCCGGCGCCTGTCAGCGCATCCTCGATCCGGTTTTCGACGAAGAACCAGGCGCCGTTGTTCTTCGGCTCCTCCTGGCACCAGACCACTTCCTTGAGGCCGGTCATGCGCTTCAGGCGCACGGCCAGCGGCTCGCCGGGGAAAGGATAGAGCTGTTCCAGCCGCACGATCGAGACATCGCCCAGCTTTTCAGCATCGCGCTTCTCCATCAGGTCATAGGCGACCTTGCCGCTGCACAGCACCAGCCGCCTGACCTTGGCATCGGGCACATCGGTCTCGTCCGAGAGGATGCGCATGAAGTGGCTTTCGCCCTGGAAGCGGGCCGCTGCGCTCTTGGCCATCGGGTGCCGGAGCAGGCTCTTGGGCGTCATGATGACAAGCGGCTTGCGGAACGGGCGCAGCATCTGCCGGCGCAGGACGTGGAAATAGTTGGCCGGGCTGGTGATGTTGCACACCTGGATGTTGTCGTTGGCGCACAGCTGCAGGAAGCGTTCGAGGCGGGCGCTGGAGTGTTCCGGCCCCTGGCCTTCGAAGCCGTGCGGCAGCAGCATGACCAGGCCATTGGCGCGCAGCCACTTGGCCTCGCCGCTGGCGATGAACTGGTCGATCATGATCTGCGCGCCGTTGGCAAAGTCGCCGAACTGCGCCTCCCACAGCACCAGCGTCTTGGGATCGGCCAGGGCAAAGCCGTATTCGAAGCCGAGCACGCCGAATTCGGACAGGACCGAATCGTAGACCTCGAACTTGCCGTGGGGCAGCGTGGTCAGCGGAATGTACTTGTGCTCGTCCTTCTGGTCGACCCAGATGGCGTGGCGCTGGCTGAAGGTGCCGCGGCCGGAATCCTGGCCGGAAAGACGCACGTTGTAGCCTTCGGAGACAAGGCTGCCGAAGGCCAGCGCCTCGGCCGTGGCCCAGTCGAAGCCCGTGCCGCTGTCGAACATCTCCTTCTTGGCGTCGATCACGCGCTGCAGGGTCTTGTGGACGGTCAGGCCTTCGGGAACCGTGGTGAGCGTGCGGCCCAGGCTTTCAAACAGCTTGGGGTTGATCGCGGTGTCCACGTTGCGGCGGGCGGTTTCGGGGTCCGCAGGCTTGTGCAGCCCGCTCCAGCGCCCGGCGAACCAGTCGGCCTCGTTGGGCTTGTAGCTCTTGCCGGCCTCGAACTCCGCCTCGAACAGGGTCACGAAGTCGGCGCGGACCGTGCTTGCGTGGGCGCTGTCGATCACGCCTTCGGCTTCCAGCCGCGCGGCATAGATTTCGCTTACCCGGGCGTGCTTGCGGATCCGCTCGTACATCAGCGGCTGGGTGAAGCTCGGCTCGTCACCCTCGTTGTGGCCGAAGCGGCGGTAGCACCACATGTCGATGACGATGTCGCGCTTGAACTTCTGGCGGTACTCGATCGCCAGCTTGCAGGCGAAGGTCACGGCCTCGGGATCATCACCGTTGACGTGCAGGATCGGCGCCTGGACGCCCTTGGCGACATCGCTGGGGTAGGGGGATGATCTGGCGAATTGCGGGCTGGTTGTAAAACCGATCTGGTTATTGATCACGAAATGCAGGCAGCCGCCGGTGTTGTAGCCGCGCACGCCCGACAGGCCGAGGCATTCCCACACCACGCCCTGCCCGGCAAAGGCGGCATCGCCGTGCAGCAGCACCGGCAGCACCTTTTCGTGCTTGGACAGGTCATCGTGCATGGCCTGCTGCGCGCGGACCTTGCCCAGCACCACGGGATTGACCGCTTCGAGGTGGCTGGGGTTGGGCACCAGGCTCATGTGCACCTTGATGCCGTCGAACTCGCGGTCGGTGCTGGTGCCAAGGTGATACTTCACGTCGCCCGATCCGCCGACATCTTCCGGGTTGGCGCTGCCGCCGGAGAATTCGTGGAAGATCACGCGGTAGGGCTTGGCCATCACGTTGGCGAGCACGTTGAGGCGGCCGCGGTGGGCCATGCCATAGACGATCTCGCGCACGCCCAGCGCGCCGCCATACTTGATCACGGCTTCCAGCGCCGGGATCATGGACTCGCCGCCATCAAGGCCGAAACGCTTGGTTCCCACGTACTTGCGGCCGAGGAACTTCTCGTATTCCTCGCCGCGGATCACCGCCGCCAGGATCGCCTTCTTGCCTTCGGGGGTGAAGGTGATGACCTTGTCGCGCCCCTCGATCCGCTCCTGCAGGAAGCGGCGCTCCTCGACGTCGGCGATGTGCATGTATTCAAGGCCGACATAGCCGCAGTAGTTCTGCCGCAGCGTCTCCACCAGTTCGCGCACCGTGGCCCATTCGAAGCCCAGCGTGCCGCCAAGGTAGACCGGCTTGTCCAGCGCCTCGCCGGCAAAGCCGTGGTATTCGGGCGTGAGGTCGGCCGGCAGGTCCTGCTTGGTCAGGCCCAGCGGATCGAGGTTGGCGGCAAGGTGGCCGCGCACGCGATAGGTGCGCACCAGCATCATCGCCCGGATGGAGGCATTGGCCGCTTCCACGATGGATGCCTGGTCCACCGGCTTGCCGGCCCGGGCAGCAGCCTGTTCCACCACCAGCCGCATGGCCGTGGGGTCCATTGCCGCCGCAAGGTCGCTGCCCGCATCGGCCAGCGGCCAGCGCGGATTGGCCCAGGAAGGACCGGGCTGCGGTCCGTCCTGGCCCTCGATCTCGGGGAGGAAATGCTGCGGTTCGTTACCCAT
>CAZTED010000073.1:0-5333 GCA_964612175.1 uncultured Sphingomonadaceae bacterium
GACCGGATCGCCAATTCGCTCGCCCGCTATGGCGAGCGGTTCGAGAACCGCGTGTTCACCGAGGTGGAGCGGGCCAAGGCCGCCAGCCGTCCGCACACCCGCGCTGGCACCTATGCCAAGCGCTTTGCCGCCAAGGAGGCCTTCAGCAAGGCGGTCGGGACCGGATTCAAGCGCGGCGTGTTCATGAAGGACATCGGCGTGGTCAATGCCCGTTCGGGCGCGCCGACCCTGCACCTGACCGGCGGCGCGGCCCTGCGGCTGGCTGAGCTGACCCCCGAAGGCCATACGGTAACCATCCACCTGACCATGACCGACGACCATCCCTTTGCCCAGGCCTTCGTCATCATCGAGGCGCACCCGGCATGAGCGAGGGCAAGAAGCGGGAAGCGATCAACTGGATCGCCGAAGCGCGCGGGCTGGCACTGATGCTGCTGGCGGTGCTGGCATTCCACACCTTCATCGCCAAGCCGTTCTACATTCCCAGCGCCAGCATGGTGCCGAACCTGATGGTGGGCGACCGGCTGGTGGTCAGCAAGTATCCCTATGGCTGGTCGTGGGTATCGGCCAGCTTCCACATGCTGCCGCGCGACACCTGGCGGATCGCGCCCGCCACGCCCGAATATGGCGACGTGGTGATCGTGGTCCCGCCCGACCGCGCGGAGGACTACATCAAGCGCGTGGTCGCCCTGCCGGGAGACCGGATCGCCATGGTCGAGGGCCAGATCGTCCTCAATGGCGTGCCGGTGCCGCAGGCGGTCGAGCCGCCGGTGCGCCTGCCGCTGGCAAACCAGAACCAGTGCGACACCATGTTCGGCACCAAGGCCCCGTGCCTGGAGGTGTTCGAGCCCTATCGCGTGCGGCTGGAGGACGGCACCGAAGTGCTGGAACCGCCGACTTTCCGCGAAACCCTGCCCAATGGCGCAAGCTACCTGATCATCGACCATCGCGAGCAGGGCCTCGACAACTTCGAAGAGATCACCGTGCCGCCGGGCCATGTCTTCGTGATGGGCGACAACCGCGACCATTCCGCCGACAGCCGCGCCCCCAGCGCGCTTGAAGGCGGCAATGGCCTTGGCGGGCCGGTGCCGATGGCCGATGTCGGCGGCAGGGCAGAGTTCATCACCTTCTCGCTCGACGGGCGTGCCAGCCTCAATCCCTTGACATGGTGGCCCGCACTCAGGCCTGATCGCGCCTTCACCAGCCTGCGCCCGCCGCTGGCACCAACAGGAGACAGGCAATGAGCAAGAACCCGTTCAATGCCGACAGGGACACGGAGGACCAGCAACTCGGCCCCAGCCCCACCCGCATCAGCAGCGCGGACCTGAGGGTGGAGATCCGCCGCGCAGCGGTGTGGATCGCCATGGTCGGCCTGACCATGCTGGCGGTCTACATCTCGCACAGCCTGCTGGTGATCTTCGGTGCGCTGGTCTTTGCCGCGATGATCGACGGCGGTGCGCGCTTGCTTGGCCGTGCGCTCAAGATCGACCGGCTTTGGCGGGTGCTTATCGTGCTGCTGGGCGCGGTCGCCTTTACCGTTTGGCTGGTGATGTTCGCCGGCCAGCAGATCAGCCGCGAGGCAGCGCAGTTCCCGTCGATCATCGAGGCACAGGCCAACCAGGCAATCGCCTGGCTCGACGGCCAGGGCTTCCGGATCGAGATGAACAGCGTCCAGAGCCTGATCGGACAGGCGCTGAGCGGGTTTGGCACCGTGACCCGCGCGCTCGGCGGCATCCTCGGCGGCCTGACCACGCTGGTGCTGGTGATGATCATCGGCATCTATGTGGCGCTGGAGCCGCGCCTCTATGAACGCGGCGTCGCATGGATGCTGCCGGCCCATCGTCGCAGCGATTTCCACCTGCTGGCCAGCCGCATGGCCTATACCATGCGCCGGCTGATGTTCGGCCGACTGGTGGGCATGGTGTTCGAAGGCATCATCACCTACCTGATGCTTGCGATCTATGGCGTGCCGATGGCGGCCCTGCTGTCGATCCTGACCGGCCTCTTGGCCTTCATCCCCAATATCGGCGCCTTCATCTCCGGCATCCTGATGGTGCTGGTGGGCTTTTCCGGCGGCTACGAGATGGGGCTGTACACGATCCTCGTCTATTTCGTGGTGCAGACCTTCGATGGCTACGTGGTGATCCCGCTGATCGCCAAGAAGACGGTGGACCTGGCCCCGGCCCTGGTGCTGGCCATGCAGCTGGTCATGGGCATCCTGTTCGGAATTGCCGGGCTGTTCCTGGCCGATCCCCTGCTGGCGATGATCAAGGTCGCGCTGGAGCGTCGCTCGGAAAAGAATGCCGAGCTCGATGAGGTGGAGGCCGAGGCAAAGGCCGCTGCCGCACCATCCGCGCCGCCTGCGGGGACGGCGCAAGGAGCACCGCCCGGCCATGCGTAGGTTCCTCTATACCATCGTCGCGCTGATCATGCTGTCGGCGGCGGCGCTGTTCGCGCTCAGGCTTTATGGTGACGAGCTGACCCGGCTGGCGCTCGTGCCAGCGGACCCCTTCACCCAGCAGCCGGCCCTGGCCGACAATGCCTATGCCGACCCCGCCATGTGGATATCGCGCCCCGGCATGGGTGCGCCGGCCGATCCGGCGCGGTGGCAACCGGCGCTCGACACAGAGCTGTCACTGCCCACCGCGCAGCCGCTGCCCAGCGAGGATCCCGCCACGCCCGGCCTGCCCCGCTTTGCGGTGTTCTTCGTCCATCCGACCAGCTTCTACAGTGGCCATGGCTGGAATGCCGCCCTTTCCGACGAGGCATCGGGCGACCTGGCCCGGCAATTCGTGCGCGCGATGGCCAGTGCCTTCAACCCGGCAACCGAAATCTGGGTGCCGCGCTATCGCCAGGCGGCTTTCGGCGCCTTCCTGTCCGATTCGGAAGATGCCACCCGCGCCCTTGACGCCGCCTATGGCGACGTGGCGCAGGCCTTCGACTATTTCGTGGCCAGCCTCGATGCCGATACGCCGATCGTCATAGCCGGCCACAGCCAGGGCGCGGGCCACGTGCTGCGGCTGCTGCGCGAGAAAGTGGCCGGAACGCCGCTCGCCGCGCGGGTGGCCATGGCCTATCCCATCGGCTGGCCGATCTCTGTCGCGCATGACCTGCCTGCCCTGCCCCTGCCGGCCTGCGACGCGCCCGACCAGTCCCGCTGCATCGTCAGCTGGGCCAGCTTTGCCGAACCGGCAGAGCCCGGCCAGTTCCTCGATCGCTATGCCGCAGAGCCCGGTGAAGATGGCCAGCCGCGCGGGGCGTCGGACCCGATCCTGTGCGTCAACCCGCTGACAGGTGCCGCCGGCGGCATTGCCGACATGAGCCGAAACTATGGCACGCTGGTGCCGGAAGACGACCTGTCCGATGGCAGCCTGGTGGCAGGTGCCGTACCGGCCCGGTGCGATCCGGCAAGCGGCCTGCTGCTGATCGGCGATCCGCCGGAACTCGGATCCTATGTCCTGCCCGGCAACAACTACCACACCTATGACATCCCGCTGTTCTGGGCCAACCTGCGTGCAGACGTGACCCGCCGGATGCGCAGCCACGCCGCCGCTGCCCGGTGATGACCGGCGCGCTGGTGACCGAGGATGCGATCGCCTTCCGCGATGCGCTGCCAGAGGAAGGCGGCACCCTGCTCGGCATCGACCTTGGCACCCAGACCATCGGCCTTGCCCTGTGCGACCCGGACTGGCGCTTTGCCTCGCCGGGCAAGACCCTGCCGCGCGGCAAGTTCGGTCGCGACAAGGCCGTGCTGGCAGAGCTGGTCGCATCGCGCGGCGTAAGGGGCGTGGTCATCGGACTGCCGCTGAACATGGACGGCACATCGGGCGCCCGCGCCCAGGCCAGCCGAGCCTTCGCCCGCAACCTTGCCTCGGCCGAGATCGGCCTCGGCCTGCCGGTGCTGCTGTGGGACGAGCGCTGGTCCACCGCCGCGGCCGAGCGCGACATGATCGCGCAGGATTTCAGCCGGGCCAAGCGCGCCACGCGGATAGACAGCCACGCCGCCGCGGTGATCCTGCAGGGCGCGATCGACCGGCTGGCCGGGGGTCTGTTCTAGGCAGCCTCCAGCTCGCGCCGTCGCCGCGCGGCCTCGCCTGCGATCAGGCGGCTGCCGTTACCTTCCGCACGCCGCCACAGGGCATCGCGGCCCGAAACATCCATGATGCCCGCCTGCGCCTCCAGTGCGACCAGCCGCATCCGTTCGCTGACATGGCTGCGGGCGAAGTTTTCCGCCAGGTCCAGCGCCTCGCCATGTTCCAGCCCCACCGCCACGCGCAGGAATATCTCGCTGCCGCCGGGACTGATGACCCTGGCCACCTCGTCCTGTTCGACATCGAAGCTGTACTGGTCGAGCCAGCCCTGGGCCCCGCCGGAATGCATGATGTTGACCGAGACCGAGAGGCTTTCGGGCGGCAGTTGCGAGTGCACGTCCACATGGGCGCGATAGTGCATCAGCTTGCCCGGATCGAGGGTCGAGCGCTCGATGAAGCGCAGGCCCGCCTTCTCGCCGACAACCCCCGCGACCGCTTCGTAGTCGTACTCGTAATAGTCCGAGGCATAGCCGGGCCCGAAGTAGCCGACGGTCAGGAAATCGAAATTGTGGTCATGCGGGAGTTCATAGCTGAAAGCCCCGTGGCCCGAGGCGCGGAACATGTGGTCCTGCCGTCCCGGCCAGAAATTGGCACGCAGGAAATACTCGCGCCCCAGCGGCGAGAGCATCACCACCTGCGCGCCATAGGTGCTGGCATCCTCCTCCCCGCCAAGCGGTGCCTTGAGTTCGGCGATCATCATTTCGGCCAGGAAATCGCGGTTGTTGCCCAGCCGGCGCAGCCAGCGCGCCGCGCCCAGCAGGCTGTCTTCCTCCTGCGGGTGGAACCCGGCTTCGTTCAGCCCGGCGATGCAGTCCTCCAGCGAGCAGGCGGTATCGTCGGCATAATCGATTACGCGGGGCATCAGGCACTCTCCACTTCGCGCAGTTGCGGATATTGTTCGATCAGCCGGGCACGCAGGGCGCTGGCGGGGTCGCTCAGCGGATCGGCACTGTCGCGGGCAATGGCCGACAAGGTGGCAAAGCCTTGCGCCGTGTCCAGCGCCAGGCATTCGCGCAGGGCCTGCCAGCGCAGCGATTCCTCGTGCTCATGCGTGGCCATGCGGGCCAGCACCGGGGCTGCCTCGGGCCGTTCCATCCGGCCGAGGAGCGCAGCCATCATCTCGCGCCGGCTGGCCGCCAGCGTGCCCGCCGACATGTGCAGCAGGCGGCCACTGTCGAGGCAGTATTCGCGGCTTGGCTGCGGCCTTTCGGGTGCCTGCAGCAGGCGCAAGGTGACCACGCGCCG
>CAZTED010000073.1:5433-13441 GCA_964612175.1 uncultured Sphingomonadaceae bacterium
GTCTGCAGGGTCTCGGTATTGCAGTCGAAGGCCAGCCTGACCCCGCCTTCCAGCGTGATCGCCTCGGCGGCGAAGGAAACCGGATCACCCGGGCCGTGGATGCGCACGATGCGCGCCCGCGCACTTCCGGCCAGCACCGCGTCATAACGCAGCGCATCGCTGTAGGTGGCGGTGGTGAATTCGAAGCGGCCCGGCTCGCGCGATTGCAGCAGCAACTGGGCGCGTCCGGCCTTGGCCAGCAGCAGCGTGGCGGCGCGCCCGTCATAGCCGTTGCGGAACGGAGGGTGGCCCAGCGGATTGGCCGCGATCGCGCGGCAGAAATGGCTGACGAGCGACGCCGCAACCGCCTCGGCCTGGTGCTGCGTGGTGAAGATCGCTTCCAGCGCCGGGCAGGCTTCAAGCGGGGCGCCCTCGCCAAAGCGGCGGAACTCCGCCAGCGCGGCAGACATGCCGGCCTCCTCGCGCCAGGCATCGAGCGCCTGCTGCATCGCGGCCTGCGCCTCGCGCTGCGGAGCGCGGTCGCTCCGCAGCGCGGCGATGGCGGGGTGAACTCGCATCGCTCGGCCCCGGCTCAGATCAGGCCGCCGCCGGGATGGGTTTCGTAGACAATGGTGGCCAGCACCACGATCGAATCGTCATGGCCCGGATTGTTGGTGCGGCCGAACATGCCGACGAGGTTGGTGGTGAGATCAGGCAGGGTGGCCAGATCGATCTTGGGCAGGAACTTCATGCCGGTTCTCCTCAATGGGCGGGCGTGATTGCCCGCCGGGAGAGAGATTGGCGGCAGAGCCGCCCGGCGTGAAATCAAGATGCTGTAATGTCGGTCAGACCTGGCCGAAACCGGAGAACGATCACAAGGCCTTCTGGTTCCCGGCCGGTGAACGGAAGCTGAGCGCGAAAGGCATCGGCGCGGGCACGGTCAAGCAGCGCCGCCGGGATGGCGGGGTCATAGAGGACCGCGTCGGCACTGCCCAGCAGCCGCGCCTGCCGCAGCGTCAGGTCTTCCGGATCGGTGCTGGCCAGGACGATTTCGACCCTGCCGCTCGCGGCCTTGCCGCCTTCGCCCGCCAGCCACCCTTCGATGCGCGCCGCCGCGCCGGCGGACAGCGGATCGAGCGGGCCGCCAGTGGTCAGGGCGCGGTCCAGCGCCTGCCGGCGCTCGGCCATCTGCGGCCAGCGCGCCTTGATCGCCGCCCGCGCGCGACCCAGCCGCAGCGCCAGTTCGCCAAGGTCTGCCGGAAGCAGCGCTTCCAGCCGCAACCGCAGCTGCTTGGCAAGGCCGGCAGATGCGCCGTCTGTCCCCACGGCGACCAGGACCGGGTCACGGTCAAGGATGCTGGGGGTGGTGAAATCGCACAGGTCCGGCCGGTCGACCACGTTGACCAGCAGTCCGGCCCCGCGCGCACGGATGGCATCGGCCTCGCACATGGCGGCATCCTCGTGCGCGATGAAGGCAAGGCGCGCGCCGCGATCGACGCCGTCGGCCAGTTCGCCGATCACCTCGCCCCCTGCCCGCTCCACCAGCCGCCGCTTGGGTTCGGCCATCGGTCCTTCGCCCAGCACCACCACCGGCTGGCCGGCAATGCGGTGGAACAGGGGCAGGCTCCTCATCTCAGTCGAGCCATTCCGGCACGCGTTCGGCTGCGGTGATCTCTGCGGGTAGGATGCGGTCGGCGACAGAGGCCACCTTGTCGCCGTCCACCATCACCTCTGCCACGAAGCCGCGCGAGTTGTAGGAGCTGGCCATGGTCGCGCCATAGGCCCCGGCGGTGCGGAATATCGCCAGGTCGCCGCGCTCCACCGCATCGATCGGACGGTCCATGGCGAAGGTGTCGCCGGTCTCGCAGATCGGGCCGACGATATTGGCGACCATCCGGTCACCGCTGGGCCTGACCGCATCGAAATCGTGCCACGAACCATACAGCGCCGGGCGCGCCAGGTCGTTCATCGCGGCATCGACGATCACGAAGGGCACGCGGTTGCCATTGCGCTTCACCCTGATCACGCGGGTCAGCAGGACACCGGCATTGCCGGCGATCACGCGACCCGGCTCGAACATCAGGGTCACGTCCCAGCCGCGGGTCACGCGGGCTACCATGTGGCCGTATTCCGCCGGGCTCGGCAGCACTTCGCCGGCGCGATAGGGCACGCCAAGGCCGCCGCCCAGGTCCACATGGGTCACCGTGCCGCCGTGGCTGCGGATCTGCTGCAAGAGCGCGCCCAGCTTCTCGAAGGCGAGTTCCAGCGGCCTCAGGTCCGACAGCTGGCTGCCGATGTGGACCGCCAGCCCGCGCATTTCCAGGCCCGGGCGCTGCGACAGGCGCAGGTACATGGCCACCGCCATGTCGATCGGCACGCCAAACTTGTTGTCGGCCTTGCCGGTGGAGATCTTCTCGTGCGTGCCGGCATCGATATCCGGGTTCACGCGCAGCGCGCAGCGGGCCCTGAGGCCGCGCGCCTCGGCCAGCTCGGCCAGCTCGATCCCTTCTTCCTCGCTCTCGATGTTGAACTGGCCGATGCCCTTGTCGAGACCCATGGCGAGTTCCGCCGCGGTCTTGCCGACGCCCGAGAACACCACGTCGGCGGCCGGCATCCCTGCGGCCAGCGCCCGCGCCAGCTCCCCGCCCGAAACCACGTCCGCGCCAAAGCCTTCGCGCTGCATGACCCTGAGCACCGCGAGGTTGGGATTGGACTTGACCGCGAAGGCCAGGTGCGGCGGCTTCTCGAGGCCCGACAGCGCCTCGCGGAACACGCGCGCGTGCCGTTCCAGCGTGGCACGGGAATAGATGTAGACGGGCGTGCCGAACTCGTCCGCGATGCGCGCCATCGGCACGTCCTCGGCGTAGAGCTCGCCGTTCCTCAATTCGAAATGGTCCATGGGTGCTTTCGTCTTAGCCTTCGGGCGGGAGATCGAAAGGATCATCCTCGCGTTCTTCGGATACGCTGCGCAGTTCGACGCTGCGTTCGGGTGCCGCCACGGGCGGCGTGCGCAGCAGGTCGTCGGCACTTGGCGGTTCGTTCGCGCCATAGGGGGCCGGCGGCAGGCTCTCGCCCGGCGGCGGCTCCAGAGCGCCCATGCGGCCACAGCCGGCAAGGGCCAGCGCCAGCAGCGTGGCAGACATGATCGCGGCGGGCTTGCTCATCCCTCAGCCTCCAGTTCGGCCTGCGCCTCGGCCACCCGGGCGCGCACCTGGTCTGGCGCGGTGCCGCCGTAGCTGGCGCGCGCGGCCACCGATGCTTCCACGGACAGCGCAGCAAATACCCGCTCGTCAACGCGGGCATCGATCGCCTGCAGGTCCGCCAGCGGCAGCTCGTCCAGCGCAATGCCGCGGCTTTCGGCCAGCTTCACCGCCGCGCCGGTAATGTGATGCGCCTCGCGGAAGGGGATGCCCGCCTGCCGCACCAGCCAGTCGGCAAGGTCGGTGGCCGTGGCATAGCCAAGCTCGGCTGCCTGGCGCATCCGGTCGGTGCGGAAGGTGCTGCCTGCGACCATGCCGGTCATCGCCGCGATCGACAGGCCGAGCAGGTTCGCCGACTCGAACACCGGCGGCTTGTCGTCCTGCATGTCCTTGGAATAGGCGAGCGGCAGGCCCTTCATCGTCACCATCAGGGACACGAGGCAGCCGGTGATCCGCCCGGCATGGCCGCGCACCAGCTCTGCCGCGTCGGGGTTCTTCTTCTGCGGCATGATGCTGCTGCCGGTGGACAGGCTGTCGGCCATGCGCACGAAGCCGAACGGCTGGCTGGCCCAGATCACGAACTCCTCCGCCAGCCGCGACAGGTGCAGGCTGCACTGGGCGGCGGCGGACAGGTAATCGAGCGCGAAATCGCGGTCCGACACGCCATCGAGGCTGTTGCGCATCGGCGCATCGAAATCCAGCGCCTGCGCCGTCATGTGCCGGTCGATCGGAAAGCCCGTTCCAGCCAGAGCCGCGCTGCCGAGCGGGCTGACGTTGAGCCGCGCGCGGGCATCGGCAAAGCGGCTGCGATCGCGCCGGATCATCTCGTAATAGGCCATCAGGTGGTGGCCCAACGTAACCGGCTGCGCGGTCTGCAGGTGGGTGAAGCCGGGCATGATGGATCCGGCATGGACCCCCGCCTGCGCCACCAGCGCCTGTTGCAGTGCCTTGAGCCCGGCATCGGCCTGGTCGATGGCATCGCGCACCCACAGGCGGAAATCGGTCGCCACCTGATCGTTGCGGCTGCGCGCGGTGTGCAGGCGCCCTGCGGCCGGACCGATCAGTTCGGCAAGGCGGCTTTCGGTGGTCATGTGGATGTCTTCGAGGTCCCAGTCCTCGGGCACCCCGTCCGCCTCGTATTCCGCGGCGACCTGTTCCAGCCCGCCAAGGATCGCCTCGGCATCCGCCCCGCTCACGATATCGCAGGCGGCCAGCATGGCCACATGGGCGCGGCTGGCGGCGATATCCTGCCGCCACAGGGCCTTGTCGAACGGGATCGAGGCATTAATCTCGCGCATGATAGCGGAAGGCCCCTCGGCGAACCGCCCGCCCCACATCGCGTTGGAGGAACTGACCTTGCTCAAAGTGAACACCCGCACCATTGCCTTCGCCTGCCTGATGGCAGCCGCTCTGGCGGGTTGCGATAACGGTGCGGGGGAAGCGGCGCAAGGCGGGGAAGAAGTCTCTTCGGAAACCGGGGAGCACGCCTTCACCGGCATCCTTGACCGCACATTTGCCGGCGATCCCCTGCCCGAGGTCACCCTGACCGATCCTGACGGCACCACGCTGGCCCTGGCCGAGGCGACCGGCCAGCCGGTGCTGCTCAACCTCTGGGCCACCTGGTGCGCGCCCTGCGTTGCGGAAATGCCGCTGCTGGATGACCTTGCCGGGGAACTGGACGGAACCGTGCGGGTGCTGACGGTGAGCGAGGACATGAACGGCGCCGAGGCCGTGGTCCCCTTCTTCGAGCGCCATGGCCTTGCCAACCTGCCGCGCTGGATGGACCAGACCAATGACCTGGCCTTCAAGTTCGGCGGCGGCAGCGTGCTGCCCCTGACCGTGCTCTATGATGCCGAGGGCAAGGAGGTGTGGCGGATGCTGGGCGCCTATGACTGGGGCAGCGAGGAAGCCCGTGCGCTGATCGCGGAGGGTGCTGCGGCGGGTGGGGGTTAGGGTGGAATGGGAACCCGCCCGGTCCGATCTCCCGGTGTGTTGAAGGGCAGGCTGGGGCGGAGGATTGAGATTTTGGTTTAGCGTCCGGGAATTCATGGGGCCAGATCGGGTTTAGTTAGGTATGTTGTCCCCGGATCTAACAGTGAACGAAGATTAGCACTGGTAACGGTCGCGGATTTGATCGTTGTAAAAAGTGCCCTTTGATCGTGCGTTGAGCAGACCATCCCAAATGTGCTGGGGCACGCGACAGAAATCGTATGGCCCACCCTCTGGAAACCATAGCTTTAGCCGCATCGATTCGGGATCGTATTCAGCGCGCTTGATGGCACTGGAATTGAAAGTTGGCATAGTCTCTCCTGTCGTCTCTTAGGTGGTGCTTAGGGGGAAAGGAGTCGAGTCCTCTGCGCGGCCAGCCGCATGGATCGACTCTAAGCAAAAGGCGCGATAAGCGTGGCCCAATGTTGAGCCCTTATGTGACCCTTGTTGAATCATGGAAAGATTTCCCTGGGCCATTTGTTTGGGGGGAGCCGAATCCAGTTGATCAAGAGTGGTCCATTATCGTGCCTCTGGACATTGCGGAGGTAACGATTGGAAATTTCGGGCTGCGGATAAAATGCAATAAAGAGCGTTGGGAGAGGGACGTTCTTATGCAACTCGAAGTCGGTAGGCCGGGTATGCGAACTAGGATACCGCTAACCCGGATCGAATGGCGCCCCCTTCAGGATGTGCACAAAGACCCCAAAGTCAGAGGGGTGCAGCGGAAAATAATTCGAGGATCGCACTTCCACCCCTTCCGCAAAAATTTTCTGGAGGATCAAGGGCGTATGATCGAGGGGAATCTTCCCTATGCCGAGCAGCTTGAAACGGACCCGGCAACCTTTGCGGAATTGCTTGACCTTACTGGCAAGTTATTTAGAATCAATGGTCTAGTCTCGATGCTCCCGCCTCCATGGCAAGGTAAGATCGTGTAATAATGGAGAAAATTGCCCCGCCAGACATGGCCCTAGACGACGCGGTTGCCCATGCGGTCGCGGACCTTATGCATGTCCGCTCTTGGGGGGCTTCAAGGCATGTCAGTCTTCCATTCTTCTATCCGAGTGGGGCCAATGTTGTCGTGAAGGTCGAAAGGGCCTTGGGTGGTTTTTCGGTAAGCGATAATGGCCTAGGCTACAGGGAATTGGACAACGTCGGCGGTAGCCGATTTTTCTCTAGCAACGCACGGAAGGTTGCGGGCTCTGTTGGGGCTTGGCACGACAGCCGGGCAATTATGACGGAAGTCTCCGCCGATGAACTGGCGGCGGCCATCGCGGAAATTGGCGCTGCGTCGTGGCAATTGGTTACGAAGGCCATGAACAGTATCGACCGCCTTTCGCAAAGCGACGTCATTGACCACTTATACTCCCGCCTGGACCGAATTTTTGGTCACCATAAGGTGGAGCGGGAAGCTCATATCTTTGGCCCCTCAACCCACAAATGGGAGGTCGATGCTCTTGTGCACGTCGATGGGCGGGATGCCGTTTTTGAGTTTGTAAGCAATCACCACAACGCGGTTTATCCGGCGTCCGCAATGTTTCACGATCTTGCGCTGCTCGAGACTCCTCCCGCGTTGACGGCTGTGGTCAGCCACAAGGATGAGTTCGGCTATCTGCTTAACATCTTGGCACAAGCCGCGAATGTCATAGAGCAGGGGCAATCAGATAGAGCTTACCAAGCGGCGGCCAAGTGGCTCATTTGACCGTGGAATTCCGGCGGCTGTATCCCTAATCCCCACAGAATACCTCTCCAACACCCCCCAAACCTTTCCTACACCCCGCCCGCCGTGGCACGGCAAGGGCTGCTCTTTGCTACCCTCCGATCTTGCGCCGGTCCCTTGCCGGCAGGCCTTGCGCGCCCTTGTGCAACCCCGGTGATTTTTCGCGCACAGGACACTGTTCCATGCGTTCCAGCCGTGCCCCACGTGCGACGAGCCGTTGGCCCTGCGGTCAGCCGGCCCAGTCAGTCGGCCCAGTCAGTCGGCCCAGTCAGTCGGCCCAGTCAGCCGGCATCGCCGATCAGGGTGAAGGGGGCCCAGGCGTTGGGGTGGGCCCAGGTATCCCGGTCGCTGTCCGCCGCCGGATCGTCGCGGATCTCGCGCATGGCCCGTTGCAGCGCCTCGGCCCGCGAGAGCGCGGGATTGTCGCGGGCAATGGCGATGGTCCGCACGGTCAGCCGGGCGGCGACATCGTCACGCACCGGCCAGTGCGAGGCGAGCAGGCTTTGCGCGCCGGCCAGGAAGAAGGCCTTGGCCAGCCCGGAAAGCCCCGGGGCGCCGCTCGTCCCGTCTCCGGCAGCGGTGTTGCAGGCTGACAGGATCACCCATTGCGCGTTGAGCCTGAGGTCGGTGATCTCCGACATGGTCAGCAGCCCGTCATCCACCGGGCTGGCCACAGCGGGCGGGGTCAGCACCAGGCCGGGCTCGCTGGCGCCCTCGACCTCGCCCGCCAGCAGGCCATGGGTGGCAAAGGCGATGATGGCGGCCTGCCCCAGGTCCGCCTGCTTGACCGCGGTCTCGGTGGCGGCCGTGCCGGTGAGCACCGCCTCCCGGCCAACGCCCAGCACCTGCCGCATCTGTTCCAGCTCCACCGCCGTGCCGGGCAGCCGGGCAAGGCGCTTCAGCGCGGCAACGCTGGCCAGTGCGCCATCCGCCATGGCCCCCTCGCCCGCCGCGAAGGCCTGTGCCACCTGCAGCGCGGGCGCGCTGTTGCCGCCACTGCGCCGGGGCCCGCCCCCGCGGGTGACCGCGACACCATCGAGCACCGGATCGCCAATGCCGATGAAGCCTGCGCTCTCGCCCGCCTCCACGCCGAAGCGGCGCTGGAACTGCAGCGCCTGGAGCG
>CAZTED010000074.1:0-13387 GCA_964612175.1 uncultured Sphingomonadaceae bacterium
CAAAGGCATTGAAGGCAACACAAAGGGCCGCACCGCATGCCGGGGCGGCCCTTTTTGCATGCCCGCAAGGCTTGCGCAGGTCGATGAAGTGCGATTCCGCTCGACCGGCGCATTTGCCCCGGAGAGGCCTCTCCTGTATCAGTGCATTAATACACAGCTACAGGAGTGCATCATGAGCGGCAAAGGCTTCGAGAAGATGTTCCGCACCGTTGGCCCTGTCGTGGCCATGGCGGCGATGAGCGGCGTGATGGCCGCGGCACGCAGGAACGGGAAAGTCCGCTTTGGCTGGGATGGCGTCAATTTCGGGCACGGCCCGGGCAAAGGCATGGCCATGGTGGGCGGCGTGCCGCTGGACGAACTCGACATGTCCGGCGAAGCGCCGGTCGAACTGGTACTGGCCGGCGCGGACAGCCTGGTGGTGGGCGAGGGGGAGGATTTCACCATCTCCATCCAGGGCGGTGAAGCCGCCAGGGAGCGGCTGCGGTTCCGGCTGAAGGACGGCGCGCTGCAGGTGTCGAGCGACAACACCGGCAACGACACGGCTGGCAGCGACAAGGAGAGCATCGCCACCATCAACGTGACCTTGCCCGCACTGAACAAGGTCACCATTGCCGGATCGGGCGAGATCACGGTGGAAAGGCTGGCCGGGGAAGCCGAAGTGGTCATCGCCGGGTCGGGCCGCATCCTGGCCCGCGATATTGCGGCGGACCGGCTGGACCTTTCGATCGCGGGCTCGGGAAAGTTCAAGGCCAGCGGCACCGTCCGCCGGCTGGACCTGTCCGTGGCCGGCAGCGGCAGCGCGAAAATGGCCCAGGTCGAAGTGGAAAAGGCCCGCGTAACCATCGCCGGATCGGGCAATGCGGTTTTCGCCTGTGATGGCGAGGTAAAGGCGCGAATCATGGGATCGGGCGATGTCACCGTGCGTGGCGGGGCGCGCTGCAAGGTACAGTCGATGGGTTCAGGCACCCTGGTGTGCGAACGTCGTCCCGCTTCCGAAGGTGATCCGGCACCGCCGGTCGAGCCGGAGGACTGACCGCACCGAGGACCTGCACAACAGGGCGTTCGCCGATCCGCCATTGCAGGTTCGGCGCCAACGGGCCATTGTGGCGGGATCTCCCGTTCCTCGAGGAACAGCCGATGCGCTTGCGAATGGTTCTGTGTGCCGCTGCGCCGATCCTGCTTGGCGGTTGCCTGAGCACCGTGGCCGACGTGGTGACCGCGCCGGTCCGCATTGCCAGCGGAGCGGTGGACCTGGCCACCACCAGCCAGTCCGAAGCCGACGAGAACCGCGGCCGCGAGATCCGCCGGCGCGAGGAACAGCTTGGCCGCCTGCAGCGCGACTACGCGGACAAGGTCGAGGATTGCGAAGACGGCGATGACCAGGCCTGCCGCGAGGCGATTGCCCTGCGCCGGGAAATGGACGCGCTGATCCCGACCATCCCCGCCGAACGGCAGCGGGACGATTGACAGGAGCAGGGGGACTTTCCGGTGCCGACCGAAAAACCGCGACCGAGCAAGCGTGACATGATCCTGGCCGTGGCCCTTGGCGGCGCGGCAGCCGCCGGTGCCGGGGCAATCGTCATCAGCCTTGACGATGACGAGCCGCGCATCCTGCGCGCAGACGAGCAGGACGGGGAAGTCGCCTTCGCCCTGTCCGGCTTCGACGAAGTCTCGGTGACCGGCCCGCTCGACGTGAGCATCTCCTATGGCGAGGATTTCTCGGTCGTGGCCGAAGGTCCGCCCGATGCGCTCAAGCAGGTGGAAGCGCTGGTCGAGGACGGCCGGCTGCTCATGCGCCCGCGTGACGGCCTCTCCTTCGGCGGCAGCGATTCCGCCGATGTGACCTTCCGCATCACCATGCCGCGGATCGAACGGATCGCGCTCGACGGATCGGGCGACGTGCTGATCGACCAGGTGCGGGGCGAGGCTTTTTCGGCCATGCTCAACGGATCGGGCGACATCGTGGTCGACAGCCTGGAAGTGGACAGGGCCGAGCTTGCCCTGTCCGGTTCGGGCGACATCAACGCGAAGGGCGCCGTGCGCGAAGTGGCGGTAACGGTCGAAGGATCGGGCAATGTCGATGCGGGCGGGCTGCGCACTGCCATTGCCAACGTCTCCGTAACCGGATCGGGCGACGTCGAAATCCCGGTGAGCGGGGAAGCAACAGTATCGGTGATCGGCAGCGGCGACGTGGACATTGCCGGCACTGCCACCTGTTCCATCACCAGCGCGGGAAGCGGCGAAGTACGCTGCGGGGGCGGATAGCAGCCCGTTTCAGGCCGCCGCGCGGCGCAGCCGGTCGTTGATCGCGGCGCCGATGCCGGTGGTCGGGATCGGCGCCACGGCAATGCGCGGCCTGTCGGATGTGGCAGCCCGGTGAAGGCAGGCATAGAGCCGCGCCGCAGCCAGGGCCAGGTCACCCTCTGCCGAAAGCGTGCAATCACCGGCCACGGCACCGAAGCCGATCAGGAACTCGTCCGGCGCAGCCTCTGCCGCATCCAGCCGCACCGGCTTTCCCGGCGAGTAGTGCCGCATCATCTGGCCCGGCGCCTCGATCCCCACCCCCGCCGGCAGTGGCTCGCTGCCGAGCAGGGCCGCCAGTTCCTCGCGGGTGACCGGGCCTTCGCGCAGCAGGCTCCAGCCGCGCCCTTCGCGCAAGGCGACAATGGTGGATTCAAGACCGCGCTCGCACTCGCCACCGTCAAGGATTGCCGCCACCCCGCCAGCCAGCGAGGCGGCAACATGGGCGGCGCTGGTCGGGCTCACGCTTTCGCTGCGGTTGGCCGAAGGCGCGGCCAGCGGCAGGTCGAGCATTTCGAGCAGGCGCCGGGCCACCGGATGCGCCGGGCTGCGCAGCGCGATCGTCGGCAGGCCGGCGGTCACCGCCTCGGCAATCCCGCTGCCGGGCCGCAGCGGAGCCACCAGAGTGAGGGGTCCGGGCCAGTAGCGGCGGGCCAGCATCTCCGCCCGCGAATCGAGGATCGCCAGCCGGTGGGCCGCTTCGAGGCCCGCCACGTGGACAATCAGCGGGTTGAATCCGGGTCGCCCCTTGGCACGATAGATTGCCGCCACGGCTTCGGCACTGTCGGCGCGGGCGGCGAGGCCATAGACCGTCTCGGTCGGCACGGCGACAAGCCGGCCGTCGCGCAGCAGTTGCGCGGCGCGGGCAATACCGTTCTGGTCACCGGGCAGGATCGTGTTCATCGCCTCTCGCGCTAGAGCGCCGGTGGGGCAAATCCAAGCCCGTTCACGCACCGGCCGGTGCGCCGGGCACTTGACGCGGGGCCACCTGTGGGGCGAGGCAGGGGCGATGGAAGACATGGACACAACCCTGCGGCGGATCGCCGACGCGCTCGAACGGATCGCCCCGGCGGCTGCGGGCAAGGCGGACTGGCTGGCTGCGCCCGCCTATGTGTGGAGCGGCGATGTCCGCCCGGTGCCGGCGATCGAGGCCCCGCCGCTGGCCCTGCTGCGGGGCATAGACCTGCAGAAGCAGGCCGTGGTGGACAACGTCACCCGCCTCGCCAGCGGGCAGGCAGCGCACGACATGCTGTTGTGGGGCGCGCGCGGCATGGGCAAGTCGGCGCTGCTGCGGGCCGCGATCCGGCATGCGCAAGCGGCGGGCGGACAGGTGGCGCTGGTGCAGGTTGCCAGCCACGCGCTTGCTTCGCTGCCCGCCCTGTTCGGGGCGCTGGCGCAGGTGCCGCGCAACATGCTGGTCTTCATCGACGACCTGGGCTTTGCCGATGGCGATACCGAAGGGCCACGCGCCCTGCGCAGCTGGCTCGATGGCGGGGTGGAAGCCCGGCCGGGCAATGTCCGCCTCGCTGTCACCTCCAACCGCCGTGCCATCGTGTCGCGCCATGCGGCAGAGCAGGACGATCCGATCAACCCGCGTGACGTGGTGGATGACAGCCTGGCCCTGGCCGACAGGTTCGGCCTGTCGCTCGGCTTCCATGCCTGCTCCCAGGACGATTACCTGGCCATCGTGCATGGCTATGCTGTAGAACACGACCTGTCGGTGGACGAGCACGAGGCGCTGGAATGGGCCAAGCGCCGTGGCGCCCGGTCGGGCCGGGTGGCCTGGCATTTCATCACCGAACTGGCCGGGCGCGCCGGGCGCACCCTCTAGCCGCTACATCGACTGCAGGATATCGGCCGGCGGATCCTCGAAGGCGCGCGCCGGATCGCCGATCAGGTTGCGGCGCGGCGGCAGGCGTTCGCCGCGGTTGCGCACCGGTACAGCGGTGGCATCCGACTGCGGATTGATGACGCGCCAGATGATGCCGGCGGTATCATCGCTCACCAGCAGCGCGCCGGTGCGATCCCAGCCGACCCAGGTGGGCCGCCCGCGCGTCTCGTCCTCGCTGGCAAGGAAGCTTTCCAGCACGGTCACCGGCTTGCCCTGCGGGTTGCCGCGTTCGTCGAAGGCCACGAAAACCACGTCATAGCCGCCGATCGGATAGCGGTTCCACGAACCATGGCGGGCGATGAAGGCGCCGCGGGCAAATTGCGGCCCCAGCCGGGTGCCGCCTTGCGTGAACACCAGCCCCAGCGGCGCCGTGTGGGCACCCAGAGCAAACTCCGGCACGCGGGTATACTGGGTGTGGAAGCGCGGCATGGGATGCTCCACCCGCTCGTCGATCACATCGCCGTAATAGACCCAGGGCCAGCCGTAGTTGGAACCGAGCGGGACATTGGTGAGGTAATCGGGCACGAGGTCGGAACCGAGCATGTCGCGCTCGTTCACCGTGGTCCACAGTTCCCCGCTCCACGGGTTCCAGGCCAGGCCATTGGCATTGCGCAGGCCGCCGGCGTAGATGCGGGAGGAGCCTTCGACCAGGTCGATCTCGTGGATGGCGGCGCGGCCCTCTTCGATCTCCATGCCGCCCTCGCCGATGTTGGAGGCCGAACCGACCGCCACATAAAGCCGCGTGCCTTCCGGATTGATCAGGATGTTGCGCATCCAGTGATTGCCGGCAGGCGGCAGGTCGGCCAGCTTCTCGCCCTCGCCCGCCACCGCGGTCGCGCCTTCGGCATAGTCGAAGCGCAGCACCTCGTCATGATTGGCAACATACAGGTTGCCATCGTGCCAGGCGATGCCGCTGGGCGAATCGAGATCGTTGCGCAGCACGTGGCGTTCCTCTGCCGCGCCATCGCCATCGGCATCGCGCAGCAGGACCAGCTGGTTGGCCGAAAGGGTGTCGGCCCCGGCCTCGCTGAACAGGATCCCGGCCACGAAATTGGTCAGCCAGCCGCCCGAAAGGTTGCGCGGAGGGGAATTCGTCAGCGTCACCAGCACATCGCCATTGGGCATGGTGTAGATCACGCGCGGATGGTCGAGCCCTTCGGCAAAGCGGTTGACCGCCAGCCCCTCTGCCGCCTCGGGCGTGCCATCCTCGCCCCAGCCGATCGGCCTGGCCACGCCCACCGTGGGGAAGAGCTGCGGATCAGGCTCGGCCAGCACGGGGTCGAGGCCGCTTGTCTCCTCCAGTGTGTACTGGGCAGGGACCGGTCGGGTCAGCCACCACAGGGCAGTGCCGGTAACCAGCACGAAGGTGAGGAGGAACAGGGCGATGTTTTTCAGGATGCGCATGTTGCACCGAATAGGCGCAAGCCCGCCGGGCGGCAATTGGTTTGCGGCAGTTGCGGGCGCCTGGGCGCTTTGCGCAGCGGCGCGCGACAGGCTAAGGGCCGCACGATGTACGATTTCCGCCCCCCTGCCGGTGCCTCCAAGGCCGAACTCTACCGCGAACTGCTCGCCGCAGCCGATGCCCTGACGGCGGGGGAGAGCGATGGCGTGGCCAACATGGCCAATGTCGCCGCCCTTCTTTGGGACATGCTGCCGGATGTGAACTGGACCGGTTTCTATCGCATGGTGTCCAGCGACAAGCAGGACGAACTCGTGCTTGGTCCCTTTGCCGGGCGTCCCGCCTGCATCCGCATCCCGCTGGGCAAAGGCGTGTGCGGCACGGCGGCGGCAGAGCGGGCGACGCAGCTGGTGGCAGATGTCCACGCATTCCCGGGCCACATCGCCTGCGATGCGGCATCGGCCTCCGAACTGGTCGTGCCGGTGCTGCGCGATGGCGCGCTGGTGGCGGTGATCGACCTCGACAGCCCGGTAAAGGCCCGCTTCGACGCCGAGGACGCAGCCGGGATCGAGGCGCTGGCGGCGCTACTGTCCCGCCGAATCTGACGCCGCATTGCCGCCCCGTTTCGGGACAGGCTCCTGAAGGGGCTTGGGAATCATGGCCGGCCCTGCGTAGTAAACACCGGGTAAACATGCGCGCTGGCCATGGTCGCCAGCCCTTGCCTTGAGGGGCCGATCGATGTCGAAGCGTCTTGCCGTTCTTGCCGCCACCACCGCGCTGGCCGCACTGTCCTCCCCCGCCGCCGCACAGGACGGCTGGGCGCAAGGGGACTATGCCACCACCGCCGCCGAACGCGCCATTCGCGCCGGCGAGGGGTGGGACGGCGAACCTGCCGCCGGGGTCTCCTGGGGCGAGGTGGAGAGCTATTCGGAAGAGGTGGTGCAGGATTACGGCGCAGCCGAAACCCGCGTCATCAGCGATAGCGCAGACCATGCCGACCATGCCGAGTACCGGGAAACCCACAGTGAAGGGCACCGCGATCACCGCCATGGCGGCCATCACCGCAGCCACGCACCCCGCCCCCAGGCACCGCGCCTGGCCTATGGCGCGGCAGAGCGCGCCGAATGGCTCTCGCAGTGCCGCGCCCTGCGCGCGCAGCCGGTCGAGCCGGACTATTACTATTACGAGGAAGAGGACGATGACGGCGGCCTGATTGGCGGCCTGCTGGGCGCGGTGGTCGGCGGCTTTGCCGGCAACCGCATCGCCGATGGCGACCGCCTGCTCGGCACGGTTATCGGGGCCGGCGTCGGCGGAATTGCCGGCGCGGTGATCGGTTCGGTGATCGACGGTGCCGACGACGAAGAGGAAATTGTCGAGTATGCCGCCGAAGAGCCTGGCTTCGACTATTGCGAGGCCTACCTCCTCAACTGGGAGCGCGGCTATGGCGCACCCGGCCAGCTCGCCTTTGCCCCGGTCGTCGCGGTTCCCGTCGCCCAATATGGTTATGCTGACACGCGCAGCCGCAGCGTGCGCCACCGCGTGATCGAGGAAGAAGTCCTGGTGGAGGCCGAGGAAGACGACGCCCCGCGCCGCCAGATTCGCCGCGCCATGCCGCGCCGCGACGGCGACAAGCGCCTCCGCGCCGACTAAACGGCTGAATTCATTCGAAGGCTGCGCCGGGCAGAGTTGCGCGGCGCAACTTCGCGCCTGCCCGATCCCTCAGATCCCGCTCCCCGTCAGCCGGCCACAGATCAGGTCCAGCTGGTCGAGCGTGCGATAGCGGATGGTCACGGAACCAGAGCGCGGATCGGTATCGGCAGCAATCTTGACCGGCAGGCCAAGGAATTCCTCCAGGTGGCTTTCCACCGCCGCGATATCGGCATCGTGCGCCGGATCGCGCGGTTCGCGCGCCGTACGGCGGCGCGGCGCTGCACCATCCTGAGACCGGGCCAGCTTTTCCACCTCGCGCACCGAAAGCTTGCGCAGAATCGCCTGGGCGGCCAGCTCGGCGGCATTGTCGCGCCCGATGAGCGCCCGCGCATGGCCCATGTCGAGCCGTCCCGCTTCGAGGTGGTCGAGCACTTCCTCGGGCAGGCTCAGCAGCCGCTGCAGGTTGGCCACGTGGCTGCGTGATTTCTCCACCAGGCGGGCAATCTCTGCCTGGGTCATGTCTTCCAGCCGGGCGAGTCGCTGGTAGGCCCGCGCCTCCTCCACCGGATTGAGATCGGCACGCTGGATGTTCTCGATCAGCGCCAACGCCATGACGTCACGATCGCCCAGTTCGCGAATTAAGGCTGGAATTTCATGGAGTTGTGCCTTCTGGGCAGCTCGCCAGCGACGCTCGCCGGCAACCAGCTGGTATCGCCCGTCACCCAGCGGGCGGACGATGACCGGCTGGATCACCCCGCGCGCCGAAATCGAGGCGGCCAGTTCATCCAGTGCGGCCTCGTCGAAATGGCGGCGCGGCTGGTCCGGGTGGGGCTCGATCGCGGCCACGGACAGGCTGGCAAGGCCCTCGGCCCGCGCCGGTGCCGGAGCAGCGGCCTCCGCTCCCGCGGCATCAGCGGCGGGAACCACCAGCGGCTCTTCCCGGCGGGTCTCCCCCAGCAGGGCGCCAAGGCCACGGCCAAGGGCGCGGCGCGGCGCAGGCCTGGCGGTCGCTTCGGGCGAATTGTCCTGCGAGCTCATGCAGCTATCCTTTGCTTGGGGAGACGACCGATCAGTTCCCGGGCCAAAGCCATGTAGGCGCGGCTGCCGGGACAGGCGTGATCATAGATCAGGGCCGGCAACCCGTGGCTGGGCGCTTCAGACAGGCGGACATTGCGGGGAATCACCGCCTCGAACACCAGCTTGCCAAGACATTCGCGCACATCGTCGGACACCTGGTCGGTCAACCGGTTGCGCCGGTCGAACATGGTGAGGACAATGCCCACGATGCCCAGGTCCGGGTTGAAACGCTGCTGCACCTGCTCGACCGTCTGCAACAGCTGGCTGAGCCCCTCCAGCGCGAAGAACTCGCATTGCAGCGGTACCAGCAGCGTATCGGCGGCACACAGGGCATTGAGCGTCAGCAGGCCCAGCGAAGGCGGGCAATCGATGAAGCAGATGTCGTGCGTGTGCTTGCTGGCCGCGTGCGCCGCCAGCGCCTTGTGCAGCCGGTGGGTGCGGTTCTCAACGCCGACGAGTTCCACCTCCGCCCCGCTGAGGTCCACAGTGGCCGGAAGCAGATCAAGGTTGGGAATGCGCGAGGCGACGATGCAATCATCCACCGGCGTCTGGTCAACCAGGACATCGTAGCTCGACAATTCGCGCTGGGCGGCCGCAAGCCCGATTCCGGTGGAGGCATTGCCCTGTGGATCAAGGTCGATCAGCAAGGTTTTCCAGCCGGTTGCCGCCATCGCCGTGGCGATATTGATCGCGGTGGTGGTCTTGCCCACCCCGCCCTTCTGGTTGGCGATGGCAATGGTGATCATCGGATTGGCGGCCTCCCTTGCCCCACCAGTATCCCGGCCTGGGGATCGGTGCGCGATTGTTCCACGTGGAACATGGCCCGGATCGATTCGGGCTGCTCCGCCAATTCTTGACCTGCCGAACGCCCCTTGGGCAACAGCCAATGGGTGTCCCGTGTGGAAAAGCGGGCGGATAAAGCCAGCAACTTGTCGAGCGGCGCGAAAGCGCGCGCGCAGATGACCTGCATCGGTGCACTTTCGACACTCTCCAGACGCGATCCGTGTACGTGGCAGTTCGCCAGCTCGAAGTGCTGCGCCACCCCTTCCAGCCAGGCAACGCGCTTCTTGCGCGATTCGACAAGGTGGAAGGTCAGGTCCGGCCGGGCAATGGCCAGGACAAGCCCGGGCATCCCGGCACCGCTGCCAAGATCGATCCACGGCGATGTTCCATGTGGAACATGCAACAGCAATTGCAGGCTGTCAGCAATATGCCGCTGCCAGACCGAACCAAGGCTGGCCGAGGAGATCAGGTTCTGACGGCCGTTCTCCGCCGCAAGCAGCGGGATGAACGCTTCCAGCCGGGCCATGGCCTGCGCATCGCACAAGGCTGCACAGAAAGTCCGCGCCTGGTCCTCGTTTTCGATCATGCCGCTTCCCTCCCCCGCCGTCTGGCATGGACCAGCAAGGCCGCAAGCGCCGCCGGCGTGACGCCCCGCACCCGTCCGGCCGCGGCAAGATCCTCCGGCTGGGCGCTGGCGAGGCGTTCGACCATTTCGGTCGAGAGGCCGGGGACCTCGGCATAGGGAAAGCGGGCACCCAGCTTGACAGATTCGCTTGCCCGCAGGTCACGAAGTTCGGATTCCTGACGTTCGAGATATGGCGCATAAACCGCATCCTCGGCCAGTTCGGACGCCAGTGCGCTGGCCGCATCCAGCCCCTCGGGCAGCAATGGAACAAGGGCATCAAGGGTAATGCCGGGAAAGCGCAGCCATTCCCGCAAGGACAGGCGGCCAATGTCAGTGCGCGGCGACAGGCCCAGGGCGCGCAGTTCTCCTGCCGTGGCGCTGGCATCAAGAGCCGCATCCCACCGTTCACGCTCCTCCTGCCGCCGGGCAAACCACGCGGCCCGCTCCTCGCCAAGGCAACCGGCAGCAATCGCGAGCGGGGTCAGGCGGGTATCGGCATTGTTTGCGCGCAGGCGCAGGCGGTATTCGGCCCGGGCAGTGAGCATACGATAGGGCTCGCTCACCCCGTGTAGCGTCAGGTCATCGATCATCACGGCCATGTAGGAATTGGCCCGGTCGATCGCGGCAGGTTCACGGCCAAGGATCGCAGCGGCTGCGTGCATCCCTGCCACCAGGCCTTGGGCAGCGGCCTCCTCGTAACCCGTGGTGCCGTTGATCTGGCCCGCGCAGTAAAGGCCCGGAATCGCCGAGAGCTGGAGATCGGTGCCAAGGGCCCGCGGATCGACATGGTCATATTCCACGGCATAGCCGGGCACGACCATCTCGACCTGCTCCAGCCCCGCCATGGTCCGCAGCATGGCCAGCTGCACATCGGCCGGAAGCGATGTCGAGATACCGTTGGGGTAGACCAGGTGGGTGTCCAGTCCCTCCGGCTCCAGGAAGACCTGGTGCCCCTCCCGATCGGCGAAGCGGTGGATCTTGTCCTCGATCGAAGGGCAGTACCGCGGCCCCGCGGCCCCGATGGCACCAGTGAACAGCGGCGAACGGTGCAGGTTGTCGGCAATGATCGCGTGGCTGCGCGCATTGGTGCGGGTAATGGCGCAGAACACCTGCGGGTTGGCCCGCACCGGAGTGAGCGCGGACATGGTCCAGGGATCGGGATCGGAGGGCTGCACCTCGAGCCGCGCCCAGTCGATAGTGCGCCCGTCGAGCCGTGGCGGCGTGCCCGTCTTGAGGCGCGCCATCGGCAGCTCCGCTTCGCGCAGCTGGCGGGCCAGTTCCTGCGCCGAATCCTCGCCAATACGGCCCCCGGTCATCCGTTCCTCGCCGCGGAACAGGGTGCCCCCCAGGAAGGTGCCGGTGCACAGGATCACCGCCCGCGCGCATAGCTCATTCCCGTCGCCAAGCCGCAGGCCGGCAACCCGCCCGCCCTCGATCACCAGCCCCGCCGCTTCCCCCTGGATAACGTGCAGCATGGGCTCTGCTGCGATCATCCGCTGGATGGCCGCGCGGAAAAGCTTGCGGTCAGCCTGCACCCGCGGGCCCTGCACGGCACTGCCCTTGGACCGGTTGAGCATGCGGTAGTGGATGGCGGCGGCATCGGCCGCCCGGCCAATGAGCCCGTCGAAGGCATCGACCTCGCGCACGAGATGGCCCTTGCCAAGGCCACCGATCGCCGGGTTGCAGCTCATCGCCCCGATGGTGGCGGCATCGAAGCTGACAAGTGCCGTGCGCGCTCCCATGCGCGCCGCAACCGCCGCCGCCTCGCAGCCCGCATGGCCTCCGCCGATTACGATGATGTCGAAGCGATCCATCGCACGCCGATAGAACGCGGCAAGCGCCGGGTCAAAGGCTGCGGTGGTCCTTGTGGTTGTCACCCGGTGCATGTTTCACGTGAAACACTACTTCCCGATGCAGAACCGGCCGAACAGCGCATCGAGCACGTCCTCGGTCGCGGTCCGGCCCAGCAAGGCATCGAAGGCCAGCCGCGCCTGCCGCAGCCGCTCGGCAAGGATCAGTGGATCGTGCTCGCCTTCCGCGCCATGCAACTCTGCCGCGGCCAGGCCAACCAGGTCACGTTGCCGCCGGTTCAGGGCAAGGTCTCCGGGACGGGGCATCTGCCCACGGGCATGATCCACCAGGTCCTGCTTCAGCAGAGCCATGCCCTCACCCGTCACAGCCGACAGGCGATGGCGGGGGCTGGCCTTCGCCTTGTGGCCGGGCCGGTCAACCTGGGCATCGATCTCCCATGCGCCGTGCGGCCCCTGCCCTTCCTCGCCGAGCCAAAGCACGAGGTCAGCGCGGGCAATCTCGGCCTGGGCGCGGGCAATGCCGATGGTCTCGATCGCGTCGCCCCCTTCGTCCCGCAGGCCGGCCATGTCGACCAGCGAGAACGGCACCCCGCCAATGGCAACAGGCCGCACGAGAACGTCACGGGTTGTTCCCGCAACCGGGGCGGTGATTGCAGCCTCATTCTCTAGCAAAGCATTGAAAAGTGTTGATTTACCGGCATTGGGTGGGCCCGCAAGTGCCACGCGGAACCCTTCGCGCAAGGGTTCGGCGGAAGGGAGGTCCAGAGCGGCCCGGAGCGAAGCAGCAAGGCCTGCCACATCCTCTGCAAACCCGGGAGCAAGTCCCCCGACATCACCCTCGTCCTCGAAATCCAGCACGGCTTCCACTTGTGCTGAAAGGTGCAGCAAGTGTGCGCGCCAGCCCTCCACCTTGCCGGAGAGCAAGCCTCCCGCATTGCCGATGGCAGCGCGGCGTTGCAGCTCGGTCTCGGCGGCGAGCAGGTCTGCCAGGCCCTCGGCCTCGGCCAGGTCGATCCGGCCATTGGCAAAGGCGCGGCGGGTGAATTCGCCCGGCTGGGCCCGCCGCAGGCCGGGGAGAGCGGCAAGCGCGGCCTCCACCGCCGCAATCACGGCGCGTCCGCCATGCAGGTGCAATTCGGCAAGGTCTTCGCCGGTGACCGATGCGGGGCCGGGGAAGAACAGCACCAGCCCATCGTCGAGCCGCTCGCCCGCGGCATCCCTCAGCCAGGCGCGCGTGGCCCTGCGCGGGATGGGAACCCTGCCCGCCAGCGCGCCAAGCGCCGTGGCGGCTTCCGGGCCGGTGATGCGGATGACGGCGATACCCGCGGGCGGCGCACCGCTCGACAGCGCGAATATCGTGTCCATGGCGCCGGTATCAGTCGTCCCAGTCGTCGCGGGGCTTGGACGACTTGCCCGAAGCCCCGCCGGATGCAGAGCGGGTGGCGCCTTCCACGAAGGACTGGAAGATCTTCAGCCCCATCTGCCCCATCGGGGCAAGCTGTTGGGCATATTCGTGAAGCTGTTCCGGGTTGGACACGCCCTTCATGGCCTTGGCAATGGCATCGACATAAACCGCATTGGCCTTGTCCACGTCAGGCAGCCCCATGAACCGCCGCGCCTCCTCCGGCGAACATTCGATCTCGATATTCACTTTCATGGCCGCAACCGCCTTTCGCACCGGACTTGCCGTCCCGGTGTCCTATATGCGCAAGACGGTGGCGGATTTCCAGTGGCTCGCCGCCAGGCCAGGGAAAAGCCAGGGAAAAGCCAAGGGAAAAGGGGGCCGAAACCCCCTTTTCGTTACTGGTTCATCGTGGCGAAGAAGTCCTCGTTGCTCTTGGAATCCTTCA
>CAZTED010000075.1:0-13332 GCA_964612175.1 uncultured Sphingomonadaceae bacterium
CTTCCAGCGCGGGAAGGCCGGTTTGCGCATTGCCTGCCATGAGCGCGGACTGGGCCAGCAAGGTCAGGTTTTCAGCCGGTAGCGGGCGCACGCGCACAAGGTCACGCGCAAGAGCTTCGGCCAGCACGGGTTGCTGCGCCTGGAGCGCCTGGCGCACCAGTTGCTGTTGGGCAAAACCGCGAAAGGGTGCCGGTACGGCCGGGGCCAGCACGGGTGAAAAGCGCGAGGAACGGTCGATCTGCGCGAAGGCTGTCACCAGACCCAGCGCCAGCAGGAAGGCAACCCAGACTGCCCACGCAAAGTACCTCCTTGTCATGCGCCTTCCTTCCGTCGGGGCAGGACCAGCAGGACCACCATCAGCGCCGCGATGCAGAGGACAGTCTGGTTGCGCAAGGGGTAGTCGAGCAACGATTGCAGGGCCAATGCCGCCACGCCGCAGCCGCCCGCCAGCGCAGGCCAGTATGGCCCATGGCGCAGAGCCCGCCATGCGGCCGCCGCAGCCCAGGCAAGCCAGGCCAGCGCCAGTGCCAGCCCGGCAAGGCCTGCCTCTATGCCCAGCTCAATCCAGTCACTGTGCGCGCGACCGGCACGGCGGGGCGAGACGTACTCCAGGGATTCGTGGACCTGAAACACTTCGTCGAATGTTCCCATTCCCGAACCCACCGGCCAGTACTGGCCGGCTGCGTAGAGGCCATCCTCCCACATCTCGGGTCGGTCGGTGGCGCCGTCGTCGAAACGGGCGAGACTGGTGGCAACGCGCCCGCCCTGCATTGCCGAGAAAGCCACCGCAATGGCCAGCAGCGCCGCCAGTGCGCCCACCAGGATCCCCGCTGTCCGGCGCTGGCGTGCCGGGGTTTCCGCATCCCGCGATTGCGGCCATGCAAGCCGCAGCAGCACAAGTCCGAAAGCCAGGCCCAGCAAGACAATGCTGGAGCGCGATTGCGTGGCCAGTGTGCCGACGGCGAGGAGGCCCGCAACCATTGCCGAAACCAGCAGGTCACGGGGCCTGTCCCACCGTGCCAGCCCGATTGCCAAAGCCGTGCAGGTGGCCAGCATCAGGCCGGTGGAATTGCGATTTGCGAAGGTCGCATAGAGCACATCGGGCCGGGGATTGATCGGATAGAGCAGGCCTGCTTCGTTGGCGGACGACAATTGCACAAGGCCCCACAGCAGGGCCAGCACGGCGCCGGCAACAAGCGTCAGGCCCAGCAGGATCTTCTCCCGCATCGGCAGCAGGCTGCCCAGCATCACGATGGTCGCCGGGGCGATCAGACCGGTGAACGCCACCAGGGTGCGCGCCCGGTCCAGACTGAGGGGAAACCATGCGCCATCGCCGACACCGGCAATCCGGTGAGAGACAACCACCAGGTCACGGCCAGGCAGGGCCTGCCACAATTCGGGTGGAAGCGGCACCAATTGCAGCAGCGGCAAGGCCAGGGTTGCGCCGAGGAGGATTCGCAGCAGGACGGATGATTCGCGCCAGAAGCGCACGACCAGCGGGAAATGGATCGCGAGCAGCAGCAGGGCTAGCCCCTGTATCGCGAAGTTCCGGATACCATAGCCGATACCCCCGCCGCCGAGCAGCACTGCCAGCAGCACCAGCACCTGCAGGTGCGCCAGCGGCGATGCCACCAGCGAGCGCCAGTCCAGGCCGGAAGGACGATCGTTGCGCAGGCGCGGATCGGATACTGGGTTCGGCATCAGGCAGGATTTCTTGCTTGGTTCGACCGGGACGAAGCAGATGGGCGGCAACGAAAAACGGGCCGCTCCGCAAGGAACGACCCGTTGAACACTTTCAAATTCGGAATAGCTTAGCCGCCGGTGCCGGGCGTCGCGTCATCTTCCTGATGCTCGATCACGATGATGATCCCTGCCGCGATCAGGGCGAACAGGAAAACCAGAAGCCATTCCGGGATGCCTTCCCAGAACTGCTCCGACTCGCCGACCGGCGAAGCCTGGCGAGCCATGGCATCGGCCACGGGAGCAATCGAAACGCCCGCGTCAATCGCCCGCGTGCCAGCCTGGGCTGCGATCGGGGCCACGACAAGCCCGGCGGCTGCGGTAGAGGCGAGAAGCTTCTTGATCACGTGCTGTCTCCTGAGAATCGACAAGCGGTAAATTACGGTTCGATGCGGGCAATATCGCACTGCACAATTCGATGCAACCAAAACTAGGGCTTTTTACTTAATTCCGGTTCAACATCCGTGCGTTCATCCGGATGAGGGTCCACCGGGGCTGCCCTCGATGATGACCGTGTATCGATCCACAACCCCGCCTGTTACCCCCTGGTTCCCGTAACTGAGCCAGGCGTGCGACAAAAAGCCCTCTTCCCGCGTCCGGTCGATCCCGATCACGATCATCGAAGCGATACCCCGGCGCAACAGCCAGCGCTGCGCGGCCATGGCCTGCACCAGGCAGTCCGAGCGCCATGGAACGAATCGGGCCACCCGGGGAATGACGTGCCCCACCAGCGCCACCTTGTCCGCATCGCCGGGCGAGGCCGCTTCGGGGTTTCGACCCATGCTGGCAGAGCGCTGGTTGCAGCGATCTATGTCGGCCACCCCCAACCGCGCCAGCATCAGGCGGGCGCGGAATAGTTCGACCAGGGCAACCGGGATGCAACCGGCAATCTGCAGCAGCAGCAGCAGGCTCCAGCGGTCCACATGGGCAGGCCTGACGGGGACGGGAAACAGGGGCATTTTCCCATCATGCCAGCTTGGTGCCTGCACTCCAAGTGCGACTAGCCAAGCGCGACTGGCCAAGCGCGACTGGCCAAGCGCGACTGGCCAAACGCGACTGCCCGGCCCGGCCGCCTCTGGCCGGATAGACGCAGCCGGTGGCAAACCGGCCCGATGCGTCCTAGAAACCTCGCACGCCGGCATTCCCGGCCCCTAACCATGGTCAAGGATTAGTCGTTGAGCGGTATCGCCTGTATCTTCCATGCCGACGGGCGCCCCGCCGATCCCGCCGTGATCAGGCGCATGACCGCGGCGATGGCATACCGGGGGCCGGACGGCATCCATCACTGGGATGGTCCTTCCGTGGGGCTTGGCCAGTGCATGATGCACGCCACCGCTGAAGCGCCCGCTTCGCACCAGCCGCTCGCCAGCCCCGACGGTCAGGTACGCCTGGTGATGGACGGATACATTGCCAACTACGACGAACTGCGCGCGGAACTGCAGCAGCATGGCGTGGCCCTGCGCGACCGGTCCGATGCAGAACTGATCCTGCGCGCCTATGAAACCTGGGGCGAGGCCTGCCCGCGCCACATCGACGGCGAATATGCCTTCATCGCCTGGGATGCCCGGCGCCAGGCCATCTTCTGCGCGCGCGACCACCAGGGACTGCGACCGCTGCTCTATCACTGGGACGGCAGCACCTTCATTGCCGCATCCGACATTGCCGGGGTGCTGGCGGCCTTGCCGGTGCAGCCGGAACCGGACCGGTATTTCCTGGCCGAGATCATGGCGTTCGAGCCGCTTTCGACTGACCGCACCGCCTGGCAGGGCATCACGCGGGTCCAGCAGGCACACTGGCTGCGGGTGGGACAGGACGGGCTGCATTCGGAACCCTATTGGACGCTGGGGACCGAGGTAACGATCCGTTACAGGCACGATGCGGACTACATCGCCCATTACCGCGAACTGCTGGCCGATTGCGTGCAGCGGGCGGCGCGCACCCATCGACCTCTGGCGGTGGAAGTGAGTGGCGGTCTCGATTCGTCCGCCGTGTTCGCCATGTGCGACAGGCTGGAGCGCGACGGCCGGCTGCCCGCTCCCGGCTTCCGGGGGTACACCTTCCTCACCCAGCCCGGCTCGGCGGCAGACGAAATCGCTTATGCCCGGGCCGTTGCATCGCATTGCGGTCGCGAGCTTTCCGAAGTGCCGCTTTTCCTCCCCGAAACCGGCTGGTTTGCGCAACAGGGCCGGGCCGATCGCGACCTGCCGCCCTTCGCCAACATGGCCATGTCGATCGGCATCCAGCAGCAGATGGCCGTCGACGGCTGCCGCGTGACGCTCAACGGCCAGGGCGGCGATCACTGGCTGGAAAGCAACCACCTCGGCTATAACGAGGCGCTGCGGCTGGGCGATTTCGCCGCCTTCGGGCGGATGCTCCGGGCCGACAGGCAGGAATGGGGCACAGGGCGATCGCTGGCATATGCCGCCCGCACTGGCCTGGGACCGTTCATGCCACCTGCCATCCGGAAGCTGCGGCGCTCGCTCATTGGCACCACTGCGGAGTCAGAGGAGCGATATCGCCTCCTGGCCCCGGACCTGCGCGACTACCTGGCGCAGGGGGTCGACCGGCGCGAGGAATGGATGCTGTCCGCATGGCATTGGCATTACAAGCATCGCAAGTGGCTCCAGCCGATGATCCAGCGTGTGACCGAATCGTTCACCCGCCAGCATGCCCGCGCCGGAATCGAACCACGCAGCCCGATGCTGTCGCGCGCATTCATCGAGTTTTCGGCCGGTACGCCGGAACACATCCGCCGGCGGGGAGCGCAAAGCCGCTTCGTCCACCGCCAGGCCATGACCGGGATGCTGCCCGATATGGTGTTGCAGCGGGATACAAAGGCGGATTTCGGGCTGGCATACAACCATCACGAAGCCGGTTTGCAGTCAGCATTAACGCCAATTATGCACCACGATCCGCGCGGCCTGGTGGACCCGGAGGCACTGCAGGAACGCTGGAGTCAATTTTGCAATGCAGCAATTGACGAGCGGGTCCATTGGGATGTATGGGGAATCTACGTAGTTATGCTGTTTTATGATTCCGCCACCGCAAGCGCAGATGCTTCAGGGGGCGATCACCTGGAGTTGGAATGATGACCTCGACAACCAAGGTTACCAAGAAGTCTTACGAGCAGCCCAAGCTGGTTGCCTTCGGTTCGGTGCGTAACCTCACCGGCGGTAGCCTCGAAGTCGGCAGCGACGCTCCGCTCGCTGGCAACATGAACCGTCGCTCGGACCGCCGTGCCAAGGAAAACATCGTGCAGGTCGATACGCACCCCGCCGGGTTCGGTCTCTACCTGTTCGACTACAAGGACGAATTCCAGGCAGAAGGCACCGGTCGCCAGTTCGGCGTCATGGCCGACGAAGTGGCGCCGATCTTCCCCGAGGCCGTTTCCTACGACGACACCGGCTATGCCCGCGTCAACTATTCGGTGCTGGGCATCACCCGCCACTGAGGCGGCAAGCGACAGTCACTGCCCGCAGGGACCGGCCGTTTGTGATGACGGCAGCCCTTGTGGCAAACCTGTCCTGTCATTGCTTGCGGCGCGTCCTTAGGGCGCGCCGTTTGCATTTGGGGGAATAGTCCGTACCAATCCGTGGCAATGGCGGCTGTAGCAATCCGGGGCAGTGGATCAGGCGCACTTGCGCCACGCGATCCCGAACAGCATTCGCCAGCGGCCAGATTACTGTGGTATCCCAGTCCAAGTGACCTCGATCCTCGACGAACATCTTGAATATCTCTCGCTCGAGCGGCGGCAGGCGCTTTACGAGCGCGCCATCGCGGCCACGGTGAAACCGGGAGACGTGGTGGCTGACCTGGGCTGCGGGGTCGGCGTCCTCGGCCTCGCGGCGCTGCGGGCCGGTGCGGCGCGCGTTTACGGCATCGATCATTCCGACGTGATTGAGCTGGCCCGCGAAACCGCGCGCCGCACGGGGCATGCAGACAGCTATCGCTGCATCCGCGGATCGACGTTCGAGATCGCCCTGCCCGAACCGGCGGATGTGATCCTGTGCGATCACGTGGGCTATTTCGGCTTCGACTACGGCATCATCGCCATGATCGATGATGCCGCGCGCCGCATACTGAAGCCGGGCGGATCGATCATGCCGCGCCGGTTGCGGCTGGTGGTTGCCGGGGCGCAGTCCCCGATGCACGCAAGGCGATCGACGGGTGGGGGCGCCCCCCGGTGCCTGAAGACTTCGCCTGGATCGGTGATAAGGCAGCCAGCAAGCCGCAAGTGCACGATTTCTCCGCCGAGGAGATCGTTACCGAACCGCAGGTTATCGGCGAGTTCGACCTGGCTGCTGCGCAAGGCGAGGAGATTGCCTGGTCGGGGACGCTGGAGATGGCGCAAGCGGCGCGCATCGACGGCCTGGCCTGCTGGTTCGAGTGCGAACTGGCCGAAGGCATCTGGATGACGAATTCGCCGCTCGCCGCAGATGCCATCGACCGGGCTAACCTGTTCCTTGCCTGTCGCCAGCCGTTTGCGCTCGGCGCTGGCGAGGGCTTCTCCGTGTCCGTGCGGATAAAGCCGGGCCTCTCTTTCATCGGCTGGTCCTTTACACCGCCAGGAGGCACCCGTCAGAAGCTGTCTACCTGGGAAGGGCTGATCGGCCCCATGCCTTCCGAAGAGGACCGGGACAGCCCGCTCCCGCCGGGTCACCTTGCCAGCGCCCAGGCGCTCGTGCTGGAGCTGGCCGACGGCACCCGCAGCCTTGCACAGATCGAGGGCCGGGTCGCCGCAACCTTTCCCGGCCTGTTCCCGGTGGAAGCGGCGCTGAAGCGCTTTGTCCGCCGGATGCTGGACATCGGGAACGGGCGATGATCCGGCTGGTCATGCAAGCGCCGGCGGTGCAACCCGCGCTGGGCGACGAGCCTTTCGACACCTGGCGCGCGCAGGGCGGGAAGTCCTCGGCCGAGTTCCGCCGGCGGGCAGGCCACTATCTCGTGCGGTTTCCCGACCAGTGCGATTTCCTGGTCGATGTCGCCACCGGCGAGGCCCTCTGCACGCCCGTCAGCGATGACATGGCGCAGGCCGCGCAAAGCCTGTTCCATAATGCGATCGAACCACTGGTCGGCAACTTCCTTGGCGGGCTCTACCTGCATGGCAGCGCTGTGGCCGTCACGCCGGACTGCGCGGCCGCCTTCCTGGGCGATTCGCGGCGAGGCAAGACCACGCTGGCAGGAGGGTTCGCACGGGCCGGGCATCCATTCCTGACGGAGGATACCGTCACCCTTGCGCTTGATGGCACATGCTACCGGGTGCAGTCGTCCCGCCCGGTCCTGCGGCTGTTTCCCGACAGCGCCCGCCACCTGCTTGGCGAAGAGCGCGCCGATCCGGACCTTGCCGGCAAGAGCGCGCTCGACGCCAGCGATCACCTGCCGTTTGCCGCCCATCCCGCAACCCTGCGGGCGATCTACCTGCTGGGTCCCGGGGAGAGCGAAGGCGTGACCTTTGAACGCCTGTCACCGCAGGCGGCACTGGCGGAACTGCTGCGCCACTCCTTCATTCTCGATGTCGAGGACCGCGCCCGGTTGCGGGGACATTTCCGCCGGATTGGCGGGCTCGCCGATACGGTGCCCTGTTATCGGCTTGATTATCCCCGCGTATACGAGCAACTGGTTGACGTGGTTAACAAGGTCGCAGCCCATGCCTCGGGCGAAAGGGTTTAACATGGCTGGCAATGCTGTTCTTTCCGCGAATGAAGACGTGGTCGCCCGCGAAGTGGGCGGCGAACTGGTCCTGCTGGATCTTGGCAGCGGAACCTATTTCGGCCTCAACACCGTGGGCGGGCACATCTGGCAACTGCTGGAAGCTGGCGACCAGACGATTGCCGCCCTGTGTGACGCGGTCGAGGCCGAATTCGATGTCGATCGCGACACAGTGGAGCGCGACGTAGCCGTGCTCGCCAGCCAGCTAGTCGAAAACGGGCTCGTTACCAGCAGCGCCGGATGATTCCTGCTGCCCCGTCACATCGCGGACCTGCCCTCCCTTGACCTTGAGGACGCGGTCGGCCAGCGCCAGGCTGGCCGGGCGATGGGTGACGATGATGACAGTGCGATCCTGCAGCGCCTCCTTGCAGGCAACCACGAACGCGTCCTCGCCCTGCAGATCATACATGGACGTCGCTTCGTCGAGGATCAGGATTGCCGGATCCACCAGCAGCGCCCGGGCCATGGCAATGCGCTGTCGCTGGCCACCGGACAGGCGCACGCCATGATCGCCGATCTGCGTATCGAAGCCATCGGGTAGCTGCTCGATGAACTCCAGCGCCTGTGCCAGCTCTGCCGCCTGACGAAGCGCCGCCTCGCCCGCATCGGGACGACCAAAGCAGATGTTCTCGCGCACGGTGCCGTTGAACAAGAGGGCGCGTTGGGGGACATAGCCGGTCAGGCGGCGCAATTCCTGCACCTGCAGTCCATTGATCGGCTGCCCGTCGACAAGGATGGTGCCCGAGGCCGGCTCGTAGAACCGCAGCAACAGGCTGATGATCGTGGATTTGCCTGCGCCATTCTCGCCGGTCAGGGCCACGGTCTCCCCGGCGTTTATCACAAAGCTCGCATCTGTCAGGACCGGGCGGCGCGCATCATAGGCAAAGGAGACATTGCGGAAGACCACCCCTCCCTTGCGCGACTGCGGCATTGCGCCGGAAGCAAGGCCAGCCTCCTTCGGCTCCCTCAGCACGTTCTCCAGCCGCATCAGGATGCCGCGCGCGACCTGTAACTGGCCATAGATGTTCGCCAGCGAACCGATCGGCCTGGTCAGCAAGGCAGCATAGAACAGGAAGCTGAACAGCCGGGCCGGATCGTCCTGCAGGGTACTGGCTTCGCCGCCCGCCAGCAGCAGTACGCCGACTGCCGCCGCGGCGCTGATGAAACCCACCAGCGGCCCCAGCACGGCCGCTAGCCGGGAATAGGCAAAGGTCTGCGCGCGGGCTTCCTCGATCGCCTCGGCATAGCGGCGCGCCTGGATCTGCTCGACCGCGAAGGCCTTGGTTGCGGCAAGGATTTCCATGTGGGCTTCGGCCAGGAACATGAGCCGGGCGTTGGCTTCCTGGCTTTGCCTGGCAATGCCGCGCAGGTTGCGCCCCACCAGCTTGAGCGCGACGTAGAAGGCCGGCACCAGCAAGGGCACGACCAGGGCGAAAACCGGATCGAGCACGAACAGCATCACTGTCGATCCGGCAGCCGTCAGCAACATGGCTGGCGAGGTTGCGAGGGTCGATGTCAGGAAACTGCTGAGCGTCCGCAGTTCCCATGCGAGCAGCGCCAGCAGGTCGCCCTGCCGGCTGCGATCATGAAAGCTGACCGGCAGGTGCTGGATCCGGTCATAGGCTTCCTGCTGCAGGGCCGCCAGAATGTGCTCGCTCACCCCGGCCGATACAACGGCCGCGACCACGCCGATGACAGTTGCGATGCTGAGGGCACCGAGCAGCAGGGCGGCAGTGGATCCGGTGGAAAGGCCATCGGCCGCAAGGACATCAGCCAGCAACCGTCCGCCCAGCCAGGGCAAGGCCAGCATGGCCCCGGATGCCAGCACGGTCAGCAGGCTGATCAGGGCCAGCTGCGGCCAGAACCTGACCGCGCGATCGATGAGGAAGCGGTAGGCGCTCATCTGCCTCCTGCCCCGGCCAGCTGCCGCAGGTTTCTCCACCACCAGCGCAGGTACAGGATGGCAAGCGGCCAGGCCCCGGCTGCAGGAAACTGCTCCCGCAGGTGGGCGGAACCGGGAAAGGCCACTGCCCGCAGGTAACCCAGCTTTGCTCCTGCTCCCCGTGCGGCGAGGAAATCGGCAAGCCGCCGGCGGCGCAGGCTGGTTTGGCCAAGATAGGCGACCACAGGGCTATCCTTCGGGGCAAGGTCGAGCTGGCGCATCGCATCATCGGGTACTGGCGTGGCGAAAGCCTCCTGTGCGAACTGCATGGCCTGCCGCACGACGGGAGCGACATCGCGATCCAGCGCCAGTCCGGCAAGCTGGTCCCACTGCTTTGCTGTAAACGAGCGGGCCAGGAGGTCGAAATCACAGGCCCAGATGAGCCGGTCGCACCCGGGCATCTGCTGTCCATCACGCAGGTAGCCCTGCAAGCGGTGCAGTTGCCAGTTGAGCGCAACCTGCAGGAAAGTCAGGACAGGATCGGCCCCGAGTGCCTCAGCGCACAGACGTGGCAAGGAACCGGCACTGTCGAGGATTTCGCCGGTCGGTATCACCTGCTCCAGCAGCGGCGCATCGCAGGTTCGCCAGTGCAGATCGATCCCGTGGACGGTTCCAAAGGCCGTGTGGTGCAGCCAGCCTTCCTGGTAAACGACGCCATGGGGATCGCCGCGTCGGCACAAGCCGGCCGCGTCCAGCACCTGGCGTGCCTTGGCAAGGTGGCCTTCGTGGACCAGCAGGTCGGTATCGCCCCGCCGCCGCATCGCCGGGTCAGGGTACAGGGAATAGGCGAGCGCAGTGCCCTTCATGACCACCGCCGCAACACCGGCATCGGCAAACTGGCGCAGCAGCGCGGACAGCATCCGGTGGTGGGATATTTCCCAGACCTGCTGGGTGCGTGCCTCGCTCAGTACGCTGTCGCGCAGATCGGCGGGCCAGCCGGACATTGCATGCTCGTCCCGGGACAAGAGCAATGCGATTCCGTGGAGGCTGATCCGCTCCATTACGGACACGCTGTCCTCGCCCGCAAACCCGGCTGCCGGCCAGGCGGGGCAGGCGCCACGCAGGCTCCTGGTCAGGAACTGGTCCAGTTCTGTCTGCATTGTCGCCGGTTTTCGGACCTTCAATTGGGCATCACAAGAGCACCGCCGGGCTTTGAAGCCAAGCTGAAACCATGCAAGGGTTTTCGCACGCTTTCCGCAGGTCGGAAAGCACGGTCCCGGCGGTTGGCTATTGACCCTCCAGGCCTGTGATGCAATGCAGCATAGGTAAACCTCCCGATGCGCTGGGACAGTCACCTGCTCGATTGCCCAGGAGAATTCCCGATGAACCAGACACGCAAGGGCATCATCCTCGCGGGCGGATCAGGCACCCGGCTCTATCCGCTGACCCGCGGCATATCCAAGCAACTGATGCCCGTGTTCGACAAGCCGATGATCTATTACCCGCTGTGCACCCTCATGCTGGCGGGAATCCGGGAAATCCTGATCATCACGACGCCGGAGGATTCCGATCAGTTCCGCCGCGTGCTGGGCGATGGTAGCGACTGGGGGCTGGACATATCCTATGCCGTGCAGCCTTCTCCCGACGGGCTGGCGCAGGCCTTCCACATCGGCGCCGGCTTCGTGGCCGGCAAGCCAAGCGCACTGGTGCTGGGAGACAACATCTTCTACGGGCATGGCCTGCCGGAATTGCTGCGCAACGCGAATGCCCGCAGCGAGGGTGCCAGCGTGTTCGCCTATCGCGTCGGCAATCCGCAGGCCTATGGCGTGGTCGCCTTTGATGACGAAGGCCGCGCCTCCTCGATCGAGGAAAAGCCTGCCGCGCCCCTATCGAACTATGCGGTGACCGGGCTCTATTTCTACGACGAGACGGTGGTGGACCGGGCCCGCGACCTCAGGCCCAGCCCGCGCGGCGAACTGGAAATAACCGACCTCAACCGCCTGTACATGGATGAAGGCCGGCTCAACGTGGAAATCATGGGCCGCGGCTTTGCCTGGCTCGATACCGGCACCCACGCCTCGCTGATCGATGCCGCGCAATATGTCCGCATCACCGAGGAACGGCAGGGCCTGAAGATCTGCTGCCCGGAAGAGATTGCATGGCGGCAGGGCTTCATCGACGATGCCGGCCTGGAACGCATTGCCCAGCCCCTGCGCAAGTCGGGTTACGGCGAATACCTGCTCCAGCTGCTGGCGCACTGAGGCAGTCCATGAAAATCATCCGTTGCGCCATTGACGGGCCCCTGATCATCGAGCCGGACGTTTTCGGGGATGAGCGCGGCTTCTTCCTCGAAAGCTGGAACGCCAGCGCCTTTGCCGCCGCCGGGCTGGACATGGCCTTCGTGCAGGATAACCACAGCCGCTCACAGAAAGGCGTGCTGCGTGGCCTGCATTTCCAGAACCCGGGCGCCCAGGGCAAGCTCGTGCGGGTGGTCAATGGTTGCGTGTTCGATGTGGCGGTGGACCTGCGCCGGTCCTCGCCAACCTTCGGCCAATGGACGGGGGTAGAACTCAGCGCCGCGAACAAGCGCCTGTTCTGGGTTCCGGAAGGGTTTGCCCACGGCTTCCTGACCCTGAGCGACGATACCGATTTCCTCTACAAGTGCACATCCCCCTACGCCCCGCAGCACGAGCAGACGCTGGCATGGGACGATCCCGACCTCGGCATCGAATGGCCCGTCGGTGACCTGGAGGTCCAGCTTTCAGCCAAGGATCGCGACGGCAAGGCCCTGCGCGAGATCGAGGCTTTTGCATGAAAGTGATCGTCAGCGGAGCAGCCGGCCAGCTCGGTCGTGCCTTGCAGGCCTGTGCGCCGGCCGATGTGCAGGTGATCCCGGTCGATGTCGCAGACCTGGACCTGACAGACGGCGGCGCCCTTGGTGATTTCATCATGGCTCACCGGCCGGACCTGTTGATCAATGCCGCCGCCTATACCGCCGTGGACAAGGCTGAGGCCGAAGAGCCGCTTGCACACGCGGTCAACGCCGCTGCTGTCGGCATCATGGCCGAAGCGCTGCGGGCCGCCGGTGGGCGGCTGGTGCATGTATCGACCGACTTCGTGTTCGACGGCACCCAATCGCGCGCGTACCGGCCCGAAGACCAGCCCTGCCCAGTTTCAGCCTATGGCCGGACCAAGCTGGCTGGCGAACTGGCGGCCGGGGCCGATGCGCTGATTGTCCGCACCTCGTGGGTCTATACGGCCGGGGGCGGAAACTTCGTGCGTACGATGCTGCGGCTGATGCGCGAAAGGGACGAGGTCGCCGTGGTGGCCGACCAGGTGGGGGCACCGACCTGGGCCCCGGGGCTGGCACGGGTGCTATGGGACCTTGCCTTTCGCGGTACAAAGGGAACCTGGCATCACAGCGATGCCGGCACTGCCAGCTGGTATGACTTTGCCGTGGCGATCCAGGAAGAGGCGCTGGCGATCGGCCTGCTCGACAAGGCTGTCCCCGTGAGGCCGATCACGACTTCGGAATACCCCACACCAGCGCGACGCCCGGCGTTTTCGCTACTCGACAGCTCGGCAACCCGCGCTGCGCTGGGTGACGGATACACGCACTGGCGCACGAACCTGAGGCGCATGCTTGAAGAGGAGCGGGCCCTTGGCTGATCTGCTGGTTACCGGCGGCGCCGGATTCATCGGTGGCAACTTCGTCCATTACTGGGCGGAACATCACCCTGACGATGCCATCGTCGTGCTCGATTGCCTGACCTACGCCGGCAACCGTTCGACCATCGCCGGCGTGGCGCAGGCCGAACTGGTGGTTGGCGACATCCGTGACACGGCCCTTGTCGAACGCCTGCTGCGCGACCGGGGCATCGCCACGATCGTCCATTTCGCTGCCGAGAGCCATGTCGACCGCTCGATCAGCGGCCCCGACGCCTTTATCGACACCAACATCCTTGGCACCAACAGCCTGCTGAAGGCAGCGCGGGCAGCCT
>CAZTED010000076.1:0-2820 GCA_964612175.1 uncultured Sphingomonadaceae bacterium
CCACCGCCGACCTCGGCTACCAGACCTTCATCGTGGCCATCGATCCGGTGACGGGGCGCAAGACACCCGATCCGGCCCTGCTGCCGGGCCGCGACCAGCCGGCACGCTTCATGTGCCCGCATGCCGGCGGCGGCCGCAACTGGAGCCCGAGTGCTTTCAACGAAGCGACCGGCCACCTGTTCGTGAACTCCCGCGATACCTGCATGGAACTGGTCCCCACCCAGGAGCGCGGTTTCCTGTCGAGCGGGGTGAATGTCTTCTATTCCGCGCCGGCTGACAGCGACGGCAACTATGGCCTGCTGCAGGCGCTCGACATGGCCACGGGCGAGATCGTGTGGGAACACCGCCGCCGCGCGCCCTACGATGTGGGGATGCTGGCAACGGCGGGGGGCCTGCTGTTCACAGGGGCCATGGACCGCGAATTCATCGCCTATGACCAGGCAACCGGCGAACAGTTGTGGCGCACGGGCCTGACCGGGGTCCCCAATGCCAGCCCCATCACCTATGCCGTTGACGGGCGGCAGTATGTCGCGGTGGTGACCGGCATCGGCAATCCGCTGGCTTTCGGCCTGCCCGGCTTCACCCCGGAACTGCCGCTGCCGCCGGTCAATTCGGCGAGCATCTACGTGTTCGCGCTGGACGATCCGGCACAGTAGGCGCGGCGCGCCACACATCCCGCCAAACAGAAAGGCCGCCCCGTGGGGCGGCCTTTCGCTTGTCCGGTTGCCGGGTTGCTGCCGGTCAGAAATTGGTCTCCGGCAGGTAGATGCCCAGCGTGAAGCCGATGGCGCGGCCGCAGAACAGGATCACCAGCCACATCACGATCGAGGCAATACCGGCGATTTTGGCTGCGGTCGGCGGGGTCACGCCGTTGTCCCAGTCACCCACCGTCTTGTAGGTGATGAAGTGGAACGCCAGCATGTTGAGGCCGGCCAGCGCCATGATGCCCATCTTCGTCAGAAAGAACGGGTTGACCATGTAGGTGCTGGCCTTGCTGATGAACAGCAGCGAACCGGTGATGGCCGCGGCAACGAAGCCGATCCAGGTCCACTTCAGGGTGTCGGCCGACATGCGGGTGACCGGCACCCGGGTGGAAGCCAGGCCCAGCAGGCGCAGGTCCATGATCACGATGGTGCCGAACACGGTGACCAGCGCGATCACGTGCAGCGTCTCGATCATCGGGAAGGCCCACAGGCTTTCGGCAATGCCGATGCCGAGCGAGGAATACTCGATCGACTGCCAGATATTGGTCGGTTCAGGATACATGTTCTATTCCTCCCTCAGACCGGAACGTAGGCGATCCAGCGACCGCACAGCATGATGAAGCACCACAGGATCACCAGCGCGAGGCCGGTGGTGCGGGTGCCGGTGCTGGCGACATAGCCGTCGCCGGCGGCGAGAGCCTTGGTCTTCACGGCCTTGTGGAAGCCGATGGTCAGCACCATGGCCACCGCAAGGGCCATCATCTTGATCCAGAACACGGCGTTGACCATGTTGCGGATCGGTTCGGCCGTGATCATCAGCAGGCCGCTGAGCACGATACCAAGCAGGCTCCACCACATCCACGGCAGGTAACGGGCGGCGTTGGCCGATATGGACAGCGTGGTGCCGGCCTTTTCGTAGGTGCGCAGCGTCAGCATCAGCAGCGATGCGAAGGCAAGGCCGATCGAGGCGATGTGGATCACCTGGGCGATGGGCACGTTCCAGAAGTTCTCGACCATGAAGAGGCTGAGCGGCGTCTCCGTGATCCAGAACGAAAGATCGAGGAGGAAGGTCGTCCTCAACCATTCGGTGAAGTTGAACAGCAGGTCTAACATCTATTGGGCTCCCCCATCGTGATTTTGACTCGCGTGAATCATCCGCTTGCAGTGCTGATTCGTTGACTTTGACCGAACACATCTCGGGGCAGTCCGGCCGGCAAACCTTGATCTTGCGCAATCCCGCTACCCAACCTGGCGGCATGCGCCAAGCCCTGATGGGGAATCGTGACCAATAGCGACAATTTGTCACAAACTGGGTCTCGACATTCCTCCCCGCATTGGCAACGGAAGACGGACAAGTTCAAAGCTTGGGGAATTCGAACGTTCAACGGCCTCCCCTCCCGCGCAGCTAAAGCAGGCAGGAGGCCATTGTCAAAAGCTGGATGCGCCTTTAGGACAGAATCAACAAACCGCGTGCCTAGAGCCGGCGGCAACGGGTTCCGGAACAAGGCGGGAGCAGGACGTATGGTGAAGGCCAGGACCTTCTTGATTGCAGCATTGCTGGCATCGGCAGGCACCACTGGCGCGGGCGCCAGGGAAGCGGTTGCGGATGGCGACTGGCTGACGATCAACCGCGACCTGGCGGCCACCCGCTATTCCCCGCTGGACGAAATCAACCGGGACAACGTGGCCAACCTTGCCCAGGCCTGGACCTATCCCCTGCGCGCCTTCAACACGGCGGTTCCGCTGGTGGTGAACGGCACCATGTACATCACCGCGCAGAACCGCGTCGTCGCGCTCGATGCCGCAACGGGCACGGAAGTGTGGGTGCACGAGGTCCCGACCAATCCCGACCAGGGCCCCGGCACGGGCGGCGGCGGCGGATTTTCCGGCCGCGGCCTCGGCTACTGGCCAGGCCAGGGTGGCATGGCTCCGCGCATCTACGTGATGCGCTCCAATTTCATGGTCGCGCTGCATGCCGCCACCGGGCAACCGGTTGAAAGCTTCGGCGAGGGTGGCCGGGTGGATGTCGGTGTGCCCTTTGGCGGGGTGCCGACGATCCACGGCAATGTCGCGGTGATCGGCGCGGCCAGCCTCGAGAACCCGCAGGGCGCCGCCG
>CAZTED010000076.1:2920-13259 GCA_964612175.1 uncultured Sphingomonadaceae bacterium
GAGCTGGGCGGCGATACCTGGGGCGATAACGGCTGGCGCGAGCGCGGCGGCACCAACATGTGGGGCTTTGCCGCCACGGTCGATGTCGACAGCAACACCGCCTACCTGCCGATCGCCGGGCCGGCGCACAATTACTACGGCGGCGACCGGCCGGGCGCGAACCTGTTCGGCAACTCGGTGGTCGCGGTGGACATGCGCACCGGGGCCTACAAGTGGCACTTCCAGACCGTGCACCACGACCTGTGGGACATCGACATGTCGAATGCCGGCCCGCTGATCCCGGTACGCGGCCCCGATGGCCGCCGGCGCGAGGCGATTGCCAACATCGGCAAGTCGAGCCTGTTCTTCCTGCTCGATGCCGAGGATGGCGAACCGGTCCACGCAGTCGCAGAAATGCCGGTGCCGCGCGGCGACGTGCCGGGCGAATACTACCACCCCACCCAGCCGATCCCGCAGGTCACCCCTCCGCTCAGCCGCGTGAGCATGACCTTCGATGACCTGGTGACGGCAGAGGACACCAATGAGGCCCATGCTGCCGCGTGCCTGGCCATGTGGGACCGGGCCGGCGGCTACCTCAACTTCGGCATCTACACCCCCTTCCACTTCCGCGCGGAAGGGGCGCCGGTGCGCTCGACCATCCAGCTTCCCGGCGGGACCGGCGGCGTCAACTGGGGTGGCCCGGCGGCCGACCCGACGACCGGGATCGTCTATGTCAACGCGCAGGACACCTCGCTGGTCGGCTGGGTGGAACGCGTCCAGGGCGATCGGCCATACAGCTTCGATGCCACCTCCTCGCCGCCCTATGACCGGGCGAGCGTGGACGGCAAGGGCCCGTTCTTCTCGTTCTCGGCCCCGCTCAGCGGCGAATACGATGCCAATGGCCGGGGCGTAGGCCCAAATGCGCCGTGCTATCGCCCGCCGTGGAGCCGCTTGACCGCGGTCAATGCCAACACCGGCGAAGTGCTGTGGGCTGTACCCTTGGGCATCTACGACACCCAGCCCGAAGGACGCCAGCTGCTGGGCAATTCCGGCAGCGCCGGCCCAACCGTCACGGCAGGCGGACTGGTCTTCGTGGGGGCGACGAACGATCGCAGATTCCGGGCTTTTGACGCCACTACCGGGGAGCAGTTATGGGAGACCATGCTCAACGGAAACGCCAATGCCAACCCGATGACCTATCGGGGTAGCGACGGCAAACAATATGTCGCCATCAACGCCAGCGGCGTTATCATGGTCTATTCGCTTTGAACCAATTGCATACAGGAGAGGTTATGCGGGGGATTAAGAGTTTTTCGACGGCAGTAGCGGCTGCGGCCCTGCTTGCCATGGGCAGCGTTCCGGCCCAGGCAAACAACCACGCCCACATCGAGCGCATCGACGGCAAACCCAACCTCAACGGTGTATGGCAGGTGCTCAACACCGCCAACTGGAACCTGGAACCGCACAGCGCGGCACCGAACCCGGTGGCCGACCGCCTGGTCGGCGCGATCGGCGCGATCCCCGCCGGCCTTGGCGTGATCGACGGCGGCGAGATCCCCTACCTGCCCGAAGCGCGCGAGCGCCTGGCACAGCACCGCGCCAACCTGATCAGCCACGATCCGGAAGCCGCCTGCTACCTGCCCGGCATCCCGCGGGCGACCTACATGCCCTACCCGTTCCAGATCATCCAGGGCAACAATGACGACATCCTGATGGCCTATGAATACGCCTCGGCCAACCGGGTCATCAACATGGAGCCGGTCGGCATCCCGCCGATCGATACCTGGATGGGCACATCCTACGGCGAATGGGAAGGCGATACCCTGGTTGTCACCACGCTTGCCCTGGGGCCGGGCCTCGTGAAGCTTCCGGCGGGCGAGATGGTGGAAGGGGTGACCTGGCTCGACCGGGCCGGTAACTACCTTACCAACCACGCCACGGTGACCGAACGCTTCACCCTGATGGGCGAGAACCACATCCAGTACGAAGCAACGATCGAGGATCCCACGATCTACTCGCGTCCCTGGACCATCCGCATGCCGCTGTACCGCCGCATGGAAGCGAACGCACAACTGCTTGAGTTCAAGTGCGTGCCGTTTTCTGAACAGCTGTTGTACGGCGACTTAATCGAGGGCCAATCGGCAGAGTGATAAGACAAACTGGTTGAAGTCCCGCAAGACATCCTGATTTCATGAAATACAAGGAGTTATACGCCATGCAACTGAAGAAGCTCAGCATCGCCGCGATCGGTGCCGTGCTCGCGGTGACGGGTGTGGGCGCAGCTGCCCACCACTCTTTCGCGACCGAGTTCGATCGCAACCGTCCCATCCGCCTCGAAGGCAAGGTGGTGATGTTCGAGTGGGTGAACCCCCATTCGTGGATCCACATCGACGTGCGCCGCAATGGCCGTGTCGAGCGCTGGCGCGTGGAAGGCGGCGCTCCGTCGGCCCTGCTGCGTCGCGGCTGGAACAGGAACTCGCTGCCGGCCGGCACCGACATCATCGTGGACGCCTTCCAGGCCCGCGACGGTGACACCCGCGCCTCGGCTGCCGAAATCCGCTTCCCCAACGGGCGCGAGCTGTCGCTCGGCAACCCGACCACCGAAGCCGTTGCCGCCGCGGCTCGCCGCGCCCAGGGCAACTAACCCTTTCATCGCCGCCTGCGGGCGCGATGTTCGAAGCGGGGGTTCCTTCGGGAGCCCCCGTTTTCGCATGGGGATGGCGCAAGCGGCGCACCCCAGCCCCGCCGGGATCAGCGCAGGAGTTTCTGCAGGTGCGGGCGGATCTTGAGGAAATACAGGTACAGTCGTTCGAGCAGCCGCAGCACTGCCGGGCTCCGGGCCAACAGGCCGAGCGGTCGCAGCATGGGTACCACCCGCCACATCGCGGCAAAGGCCGCCGCGCCGCTAAGCAAGCGCCCATCCTCCATCGCGTGGAACCGGGTGAGCAGATCGGACTTGGACACGGGGCAGCTGGCATCGTCGGCCCCCTGCACTTCGATGAAATGAATCGCGCCACGCCGGTCCAGACGCCGCATCAGTGCAATCTCGCGCCGGCACAAGGGGCAGGCACCATCATGCCATACGATCAGGCGCGGTTCGGTCATGGCCAGTTCCAGAGAGACGGGGGCACCGCAGCCGGATGGATGGGATGGAGGAGGCGGAACCGGAGGGGGGAAGGGATGTCCCGCGTCATGGTCCGGCTGCGATGCCCCTGCCTATTGGACCAGCAGGGGGCGACAAGAAATATGGACCTTTGGCCATGCGCCCAAAGGCGGTGCACATGCCGGGCAGGAAATCAGATGCCGGCTTCCACCGCCAGGCGGATCATGTCGGCAGAGGTCTGCACGCCGAGTTTTTCCATGGCGATGCCACGATGCATCTTCACGGTCTTTTCCGACAGTCCCAGTTCCCACGCGATCTGCTTGTTGCGCAGGCCGCCTGCCACCAGTTGCAGCACTTCGAGCTGGCGCGGGGACAGTTCGCGGATCTTGGCGGCGGCGCGGGCGCGGCGCACATTACTGGGGCCGGAGGCATCGGTGGGCAGTTCCACCTGCGAACCAAGGAAGTACGACAGTTCGTCCTCCTCGTCGAAGATCGGGGCTACCAGCACGGCGTTGCGGAAGGGCGTGCCGCTTTTCTTGTAGTTGAGGATCTCCACCAGCACGGGCTTCTTCTCGCGCACGCCTTCGCGGATCACTTCGGACAGCCAAGGTTCTGTGGCAGGGCCGGAGAGAAAACGGCAATTGCGGCCGAGCACCTCTTCAGCGCCATATCCGGTCAGGTCGAGGAACGCCTGGTTGCAGGCGACAATCGGGTTGTCCGGCATGCGCGGATTGCTGATGACCGAGGCAATCGGAGATGCCTTGATCAGGTCTTCAACCCACGGATCGGGCTGTATGTCGAGCTGTATACCCACCCGCGTAATGTAGGGAGAAGCTTGGCAATTTGCCAGCCCCCTTTTGCAACTTGGCAGCACAACTGTGCCACGGGAAAGACAAACTTGCTTTGGCCGTCCCGCCCCATGGCCCAAGGGGGGCAGGCAAGGGCAAACAGCCCCGGTTCACGGGACAATTCACCGATGATCGCTTCACCTGCCGCTTCCCGCTTTTGCACAGGTGCACTCGTCACCATCAGCCTCGCCATGGCCTCCACGCCGGCAATGGCTACCGACGGCTACTTCCTCAACGGCATCGGCGCCAAGGCCAAGGGCATGGGCGGGGTCGCCATTGCCCTGCCGCAGGATGCCCTGTCGATCGCCACCAACCCGGCTGCGGCCACGGCGATGGGCAAGCGGGTGGACTTTGGCGTGGAGGTGTTCGTGCCCGATCGCGGCGCAACGATCAGCGGCAACGGCGCCGGCCTCAATGGCGACTATTCGGGCAATGGCACCAATCCGTTCGTGCTGCCCGAATTCGGCTATGTCCGGCAGTTGTCCGACACCGTGTCGTTCGGCCTTACCATCAATGGCAATGGCGGCATGAACACGCAGTACGACACCAACCCCTTTGCCAGTTTCGGGGCCACCGGCCCGGCGGGCGTGGACCTGAAGCAGGTGTTCATCTCGCCCACCGTGGCGGTCGAGCTGGCACCGGGCCATTCGTTCGGCATCTCGCCGATCCTGCTGGTGCAGGGCTTCCGCATGACCGGGGTACAGCCATTCGCCGCTGCCTCGTCAGCGCCTGGCAGCTTCACCAACCGGGGGACCGACTGGGCCTTCGGGGCGGGCTTTCGCGCCGGGTACCTCGGCCAGTTGTCGGATGCGATTGCGATCGGGGCCTTCTACCAGTCGCGCATCCAGGCGCAGGAGTTCGACAAGTATGCCGGCCTGTTCGCGCAAGGGGGCGGGTTCGACGTCCCGGAAAGCTATGGCGCGGGGATTGCACTGTCGCCGGTGGCAGGCGTGGAACTCGGCTTTGACTTGAAGCGGATCGAGTATTCCGAGATCCAGTCGGTCGGCAATCCGCTGGCGCTATTGTTCGGTGGCACGCCGTTCGGGGCGGAAGGCGGGCCGGGCTTCGGCTGGCGCGACGTGACCGTGTACAAGGTGGGCGGCAGCGTGGCGGTGAGCGAGGCGCTGACCCTGCGCGCCGGCTATGGCCGGTCTGATAACCCGGTGCCGCAGTCGGAAACCTTCCTCAATATTCTCGCCCCGGGCGTGGTGCAGGATCACTTCACCCTGGGGGCGACGGTGGGAATCGGCAATGGCATGGAACTGACCGCCTTCGGCATGCGGGCGCCGGGCAACGTGGTCGAAGGCCAGGGTTCCATCCCCGCCCCCTATGGCGGGGGCGAGGCGGACATCAGGTTGGCGGAAACCAGCTTCGGCCTGTCGTTCGGCTGGGGCTTCTGAACGAAGCCCCGCCCGGTCCGGTCAACCGAAGTCGACCGGATAGGGCTTGAGCTCCCCGCTGGCATAGCGCTGTTCCAGCCCGGGCGTGCCGTTCTCCATCACCATCAGCATCGCCCGCTTGGGGGCAAAGCCCTGGTGACGGATGTCGGCCGGCATGGCGCAGACATCGCCTGCCCGCATCACCACCCGCCCGCGCGGCGCGCCGGTGTTCTTGTCGGCGATGTTCCAGTGGATCTCGTCGGTCAGCTGGATGAACCACTCGTTGCGGTCGTTGCCGTGGATCACCGGGAGCATGTGCTCCTCGCTGGTCACGCAGCAGATGTTGGCCCGGGTGACGGCGCTGATTGAAGGGTTCCACGTGACGTCTGACCGGGCGATATGGTCGAACAGGTTGATCGCGTGGAGCTGGCCTTCGAAACCCGGCGCGCACTCGATATCGGGCGTGTCATAATCAAGGTCGGCAAAGGCGCGGTTGACCGGATGGCCTGTTTCGTCTGACCGCACCGGCTTGTCGCCGGGCAGGCCCAGCATCCGGTCCGCCGCGATGAAGGCACGCAGCAGCGGATCGGTCCGTTCGGGACCCTTGGGACCAATGGGGGATCCGGTTTCGAGCGGGGCGTTCAGCGGATCGTAGCCTTCCGAAATCCAGTCGCGGCTGATCGCCTCGAACGCCTCGCTGACCGCATCGGCGCTGAAGGTTTCAAGGTGGTCGATGCCGGCTTCCTTGCACCCCCGGTCATAGGACCCGGCGAACACGTCCACCGTGCCATAGTGGTTGGTGGTGCCGAACACGTCGTCGAAGAAGATCCAGCCGTAGAAGAACCCCCAGCCGATATCGCGCACCATGGCGCGCAGGAAGCGGTCGATCTCGATGATGTGGCTGCCATGCGGCCAGCCGACGTGGGCGAAGTATTCGTCGCGGCGGAAAGTGAAGCTGCCGAGGCGGAACTCGGAATAGCCGGTGGTCTCGTCGATCGAAAGCCTTTCGACCCGGGCGTCAAGAACGGTCATTGCTTACCCCTCCCCTTGCAGCGTGCAGATTTCGGACCAGCGCTTGACCGTTTCCGGCCCGTCGACGGTCTGCAGGATGGCGACCGATGGCCGCGCCGAGCGAAGCTGGTAGGCCGCGCCCCTTGGCAGCAGGACCTGGTGACCCTTGCGCGCGACCACGCGGCCCATCGCCGCACCGTTCGGGCTGGCACCAAGCCGCACCGCGCCGCCTTCGTGCCCGGGCACCTGGTCATCCTCCAGCTTGACGAAATGGAAGGCGATCTCTCCGTCCATCACGATGGCGAACTCGTCGTGCGGGGCGGCGTACCACGGGCTGTCGCCCTCTGCCCGCACCACTTCGGCAACGTATTCGAGGTTCTGCACCACGGCCACCCGCTCGTAGGGGGCAGACCTGCCCGCCACCTCGAACACGTTCGAGAAGGCGTATTTCCTGAGATCGTCCTTCAGTTCGATCACGCCCTTCCGATAGGAATCGAGCGCGCCGGTGCGCGTCTTGTAGGCCATCTGTTTCCTCTCCTCGGGCGCTGTTGCCACGCCTTGACTGGAAGCGATGCTATGCCGGGAAGGGAACGAGGGCAATCACTGCTTTTGCCATTGTCAAAGTGATGTTGACCGCGCCCTTGCCTGCGGTCAGGGTCGCGCAAACAGAACAGGCAGCGGCGAGGACAGCCAAGTGACAATCGACACCCGTTTCTACATCGATGGCCAGTGGACCGACCGTGGCAATGCGCCGCGCATCGCGGTCCTCAATCCCTATACCGAGGAGGCCATCGGCGAGATCGCGGCGGGCAGCGTCGCCGATGTCGACCTGGCGGTGGCGGCGGCGCGGCGGGCCTTCGACAGCTTCTCGCGCACCAGCGTGGATGAACGCATCGCCCTGCTCACCCGCATTCGCGACCTGATGGAGGCGCGCGCGGAAGAGTTCGCGCAGGCGATCACCGCCGAAATGGGCGCCGCCATCACCTTCTCGCGCGGGGGGCAGGTCCATTTCGGGATCGAGCACGTGCGGGTGATCCTTGACGTGCTCAAGACCTACCAGTTCCAGGGGGAGGTCCACGGCATCCACGTGCGTCGCGAGCCGATCGGGGTTTGCGCGCTCATCACCCCGTGGAACTGGCCGCTGTACCAGATCACCGCCAAGGTCGCCCCGGCCCTGGCCGCCGGCTGCACCGTGGTCCTGAAACCGAGCGAGCTGTCGCCCTTTAGCGCACTGCTCTTCGCCCAGGTGACGCACGATGCCGGGACGCCTGCAGGCGTGTTCAACCTTGTCAACGGCACCGGCGATACTGTGGGATCGGCCATGTCCGGCCACAAGGACGTGGACATGGTCTCGTTCACCGGCTCCACCCGCGCCGGGGTGCTGGTGGCACAGGCCGCCGCCCCCACGATCAAGCGCGTGGTGCAGGAACTGGGCGGCAAGTCTCCCAACGTCTTCCTGCCCGATGCCGATTTTACCTCTGCCGTGCCCAAGGGCATCCTTGGCGCGATGCGCAATGTCGGCCAGTCCTGCGCCGCCCCCACCCGCCTCGTCGTGCCGCGCGCGCGCCTGGCGGAGGTCGAGGCCCTGGCGGCAGAGGCAGCCAACGGCATCGTGGTCGGCAATCCGCTGGACGAGGCTTGCGTGATCGGACCGCTCGCGAATGCGCCACAATTCGCCAAGGTGCAGCAACTGATCCAGGCCGGCATCGACGAGGGTGCAAAGCTGGTCTGCGGCGGCACCGGTCGCCCGCCGGGCCTCAACCACGGGTTCTTCGCCCGGCCCACCGTGTTCTCCGAAGTGACCACCGAAATGCGCGTGGCGCAGGAGGAGATCTTCGGCCCTGTCGTGGTGATCCAGCCCTACGAGGACGAGGAAGACGCCATTCGCATCGCCAATGCCACGGTCTATGGACTGTCCAGCCACGTCCAGTCCGCCGATCACGAGGCGGCGCGCCGGGTGGCAGGCCGCATTCGCGCCGGGCAGGTGCACATCAACTACCCCGCCTGGTCCGGCCATGCGCCCTTCGGTGGCTATCGCCAGAGCGGCAATGGCCGCGAATATGGCATGTTCGGGCTGGAGGAATACTGCGAGGTGAAGGCGATCCTGGGATACTGAGCCAATGGCGCCTCTGGACGACGAGGCGACCGGCCCCCGGCGTTTGCCGATGGCCCTCTACCTCTCCAGCCGGTATCCCAGCGGGTATAGCGGGCTGACGCTGTCTGCGGGAGCGCCGGGGCGCTGGCCTTCGACAGCTTCCATCGAGCGCGGCAATTCGAATGGCAGGTAGCCGCGCGGAACCACCTTGCCTGTCAGCACGTCGAACAGGGCTGTGTCGCCGGCGCCGAAGCTGGCCAGCAGGACCTGCGCCCGCGCCTGTACCGGGCCAAGGATGGCCGGACGGTCGAGCTGCACGTCGGCCACCAGCGGCAGGTCGGCCGGCAGAGCCGCGATGAAGGCCAGGGCCGGATGGTTCGCCGGGAAGGCGAGGCTGCCTTCCTGGTGCATGGCCCCGAACACATAGCCCGGGTGGAGCAGCTCCGAAGGCGACAAGGTCCGCACGATCGCCACCTGTGCCTGCGCCGGATCGGTGACCGGAACCAGCCCCGCCGCGAGCGCCGCCTCCGCGTCCGCACCGGACAGCAGCACCCGCGTGCCTGCCGCCAGGGCCAGCGGACGGTCCGCTTCGAGCAGCACCATCGAAGCCGCCTGCGCCTCGCGCCCGCGGGCAACCTCCTCTGCCGTGCCCACGCTCCGCCCGGCGGCCTCGGCATCGACGAAGGGCGCGTCGAACAGGCCCAGGGCGAAGCTGCGCACCAGGATGCGGGTAACCGCAGCATCGAACTGCGCCTCGCTCACCAGCCCCTGCTCCGCCGCTTCCACGAGCGGCGCTGGATCGTCGACCCCGCCGAACTGGTCCATGCCGGCCGCCAGCGCCATGGCAAAGCGTTCCGGCCGGGTGAGGTGCTCCACGCCCCATGCGGTCGAGACCGAGGCGAAGCTGGGCGGCTCGCCTGCCGGATGGCCATTGCGGCACAGCTCGCTGCAATCGTTGGTGATTGCCCAGTCCGACAGGATCACGCCATCAAACCCCAGCCGCCCGCGCAATTCTCCGGTAAGGACCTGCCGGCTGAAGCCTGCCCCCACCTGCTCCACCGGTTCGCCATCGATCTCCAGTTCCAGCAGGATCGAATAGGCCGGCATCACGCTGGTCGGCAGAGCCCGCAGCGCCCCCTCGAAGGGGCGCACCTGCGCCGGCCACTCCGCGGGGCTGACCCGCGAATGGCGGCCGTAATAGTTGTGCGCATCAAACCCCGTGGCAGAGGCGCCATAGCCGGCAAAATGCTTGACCACGGCGGCCACGCCGCCCGGAACCAGTCCCCCATCACTGCCCTGCAAACCGGCGACAAAGGCCTCGGCCTGGTCCGCCGCCACCTCGGCATCCTCGCCATAGGTATCGAAATTGCGGGGCCAGCGCGGCTCGCTGGCAAGGTCCACCTGCGGCCCCAGCAGCATGGCAAAGCCGGTGGCTCGCAGGTCATCGCGCACCAGTTCGGCATAGGCGCGGGTGAAGTGCGGATCACGCAGTGCGGCAAGGCCCACGCCGTTGGGCCACTGGCTGAACTGGCCCCCGGTGGTGCTGGCTCCGGCCAGTTCGGTAAAGCCGTGGCGCGGATCGGTGGTCACCAGGGCAGGAATGCCCAGGCGCCCCGCTTCAGCTGCTTCCTGGATGGCGTTGTTGGCCTCCGCCAGCTCCGCAGCCGCGATCGACAGGCGCGATACGCCCTGGGTCACGAACCGTTCCTGCACCATTCGCGCCACGCCCGCTGCATCGTAGCCGGTGGCAGGCTGCCCGAACGGCGCATTGCCGGGCAGGTTGGCCACGACCATCTGCCCCGCCTTTTCTGCCAGGGTCATGCGGGCGACAAGGTCGCGTGCCCGCGCCGCCGGTTCCAGCCGCCAGTCCTCGTATGGTGTCAGCGCGCCGTTGCGGTCGAGATCGCGGAAGCGCAGGCCATCA
>CAZTED010000077.1:0-2343 GCA_964612175.1 uncultured Sphingomonadaceae bacterium
CAAGCGTGAAACGCCCGACAACCTGTGGGTCAAGTGCCCGCGCTGCCAGGAAATGCTCTTCACCAGGGAGTACGAGGCAAACCTTTCGGTCTGCCCGCGGTGCGATCATCATGGCCGCATCGGCGCCGACGCGCGGCTCGACCAGCTGCTCGACCCCGGCTTCACCCTGCTGCCCGATCCGGTGGTGGCGGAAGACCCGCTGAAGTTCCGCGATACCAAGCGCTATGCCGACCGGCTGAAGGCCGCCCGCGCCGCCAGCACCCGCAACGATGCCTTCACCGCCGCACTCGGCAAGATCGAAGGCTACAAGGCCGTGGTTGGCGTGCAGGACTTCACCTTCATGGGCGGATCGATGGGCATGGCCGTGGGCAATGCCTTCTGTGCCGCGGCAAAGCGCGCGCTTGATGAACGCTGCGCCTTCATCTGCGTGACTGCCGCCGGCGGGGCGCGGATGCAGGAAGGGATCCTTTCGCTCATGCAGATGCCGCGCGCCACGGTGATGACGCGCCGGCTGAAGGAAGCGGGCCTGCCCTACATCGTGGTGCTGTCCGATCCCACCACCGGCGGCGTTACCGCCAGCTATGCCATGCTCGGCGATGTCCACATTGCCGAACCCGGTGCGCTGATCGGCTTTGCCGGCCAGCGGGTGATCCAGGAAACCATCCGCGAAAAGCTCCCCGAGGGCTTCCAGCGCGCCGAATACCTGCACAAGCACGGCATGGTGGACATGGTGGTGCACAGGAAGGAGCTGCGCGAAACGCTGGCCCGCCTGCTCGGCTACCTGAGCCCCGCCAAGGCCGCCTGACCTCCCCAAGGCCATGAAGGACTTCGCCAGCTCCGGGGACGCTGCCGTCCAGGCCCAGCTCGATCGCCTGTCGGCCCTGTCGCTGCCACAGGGCCGCATCGGGCTGGAGGTGATCCATACGATCCTCGATCGCCTCGGCAATCCGGAGCGGCACCTGCCGCCGGTGTTCCATGTCGCCGGCACCAACGGCAAGGGTTCCACCTGCGCCTATCTTCGCGCCATGCTGGAAGCGCAGGGGCTGGTGATCCACGTCGCCACCAAGCCGCACCTTGTCCGCTATAATGAGCGGATCCGGGTGGCGGGCAAGCTGATTTCCGACGCGCTGCTGGCCGAACTGCTGGCCGAAGTGCTCGACCTCTCGGAGGACCTGGGGCCGAGCTTCTTCGAGGTTACGACCGCTGCCACCCTGCTCGCCTTTGCCCGCATTCCGGCCGATGCCTGCGTGATCGAGGTCGGCCTTGGCGGCAGGCTGGATGCCACCAATGTCATGGTGCGCCCCGCCGCCTGCGCCATCGCGTCGCTGGGGGTGGACCACGAAAGCTTCCTGCTGAACGAAGAACCGGGCACGCCCGACCCGTCCAATCCGATGGTCCGCATCGCCTTCGAGAAGGCCGGCATCCGCCGCGCCGGATCGCCGATGGTGACGCAGGCCTATCGACCAGACATGGAAGCCATGATCGAAGGCCTGTGTGCCGAGGCTGGCGCACCGCTGTTCATGCGCGGGCGGGCATGGCACGCCGAGGTTTCCGACAGCGGCATCGCCTATCGCGACGCGAAGGGCACGCTCGACCTGCCCCTGCCGCAGATGCCCGGCAGCCACCAGGGTGACAACGCCGCCCTCGCCGTCGCCATGCTGCGCCACCAGGACGAGGTTGCCGTCTCGCCCGAAGCCATGGCCGAAGGCATCCGCAAGGCCCACTGGCCCGCCCGCCTGCAACGGCTTGGCGACGGGCCGCTGACGGCGATCATCCCGGGTGCCATGTTCCTGCTCGATGGCGGGCACAATCCCGATGCGGCGCTGGCGATGGCGAAATTCCTGGAAACGCGCGCGGCCAAGCCGGTTCACGCTGTCGTCGGGATGCTGAGCGCCAAGGACGCCCGCACCACCCTGCGCACCATCGCCCCGCACCTCGCCAGCCTGACCGCGATCCCCATTGCCGGGAGCGAGCATCACCCGCTGGAAGACCTCGCCGCGATGGCGGCAGAAGCGGGCGTTGCGCAGGTCGGCGCGGCACCCTCGCTCGAAGAAGCCCTGGCAAGGTTGGCGCAGGAGCAGGGACGCGAGGGAACGGTGCTGATCACCGGCTCGCTCTATCTTGCCGGGCAGGTGCTGAAGGCCAACGGGGAAGTGCCGGACTGAAGCGACATCGCCTGCATTCGTGTCGAGCGCGGCCTTTCGACCAATCTCGACGCGAGCGGAAGCAGGCTATCGAAGGCTACTGCGGCGTGTCCGGATTTCCGTCCCGGCCCCCGCCCACGCTGCCCATGGCGGCATCGACCAGCCCTGACTTCATCATCCACCAGAACAGCACGATGCC
>CAZTED010000077.1:2443-4516 GCA_964612175.1 uncultured Sphingomonadaceae bacterium
AGGCTGATCAGCACCGATTTCTTGAGGCCGAGCCGGGCATAGATCACCCCGCCCACGAACACGCCGATGATCAGCGCCCAGAAGCCCACGCCCACGTCGTAAATGGCGATCTCGTCATTGCTGTAGCCCATGTCGTCGAACAGCAGGCGGAAGGTGAGGTTGGCCAGCGTGTCCCCGATCTTGTGGACGAGAATGAACAACAGCACCACGAAAGCGCCGCTGCGCTTGAAGAATTCGGCAAAGGGCCCGGCGATGGAACGCCACATCTCGGCCATGCCCTTGCGCGCGATCTCTACCTTGCGGCGCGGCGGTTCACCCAGGACCAGCGCGGTCAGCATGGCGGGAAGCGCAAACAGGGCGCAGGCCATGTAGGCCGCCTGCCAGCCATAACGGGCCGCCACCACCAGTGCCACCGCACCGGCGCCCGCCGCGCCCAGCCGCCAGCCGTACTGGCTCATCCCTGAACCGGTGCCGAGCTGGTAGGGCTTCAGCGTTTCGATCCGGTAGGCGTCGATCACGATGTCGAACGTGGCCCCGGCGATGCCCACCATCACCGCCGCCGTGGCTGTCCACACGATGTCGTCGGCCGGGCTCGCCAGGGCCAGGTTGATGACCGATGCCATCACCAGCACGCCCACAACCAGCATCCAGGATACCCGCTGGCCCAGACGGCCCAGCAGCGGGATGCGCACGCCATCGACGATCCAGGCCCACAGGAACTTGAGGTTGTAGACAAGGAAGGCGAGGCTGAAGGCGGTGACCGTGCTTTTCTCGATCCCGTCCTGTGCCAGGCGTGTCGTCAGCGTGGCCGCGATCATGGCAAAGGGAAAGCCCGACGAAATGCCCAGGAACAGCGCCGCCAGCGATTCCTTTTCGAGGTAAGGCCTGACCGATTCTCCGAGACTGCGCCGCCCGGGCGACGCTGCGCCGACATCGGTCATTCGATTTTTCCTTTCCTGTCGCAATTGCGACCAAGTCGTGGGATATGTTTACCAATTCAACGATAACGGCATTTACCAATCCGACGATAACGTCGTTCGCGGGACAGGAACAGCACGAAGGCGCTGGAACGGAGGATCACGATGTTCAGAACCTTGTTATGCCTTTTCATCGGCCACCAAATCAATCGCAACCGCGTCTGGTACGATGGTGTGCATTTTCGCGGCCGCTGCCGGCGCTGCAGGACGCCGATGGCGCGCGGGCAGGATGGTTGGCAGGCCCTGGACCCTGCCATGGACCGCGAGGAGCGACAGCCGCGCGTGGGGCATTCACACAGTTGAGCGCTTTCGCCGCCGCCGCTTAGGGTCTAAGGCCCGGCGATGGCCGATAACACTGAACGAAAGACGGGCGACCGCATCGCCAAACTGCTCGCCCGCGCCGGCATCGCCAGCCGCCGCGAGGTGGAGCGCATGATCGAGGCCGGGCGGGTCAAGCTCGACGGCCAGCTGGTGACGACACCGGCCACCATCCTCGAATCGCTGCGCGGCGTGACGGTAGACGACAAGCCCGTTGCCAAGCCGGAACGCACCCGCCTGTTTGCCTTCCACAAGCCGAGCGGCCTGCTGACCGCCGAACGCGATTTCTCCGGCCGTCCGACGATCTATACCGCCCTGCGCAATGCCCTGCCGCAAGGCTCGCCAAGGCTGATGCCGGTGGGCCGGCTGGATCTCAACACTGAAGGCCTGCTGCTGCTGACCAACGATGGCGAACTGAAGCGGGCAATGGAACTGCCATCCAGCGGGATCGAGCGGACCTACCGTGCGCGCACTTTCGGAGCGGTCAGCCAGGCGCAGCTGGAGGACCTGATCCACGGCATCACCATCGATGGCGTGCGTTATGGCAAGATCGACGCCAACCTCGAACGGCGCACAGGCCGCAACCAGTGGGTCGAAATGACCCTGACCGAAGGCAAGAACCGCGAAGTGCGCAACGTGCTGGAACACCTGGGGCTGGAAGTCAGCCGTCTGTTGCGCACCCGTTATGGCCCGTTCGAACTGGGCGACCTGGCGCGCGGGCAGGCAGTGGAGATCAGGAAGGAACTGGTCGACCGCTTCCGCGCCTCGCTCGACAAGG
>CAZTED010000077.1:4616-6761 GCA_964612175.1 uncultured Sphingomonadaceae bacterium
GCCCACCTGATTCGCGAACGGCTGGCCTGGCCGAGCGAGATCCTGTGCGTCACCTTCACCAACCGCGCCGCGCGCGAGATGCGGCATCGCGTTGGCCATCTGATCGGTGATGCGGTGGAAGGGATGCCCTGGCTCGGCACCTTCCATTCGATCTGCGCGAAGATGCTGCGCCGCCATGCCGAACTGGTCGGGTTGCAGAGCAATTACACGATCATCGACACGGACGATCAGCTGCGCCTGATGAAGCAGCTTATCGCCGACCGGAACCTGGACGAGAAGCGCTGGCCGGCACGGCAGCTGGCGGGCCTGATCGACGGGTGGAAGAACCGCGGCCTCAATCCCGATGACCTGACCGCGATCGACAACGAGGCCTATGCCAATGGCAAGGGCCAGGCCATGTACCGCGCCTACCAGGACCGGCTGAAGGAACTGAACGCCTGCGATTTCGGCGACCTGCAGCTGCACATGCTCAACGTGCTGCGCCGCTTTCCCGATGTGCTGGCGCAGTACCAGCAGCGCTTCAAGTACATCATGGTGGACGAGTACCAGGATACCAACGCCGTCCAGTACCTGTGGCTGCGGCTGCTGGCACAACAGCGCAAGAACATCTGCGTGGTGGGCGATGATGACCAGTCGATCTACTCCTGGCGCGGCGCGGAAGTGGCCAATATCCTGCGCTTCGAGAAGGATTTTCCGGGCGCGAAGGTCATCCGGCTGGAACAGAACTATCGCTCCACCCCGCAGATCCTTGCCGCAGCATCGGGCCTGATCGCCGCCAACCGCCAGCGGCTGGGCAAGACCTTGTGGACCGAGCTCAATGCCGGCGAAAAGGTGCGCGTCATCGGTGTGTGGGACGCGCCGGAGGAAGCGCGCCGCGTGGGCGAGGAAATCCTGCGGCTGGAACGCGAGGGCGCCCCGCTCGACCAGGTGGCGATCCTCGTGCGCGCCCAGTACCAGACCCGCGAGTTCGAGGACCGCTTCATCCAGATCGGCCTCAACTACCGCATCGTCGGCGGTTTCCGCTTTTACGAGCGGGCCGAAATCCGCGATGCGCTGGCCTATCTCAGGGTGATCGCCCAGCCGGCAGACGACCTGGCGTTCGAGCGGATCTACAACCAGCCCAAGCGCGGCCTTGGTTCCAAGACGCTGGAGAAGATGTACCAGCACGCCCGGCGGCAGGGCATCCCTCTGGCCGCCGCCGCGCTGGAACTGGCCGACAGTGACGAGCTGCCCGCCCGCGCCCGCTCAACCGTGGCGGCGCTGATGGGCGATTTCTGGCGCTGGCGGCAACTGGCCGAGGAAGTGACCCCGGCCGAGCTGCTGCGCCGGGTGATCGAGGAATCGGGTTACGAGGCAATGCTGAAGGCTGACCGCAGCGCCGAAAGCGCCGGCCGTGCAGACAATCTTGTGGAACTGGCCCGGGCGATGGAAGACTATGCCACCCTCGCCGATTTCCTGGAGCACGTTTCACTGGTGATGGACAACGACCGCGCCGACGAAGGCGAGAAGGTCACCATCATGACCATGCACGCGGCCAAGGGGCTGGAATTCAACCACGTGTTCCTGCCCGGGTGGGAGGAAGGCGTCTTCCCCAGCCAGCGCGCGCTGGATGAAGGGGGCCTCGCCAGCCTGGAGGAGGAGCGCCGGCTCGCCTATGTCGCGATCACCCGCGCGCGGCGGCGCTGCACCATCCTGCACGCGGCCAACCGCCGCATCTATGGCCAGTGGACAAGCTCGATCCCCAGCCGTTTCGTTGAGGAACTGCCGGGCGAAACCATCGAGGCCGAGACCACCATGACCGGCGGGGCCAGCCTGTGGCGCGCCAACTGGAGCGAGCAGGAAGACCCCTTCGCCCATGTCTCGCAAAGCCGGCCAGACCGATCCTCGTCACGCGGGCCCGGCTGGCAAAGGGCGCTCGCCACCGGATACGAGACAACGCAGAAGCGCATTCCCGAAAGCACCCGCAGCGCCGCAAGCTTCGCCGCCAAGCCGCGCACCGATATCACTGCCGGTGCGCGCGTGTTTCACGACAAGTTCGGCTATGGCACGGTGATGGCGCAGGACGGCAACAAGCTGGAAATCGAATTCGAGACCAGCGGCACCAAGCGGGTGATCGACAGCTTCGTGAAGCTGGCGGACTAGGCC
>CAZTED010000077.1:6861-13103 GCA_964612175.1 uncultured Sphingomonadaceae bacterium
TTCGGCAGCAGGGGCAGCGCCGGTCACCGCGCTCCAGTCGAACAGCGGGACCTGGAACTTGGTCAGCTTTTCGACATTCTCCATCGCCTCGGCATCGGCCGGGGTGACCAGCGTGATCGAGCGGCCCTTTGCCCCGGCGCGACCGGTGCGGCCAACGCGGTGGACATAGTCGTCCGGATGCCACGGCGTGTCGTAGTTGAACACGTGGCTCACGCCCTTGATGTCCAGCCCGCGCGCTGCAACGTCACTGGCAACCAGGATATTGACCGTGCCCGCCTTGAACAGCTCCAGCTCGGCAATGCGGCTGGACTGGTCCATGTCGCCGTGGATCTCGCCCGAACGGAAACCGGCGCGGCGCAGCTTCTGGTTCAGCTCGCGCACCGTGGTCTTGCGGTTGGCAAAGATGATCGCTGTCTGCACGTTGTCGACTTCAAGAAGGTACTTGAGCGCATCGAACTTCTTGCGCGGCGAGATCTCCACCTTGAACTGGGCGATGTTCTCGTTGCGGCTGGCGGCGCGGGCCACTTCCAGCTGCTTGGGATTGGACAGGAACTTGTCCGCCAGCTTCTTGATCGGCGGCGGCATGGTGGCCGAAAACAGCAGCGTCTGGCGCTGGGCCGGCAGCTTCTCGCAGATGAATTCGATATCGGGGATGAAGCCCATGTCGAGCATGCGGTCCGCCTCGTCGATCACCAGCAGGTCGCAGCCCGTCAGCAGGATCTTGCCGCGCTCGAACAGGTCCATCAGGCGGCCCGGGGTGGCGATGAGCACGTCGACACCGCCTTCCAGCGCCTTGACCTGGTCGCCCATCTGCACGCCGCCGATCAGCAGCGCCATCTTGAGGTCGTGGTTCTTGCCGTACTTCTCGAAGTTCTCGGCCACCTGCATGGCCAGCTCGCGGGTCGGTTCGAGGATCAGCGAGCGCGGCATGCGCGCGCGGCGGCGGCCGTTGGCAAGGATGTCGATCATCGGCAGCACGAAGCTGGCGGTCTTGCCGGTGCCGGTCTGGGCGATGGCGATCAGGTCGCGCATCATCAGCACCTGGGGGATTGCCTCGGCCTGGATGGGCGTGGGCACGGTATAGCCGGCGTCGGTGACGGCGGCGAGCAACTCTTCGGATAGGCCGAGATCGGCAAAAGTCATATGGTGTAAAATGTCCGGAACTGGCCCTGGTTGTTGCCAGGGCGATGGATGGCGGCAAACGGTGCAACGCCACGACTGCGCGCCCCTTGCACCGCCAGGCGAAAAAGTCAAGGAAATGCCCCCGGCGAACCGGTGAACCCGCCTAGTTGCCGGCGACCAGCCGGGTCAGGTTCTCCACCTGGCACGATGCGCCGGCGCGCGATTGCAGCATGTCGCGCCGCACGCACAGCCGTCCGTCATCGGACCGTTCGACATAGAAGCCGGAATAGAACGCCTGGGCCGTACAGCTGCGGTCGAGCGCGGCGGCCAGCACATTGCGGTTCTCCATGAACAGCAGCAGGCGATTGTCGGTGGTGGGCTGCACGCCGAGAATGTTTTCCACCCGCACGCAATCGTCATGCTCGACCTCGCGGATCGCCACGCCCTCGCTGCGGCGGGCCTGCATGGTGGCAAGCCGCTGGCGGGCGTCCGGCGGGCTGGGCGAAACGCGGATGATCACGCGCTGGCGGATGCGCACCTGGCCCAGCTCATCAGGAAAGCGGGCTTCCTCCAGCATGCGCAGCGGCGGAGTGGCAATGCCCTGCAGGCCCAGCTCGGGCCGCTGGCGTTCGGGCTGGGCGAGCACATTCACCTCGCGCTCCTGCGCCCGGAGCGGGGCAATCCCGGCGATCGCGGCAAGCGATCCGGCAAGGGCAGCGCAGGCAAGGATGAAGTGACGGTTCAAGGCGCTTGCTCTTGTGGCGGAACCCGCATGCAACCCCCGGGTCCACATCCCTCATAAGGGGACCAGTTGAATAGTGGCTTAACCCCCTGCCCGGATTATCCGTGCCATTAGCCCTTTGCAAGCCGGCACCAGCGCTGGCAAGAGCACTGCCATGAGCATGAAAGAGGCATTCTGCGCCGAAGCCGCCAGCCTGCTGGGCGCGCGCGGCTTCACCACCGACCCGGAGCTGGTCGATCCGTGGCTGACCGACTGGCGCGGGCGCTATACCGGCCGGGCAATCGGCATGGCCTCGCCCGCTACCACTGCCGATGTTGCCGCTCTGGTGCGGCTGTGCGCCCGGCACGGGGTGCCGATCGTGCCGCAAGGCGGCAACAGCGGCATGTCGGGCGGTGCCACGCCCGACCAGAGCGGCGAGGCCCTCGTCCTGTCGCTGCGCCGGATGAACAGCATCGTCCGTCTTGATGCCGACGCGCGCGAGGTGACCTGCGAGGCGGGCGTGATCCTGCAGACACTGCACGAAGCCGTGGCCCCGCTCGGCCTGCGCTTCCCGCTCACGCTGGGTGGCAAGGGCTCGGCCACGATCGGCGGGCTGATCGCCACCAATGCCGGGGGCACCCAGGTGCTGCGCCACGGATCGATGCGTGCGCAGGTGCTCGGGATCGAGGCGGTGCTGGCGGACGGATCGGTGTTCGACGCGCTGGTGCCGCTCAAGAAGGACAACCGCGGGTTCGATCTCAAGCAGCTGCTGATCGGATCGGAAGGCACACTGGGCATCGTGACCGGGGCAACCTTGCGGCTGCTCCCGGCCCTTGCCGACCGGGCCGTGCTGTGGGCGGGCCTGGCCGATGTCCGCGATGCGCGCCGGTTGCTGGTCCATACTGAGAAGCAGGCCGGCGATGCGCTCGAAGGGTTCGAGGTGATGCCGCGCCATTCGCTGGAAGCGGTGCTGGCCCACAATCCTCGCGCCCGCGCCCCGCTTGCCGGGATGCACCAGTGGAACGCGCTGATCGAGCTGGCCGCCGATGCCGCCGGTGCCGAAAGCCTGCCGGCCCGGGCGCAAGGATTGCTCGAAAGCGCTTTCGAATCCGGGCTGGTGGAAGACGCCACCATCGCCATGAACGAGGCGCAGGCCGAGGAGTTCTGGGCCTTGCGCGACGAGATCGCCCCTGCCGAACGCGCCCTTGGCCCGGCCATGCAGCACGACATCTCGGTCCCGGTTGCCACCATGGCCGATTTCGTGGCCGAGACTGTGCCGCAGGTAGAGGCCCGCTTTCCCGGCACCCGGGCCGTGGCCTTCGGGCACCTGGGCGATGGCAATGTCCATTACCACGTGCTTGCCCCGCAAGGCGCGCAGGCGGGGCAATGGGAAGCGACGCAGGGCAAGGAAATCAGCAGCTTCGTGCACGATCTTGTCACGCAATGGGGCGGATCGATCAGTGCCGAGCACGGCATCGGCCAGTTGAAGCGCGATGAGCTGGCGCGGCTGGGGGATCCGGTGCACCTGGCGATCCTGGCCGGGGTCAAGCGGGCGCTCGACCCGGCGGGGCTGCTCAACCCGGGCAAGCTGGTGCCGCTTGCGCCCGGCGCTACCACCCACTAAAGCCCCGCGATCATCGCGGCTTGCCACGGCGGGAGGGGTCCTGATTCCGGGGCAGCCAGACACAAGAATTCACGTTCGGAGAGAAGAAGATGGCCAGCGCGCCGAAGCCCGGTTTGCCCGTTACCTATAACGACCTCGTCCCCCTCAACAGCCAGGAGCACGGCACCTGGAAGGCACTCACCGTGGACAAGGCCGTGTGGATTGCCAAACAGAACGCCATCCCCCTGACGGCGGAGGAATTCCCCCAGGCGCAGCGCCATTACCCGATCGTCTTTTCCACCGGTGACAACCCGGTGCCGCTGGCGCTGATGGGCCTGAATGACGGCGTCAACGTGTTCTTCACCGAAGACGGTTCGCCGATCGGCACGCCCTATATCCCGGCCTATATCCGCCGCTATCCCTTCATGCTGGTGAAGGTTGAACAGAATGCCGACAATCTGTCGCTGTGCTTCGATCCCACCAGCAACCTGCTGGGCGAGTTCGAAGAAGGGCGCGAGCTGTTCGACGAGAACAAGCAGCCGACCCAGCACACCAAGGAGCTGCTCGACTTCTGCCAGAAGTTCGAGGAAGCCGGCCTGCGCACCCGCGCCTTCATGGACGAGCTGGTCAAGGCCGAGCTGCTGATGGACGGCGAAGTGGCGATCAACCGCCTCGACGGCAGTGGCCAGCCCTACATCTACCGCGGCTTCAAGATGGTCAACCAGGACAAGCTGCGCGAACTGCGCGGCGACCAGCTGCGCAAGTGGAACGAAAGCGGCCTGCTGCCGCTGCTCTACGCCCACCTGCTGTCGCTCGACCTGCTGCGCGAGATCTTCGCCAAGCAGGGCCAGCAGGGCAAGGGCCCGCTCCCGGCGGAGGCGTTCCAGAACGCCTGACCTCGCTGGCGCCCCGGCGCCCGGCGAACCTGCCGACCCAGCCAACCTGCCGCCCCGCCCGGGAAACCGGTGCGGGGCGGTGTTGTTAAAGCCTGGTCTTGAATGTCTGGCAGAGACAACCTAAGTTGGCCTTGTCTGGTGGGCTACCCTCATGGCCTGTTCGGACAAGTGCACTCCGGTGCACTTCCTCCCTGAACCTTGGCCGCCTCGTGCCACAAGCACGAGGCGGCATTTTTGTGCCTGGTAAGCCAGCGGCTATTCGGCCGCCTGCGACAGGCCGGCCCAGCCATCGTCGAGCCGGGTGGCCAGGTCCGCCACAAGTTCGCTTACCAGCGCCGCTACCGCGTCCATGCCCGCCCCGGGCTCGCGCAGGGCATCGTCCAGATAGGCGGTCCGGCACATTTCCAGTTGCAGGGCGTGGATGCCGCGCTGGGGCGCGCAATGGCGATCGAGCACATAGCCCCCGGCATAGGGCCGGTTGTGCAAGGTCCGCCGGCCGGCGCATTCCAGCACCCTGATCGCCGAAAGGGAGAGCCCCGCCCCGCACGAGGCACCAAAGCGATCCCCCACCACGAAATCGGCCGCAGCATCGGGCCCGGTCTTGGGGCCCAGCGGCGGCATCGAATGGAGGTCCAGCAGCAGGGCACTGCCCCAGCGGTCGCACAGCGTCTCCAGCGCCTGGCCGAGCGCCGCGTGATAGGGGCGGTGGACCAGTTCGATCCGCGCCTCCAGATCCTCCCGGGTGATTCGCGAATGCCACAGCTCCCCCACCCCTGCGAGGCGGCGGGGCACCAGGCCAAGGCCGCTGCGCGCCCGGCGACCGGCGGCAAGGCGCGACAGGCCGCGCGGCGCGCCGCCTGCCACCATGTCCCAGTCCATGTCATCGGGCGCGCGGTTGAGATCGACCAGCGCACGCGGCGCGTGGGCCACCAGCAGGGCCGCACCGGTCCGCCGCGCCACCGCGTGCCCCACCATGTCGGCCAGCCGGTCTTCCAGCCGCAGCCGCGCTTCGTCGGGCTGGCGCATCCGGGCGAGCAGCGAGGGGGGATAGCAGCGGCCTGCGTGGGGCACGGCCACCAGCACCGGGATCGCCGCGCCGGCCAGGCCGGCCAGGGTGAAGGCCGGCTCGCCCGCCAGCCCCGGCACCATGCCGCCCGGCACTTGCGCGCCGCCGCGACTCGCTTCGTCTTCGCCTGTGCGGTGCCGGACCATCCACGCCTTGCTGGCCGCACTTGTGCACGATGTCAAAGGCGGCTGTTCCAAACGGGGCCACCTCGAAATTGGCACGGGAATTTAACTCCTGTGTGGTTTAGGGCCGGGTTCAGACATCATCGGTCGAACATGACGAGAGGGGCACACATGATCCGGATCCTGCTGGCAGAGGACGATGCGGCCATGCGCGGCTACATCAGCCGGGCGCTGGAGAATGCAGGATATTCGGTGGTGGCCGTGGGCAGCGGCGAGGATGCCCTGCCCCACCTCAGGACCGAGATCTTCGACCTGCTGTTGTCCGACATCGTGATGCCGGTGATGGACGGGATCGAACTGGCCCAGCACTGCAACGACCTCAGCCCCACTACCAAGGTGATGTTCATCACCGGGTTTGCCGCAGTCACGCTGAAGGCCAGCCGCGAGGCACCGCACGCCAAGATGCTGTCCAAGCCGTTCCACCTGAAGGACCTTGTGCTGGAAGTGGAGCGCATGTTCGAGGACGCGGTGCCGCTGCGCGTCTGATCGCCAGCAAGGCACTTGCAAGAGGCGGGAGGCGGCGCTATCTGGCGCGCCTGCCGGGCGGTTCGCGCCGCCGGGGCATGCTGGATGGTGCGGGCGTATAGCTCAGTGGTAGAGCACTATGTTGACATCGTAGGGGTCGCAAGTTCAATCCTTGCTACGCCCACCA
>CAZTED010000078.1:0-2114 GCA_964612175.1 uncultured Sphingomonadaceae bacterium
ACCTGGTGCAGCAGATCCGCGATGCCATGCCGCATGACGGGATCATCTGCCTGGACAACGGCGTCTACAAGATCTGGTTCGCGCGCGGTTATACCGCCTACCTGCCCAACACCGTCCTGCTCGACAATGCTCTGGCCACGATGGGTGCGGGGCTGCCCTCTGCCATGATGAGCGCCATGCTCTATCCCGATCGCAAGGTGATGGCGGTGTGCGGTGACGGCGGGTTCATGATGAACGACCAGGAGATGGAGACCGCGGTCCGCCTCGGCCTCAATCTCACGATCGTGATCCTGCGCGATGATGCCTATGGCATGATCCGCTGGAAGCAGGCCAACATGGGTTTTGCTGACTTTGGCCTCACCTATGGCAACCCCGATTTCGTCAAGTTTGCCGAAAGCTTCGGCGCGCACGGGCACCGGGTGGAATCGAGCGAACACCTGCGTGAGCTGCTGGCCCATTGCCGCGATACGCCGGGCGTGCACCTGATCGATTGCCCGGTCGACTATTCGGAGAACGACCAGATCCTGAACAAGGACATCAAGGACCTGTCGAAGGCGCTTTAGGTTGCCCAAGCTCCCCTCCCGCCTGCGGGAGGGGGAAAGGGGTGGGCCCACGATTGCGGCGCCTTGCCCCAGGCCTACACCCCCGGTCCCTCCCGCAAGCGGGAGGGGGAAGGACGAGAAATGCTGAAAGACATCTACCCGCTCTACCTCAACAACAAGGCAATGCAGCCGAACACCGATCTTGAGGTGACCGACAAGTACACCGGCAAGGTCGCCTTCCGCACGGCGCTGGCCACGCCCGACGTGATCGAGGAGGCCATTGCCGGGGCCGTGCGCGCGGCGGAGCCGATGGCGCGGCTGGCGAGTTACGAGAAGCAGGACGTGCTGATGCACTGCATCGCCCGCTTCAGGGAGCGGGCGGAGGAACTGGCCCATGCCCTGTGCATCGAGGCGGGCAAGCCGATCCGCGATGCCGAGGGCGAGGTCAGCCGCCTGATCGATACCTTCCGCATTGCCGCCGAGGAAGCGGTGAGGAATTACGGCGAGGTCCAGCCGCTCGACATCAGCCCCCGCGCCAAGGGCTACATGGGGATGTGGAAGCGGGTGCCGATCGGGCCGTGCAGCTTCATCTCGCCGTTCAACTTTCCGCTCAACCTGGCCGCGCACAAGATCGCGCCGGCCATCGCCATGGGCTGCCCCTTCGTGATGAAGCCGGCCTCCATGACGCCGCTGGGCGCGATCATCATGGGCGAGGTGCTGGCCGAGTGCGACGTGCTGCCCGAGGGTGCCTTTTCCATCCTGCCTGCCAGTCGCGCAGGCGCGGACCTGTTCACCACTGACGAGCGGTTGAAGCTGCTCTCCTTCACCGGATCGCCCGGGGTGGGCTGGGACCTGAAAGCCAAGGCCGGCAAGAAGAAGGTCGTGCTGGAACTGGGCGGCAATGCCGCGGTGATCGTGGACAAGGACGCCGATCTCAACCACGCGGTGGAGCGGATCGTCTTCGGTGCCTTCTACCAGAGTGGGCAGAGCTGCATCGGCGTGCAGCGGATCATCGTCCATGCCGATGTCTATGACGATTTCCGCGAACGGCTGGTCGCGAAGACAAGGACGCTGGTAGCCGGCGATCCCAAGGACCGCGACACCTTCATCGGCCCGATGATCAGCGTGAAGGAGGCCGAGCGGCTGAAAGGCTGGATCGACGCAGCGGTGGCAGCGGGGGCAAAGCTGCTGTGCGGCGGCAGGCTGGAAGGCGCGATGCTGGAAGCGACGCTGCTGGAGGGCGTGCCCGAATTCTGCGACGCAAACCGCGAGGAAGCTTTCGGCCCGCTCGCCAACCTGTCCAGCTTCACCGACTGGGGCGAGGCGCTGGAACAGGTCAACGACAGCAAGTTCGGCCTGCAGGCGGGCATTTTTACCCGCGACATCCACAAGGTGCTCGAAGCCTGGGACATGCTCGATGTCGGCGGCGTGGTGGTGAACGATGTCTCCAGCTACCGTGTGGACAACATGCCCTATGGCGGGGTCAAGGATTCCGGCCTCGGCCGCGAGGGCATCCGCTTTGCCATGGAAGACATGAGCGAGATCCGCAACCTGGTGATCCGCAGGGCCTGA
>CAZTED010000078.1:2214-7396 GCA_964612175.1 uncultured Sphingomonadaceae bacterium
TCCTGGGCGGCCATGCGGCCGAACTTGGTGGCGGGCATGCCCGTCCGGCGGAGGAATACTTCGATTTTGCGGATCAGCATCGCGTTCCCCTGTCCTGTTCTGTGCTTGTCCGTTGCTGTCGTCAGGGGCCCGAATCGCCCCTGTCATATTGCTGTCCGGCGAAATCCTACTTGTCTAGGAAAATTCCTTCATATAGGAAGATCAGGCTACGGACTTGGGGAGCTCCGGTGATGGACGCGCGTGAAAGATTGGCTGAGCTGGCGAAGGATCGAGGCACCAGCCTTGCATCCTTGTCCCGTATGCTGGGCCGTAATACCACGTATTTGCAGCAGTATATTTCCAAGGGGTCACCGCGGAAGCTGGAAGAGGATGACCGGCGGAAGTTGGCGAAGTTCTTCGCCGTTCCGGAAACCGAGCTCGGCGGAACGAAGGAAAAATCCTACGATGGGTCGAGTGACTGGGTAGAGGTGCCGCGGCTCTCGGTAGAGGCATCGGCAGGCCCCGGTGCGGCGGCCCTGGTGGAAAGCGCGTTCGATGCCTTCCGCTTCAGCAAGCGCTGGTTGCGCGAACAGGCGCTGGAGGCGGGCAAGCTTTCGGCGGTGCGGGTGATCGGCGATTCGATGGAGCCGCTGCTGCGCGAAGGCGATGACCTCCTGGTGGACATGAGCGCGCGTCCCTTTCGCGATGGCATCTATGTCCTGCGGCTGGACGGCAACCTGCTGGTCAAGCGCGTCACCTCGCAGGGGCTGGGGCGGTTCTCGATCCTCAGCCAGAACCTTTCCTACCCGCCGATCTCGGTCCAGGCCCAGGATATCGAACTGGTCGGCCGGGTGGTGTGGAAGAGCGGTAGGCTCTAGCAGCGGTTGTAATCCTTGCTCCCGCTTGCCACTAACAGGCCATGCAGGAATCTCCCCTTCGCGCCGCGATCATCCCGGTGACCGCCTTTGAACAGAACTGCTCGCTCGTCTGGTGCACCAGGACAATGCGCGGGGCTCTGGTCGATCCGGGCGGTGATCTGGCCCGGCTGAAGGATGCCGTGGCCCGTGCTGGCGTAACCGTGGAAAAGATCCTCCTTACCCACGGCCATGCCGATCATTGCGGCCAGTCTGGCCTGCTGGCGAAGGAACTGGGCGTGCCGATCGAAGGCCCGCACGAGGCGGACCGGTTCTGGATCTCCCGCCTTGAAGATGATGGCCCGCGGTTCGGCATGCACTGCCAGGTGTTCGAACCCGATCGCTGGCTGGAGCACGGCGATACCGTTTCCTTCGGCGACGTGACCATGGAGGTTATCCACTGCCCCGGCCACACCCCGGGCCATGTGGTTTTCTTCCACCGGCCGATGCGTTTTGCCTTCGTTGGCGACGTGCTGTTTGCCGGTTCCATCGGCCGCACCGATTTCCCCATGGGCAACCACCAGGACCTGCTCGACGCGATTACCGGGAAGCTGTGGCCGCTGGGCAATGACGTGACATTCGTGCCGGGCCACGGCCCGACCAGCACCTTCGGGCAGGAGCGCCTGACCAACCAGTTCGTCAGCGACGCGGCCCTGGCCCGCGCCTAGCCGGCGGCTGTCAGACTACGGAGAAGGCTGCCAGCAAGGCCCACACCGCCCAGGCGACGAGGATGATCAGTGTCAGGATCATGCCGAGCTTGCGCGGCCAGTTCTCCCCCTCGGCGTCCATCCCGATGGCGTGGAGCACGCGGCCCAGCAGGAAGGCTAGGGCAGTGCCGGCCAGCAGCCAGCCATCGCGCCCGGCAAGGTCCAGCACCAGCACCACCAGCAGGCCCACCGGGGCATATTCGGTGAAGTTGGCCTGGGCCCGCATCCGCCGCGCCATCAGCGCGTTCCCGCCATCGCCATGGATGATCTGGCCCTTGATCCGCACCGCGATGCAGCGCCATCCGAGCCACAGGGCAATAAGGGCTGCCAGCCCGGTTGCCATCAGCGATATCTGCAGGTCTTCCATTGCTTCACTCCCCCTTTTGTTCGCACTTTAGGCAGGGAGAACATGGCTTGCAACGCGGGCAGAATCCTCTATAGCGCGCGCCTTCGCCGCATCCCTGGGGCACCAACCGGCGCGCTTGCGCAGGTCGGGTGCATGCCCTAGGGCGGCTGCCAACAGTTTAGACCGTATTCAAGGAACAGGTGCCGAGATGGCTGTCCCTAAGAGAAAAACTTCGCCGCATCGTCGTGGCAATCGTCGTGCTCATGATGCGCTCAAGGTGGAAGCCTTCCACGAGTGCGGCAATTGCGGCGAACTGAAGCGCCCGCACATGCTGTGCGGTGCGTGCGGCCACTACAACGGCCGCCAGATTCTCGAGCCCAAGGGCATCTGAGCAAAGTTTCGGGAGCGTTGAGCGTATGAGCCTGCCGCGTATCGCGATCGATGCGATGGGCGGCGATGAAGGCGTGCGCGTCATGGTTTCCGGCGCGGCGCTTGCACGCCGTCGGCACGAACAGTTCAAGTTCCTGCTTGTGGGTGACGAGACGCGGATCAAGGCCGCGCTGGAAAACCACCCGAACATGCGCGGGGCGTCCGAAATCCTGCATTGCGAAGATGTGGTGGCGGGCGACGAACGTCCGACCCAGGCCCTGCGCCGCGCCAAGACCACCAGCATGGGCCTTGCGATCAATGCGGTGAAGACTGGCGAGTGCGCCGCAGCGGTCAGCGCCGGCAACACCGGCGCCCTGATGGCCATGAGCAAGCTGGCCTTGCGCACCATGCCCGGGATCGATCGGCCTGCACTCGCCGCGCTGATGCCCACCCTTGGCGATAACGACGTCGTCATGCTCGACCTTGGCGCCAATACCGAGTGCGATGCCCGCAACCTGGTCCAGTTCGCCATCATGGGCGCGGCCTATTCGCGCATCGTTACCGGCAAGGAAGCGCCGCGGGTGCGGCTGCTGAACATCGGGACCGAGGATACCAAGGGCACCGACAAGCTGCAGGATGCGGCCAAGGCGCTGCGCGGGGCCACCGGCCTGTCCCTGTCGTTCGAAGGCTATGTCGAGGCGGACAAGATCAACCGCGGCGAAGTGGACGTGGTCGTGACCGACGGCTTTTCCGGCAATATCGCGTTGAAGGCGATCGAGGGCTCGGCCCGGTTCGTGACCGACCTGCTGCGCAATGCCTTCACTTCCTCGCTGCGCTCGAAGATCGGGTTCCTCGTCTCGCGCCCGGCAACAGAGCTGCTGCGCCACCACCTCGATCCCAACAACCACAATGGCGGTGTCTTCCTTGGCCTCAACGGTGTCGTGGTGAAGTCGCACGGCAGCGCCAACACGCAAGGCGTGGCCAATGCCGTTGCGGTCGCCGCGCGCCTGCTGGAGGAAAACCTGACCGAACGCATCACCGCCGACCTTGCCGAACTGGGCGAGGGCAAGCTGCGCGAGAATGGTCGCGATGCCGCCAGCGCCGCAGGAACGGCCAAATGATCCGCTCGGTCTTCCTCGGCTGCGGCTCGGCACTGCCTGCGCGTGCGGTCAGCAATGACGAGCTGTCACAGTCCGTGGATACCAGCGACGAGTGGATTCGCGAGCGGACCGGTATCACCCAGCGCTTCATGGCGGGCGAGGGTGAGACCACCGCGACGCTGGCGACCGAGGCGGCGCGCCGTGCGCTGGACGATGCCGGTGTCACGATCGCAGAGATCGACCTCATCGTGCTTGCCACGGCTACGCCCGATTACACATTCCCCGCCACCGCAACCTTGGTGCAGAAGGCGCTGGGCGGGGCGGGCTTCCCGGCGTTCGATGTCGCTGCCGTATGTTCGGGCTTCCTTTATGCCCTGGGCACCGCCGATGCGATGATCCGCAGCGGCATGGCGACAAGGGCCCTGGTCATCGGGGCGGAGACGATGAGCCGCCTGCTCGATTGGGAAGACCGCGGCACCTGTGTCCTGTTCGGCGACGGGGCCGGCGCGTTCGTGCTCGGCGCGCAGGACGTCGGTGCGGCGGGCGTGGGCGAGGGGCCGGGCATCCTGGCCACCCAGCTCCATGCCGACGGCGCACACCGCGAACTGCTGTTTACCGATGGCGGACCTTCGTCCACCGGCACTGTCGGCCACTTGCGCATGAAGGGCCGCGAAGTGTTCCGCCATGCGGTGACGAACCTGGCGCAGGTGCTGGGCGACGTACTTGAAAAGTCAGGCCACCAGCCCGCTGACATCGATTGGGTGGTGCCGCACCAGGCCAATTTCCGCATCCTTGACGCCACAGCCCGCAAGCTGGGCCTGTCGATGGACAAGGTGGTGGTGACGGTGGACCGTCACGCCAACACCTCTGCAGCGTCGGTCCCCCTGGCCTTCGATGCCGCATGGCGCGACGGGCGGATAAAGCGGGGCGACCTCGTCATGCTGGAAGCCATGGGCGGCGGCTTTACCTGGGGCGCCAGCCTGCTTCGCGTCTGAGCGCTTGCCGGGATCGGCGCACCGCGCACGTCCGGCTGTGGGATAAAGCCTGCAGTTTCCTTGCCAAACGCCGGACATTGCTTCATTAACATGTCCCGGGTCGCGCTGGAGGAGGAGTGTGAACGCATGGACTCAATGCGATCCGTAGGCACGCTGACACGTGCCGATCTTGCCGAAACGATCAACCGCAAGATGGGGTTCTCCCGCGCCGAAAGCCTTGACCTGGTCGAGGCTATCCTGGCCAAGATGTGCGATGCCATGGCCAGCGGCGAGAACGTGAAGATTTCCGGTTTCGGCAGCTTCGTGCTGCGCGACAAGAAGGAACGCGTGGGCCGCAACCCCAAGACCGGGGTCGAAGTGCCGATCACTCCGCGCCGCGTGATGACCTTCCGCGCCAGCCAGAAGCTCAAGGAACGCATCGCCGAAGGATCCTGACCATGCCTGCAGCTTCCCCATTTTCCGATGGCAAGGCAGATGACGCCATGCGCACGATCGGGGAAGTCGCGGCAGCGCTTGGCATCCGGCAGCATATCCTGCGTTACTGGGAGCAGCAGTTCCCGATGCTAAAGCCGCTGAAGCGCAGCGGTGGCAGGCGGTTGTACCGGCCGGAAGACGTGGCGCTGGTCGCCACCATCGACCGGCTGGTCAACCACGAAGGCTATACCCTGAAGGGTGCCCGGGCGGTGATCGAGGGCGGCGCAGCGGCGGGACCTGCCGCTGCCAGCCCAACCGCTCATGCCCCAACCGCTCATGCCCCAACCGCTCATGCCCC
>CAZTED010000078.1:7496-9080 GCA_964612175.1 uncultured Sphingomonadaceae bacterium
CCCAACCGCTCATGCCCCAACCGCTCATGCCCCAACCGCTCATGCCCCTGCCGCGCATGCTCCAGCCTCGATGGGCGAGATCCGCGAGCGGCTGGCCGCCATCCGCGACAGGCTTTCGGGCGCGCTGCGGGTGGCCTGACAACCCGGGCGGATCAGCCGCCCTTTTGCGGGCCCAGATCCGGATCAAGATCGCGCGGGCGGACGAAATGGGTCAAGCGCCCGCAGCCAGGGGTGCACTCGCTCCAGTCATCGATGTCGAGCTCGAAGACCGCGAAGGCGGCCGTGGGGAACTTGGCCATCACTTCCCCGAACAATGCGTCTTCCCGTTCTGGGGGGACCAGGTCCATTGCCAGTTCCTGCAGGCCCGGGTTGTGTGCGGCCAGCAGCAGGGCTTGCGCATCGCCGCCGTGGTCACGCAGCAGCATTGCCAGGGTGGCAGCATCGGCCATGTAGGCATCGGGCAGGTAATCCACCGGAAGGTTCAGGCCCGAGGCTTCCAGCGTCCTGCGGACACGTTCCGCCGGACTGGCAAGGATCCTTTCCCACCCCACACCAAGCTGGGCGATGTGCGCGCCCATCAGTGCCGCGCCCTTGCGTCCGCGATCGTTCAGTCCGCGGTCGAAATCGCGCAGGGACAGGTCGTCCCAGTCGGACTTCGCATGGCGCATCAGGCCCAACCGTTTCATGCGGTTGCTTTCACTGGGGTTGGTCCTCCGGCGCCGGAATCGGGCCTGACTGCCCTAGCAGGTTTGCCTGGCTGACGCGATGCAAAGCCTCCTCCAAAGTCGTCCTGCAGACAGGCGTGCCCGGCGGGAATGCACTGAGCAGGCGCGAAGGGAAGGCCGGCGAAAGGATGATGAAATGGCCGCAATCGTCCTTGCTGCGAATCAGCCGGCCAAACGCCTGCGCCAGCTTGGCGCGGATGATCCTGTCGTCGTGCGCGCTGCCGCCGTTGGCCGCGCGGCGGGCGCGGTGGAGGATTGACGGCTTGGGCCAGGGCACCTGCTCCATCACCACGCAGCGCAGGGAATGGCCGGGCACGTCCACGCCATCGCGCAGGGCATCGGTGCCCAGCAGGCTGGCCTGCGGATCGTCGCGGAAGATGTCCACCAGCGTGCCGGTGTCGATCGGATCGACATGCTGGGCATAAAGCGGCAGGCCAGCGCGGGCGAGCCGGTCGGCAATGCGCCCATGGACAGCGCGCAGGCGGCGGATGGCCGTGAACAGGCCCAGCACGCCGCCGCCGCTGGCATCGATGATCCGGGCATAGGCCCCGGCCAGCGCCGCAAGGTCGCCCTTGGGAACGTCGGTGACGATCAGCACCTCTGCTGCCCTGGCATAGTCGAACGGGCTGGCCGCTTCTGCCAGGTGCGGGGCGGCCTCGATATGCGCCGCGCCAGACCGGGTCACTGCGCCCGCCCAGTCCGGCCCGTCGGCCGACCTGTCGCACAAGGTGGCGCTGGTCAGCATCACGCCGTGGGTGCCGGCCAGCACGGTCTGCGCGAACGGCTTCATCGGATCTAGGTAGCGGCGGTGGAGGCCGACATCGTAATCGCGCGCATCGGAGCGGTCGACCGCCAGCCA
>CAZTED010000078.1:9180-12946 GCA_964612175.1 uncultured Sphingomonadaceae bacterium
GGCGGTGGAGGCCGACATCGTAATCGCGCGCATCGGAGCGGTCGACCGCCAGCCAGTCCACGAAATCGGCATCGGCCGGACCGCCCATCCGCTGCAGCATGACTTCCCACGCCGCCAGCATGTCGATCCGCCAGCCGAGCGATCCGCGCGCGCCTTCGATGCGGGCCCGGCCCTGTCCGTCGAGCCAGTCCGGGGCGTCCACCAGCAAGGCTTCAAGCCGCACGCCGAGCCGGATCAGCGGCAGGCGGATTTCGGCGAGGGCCACTGCCGCCTGCTGTGCCAGTTCCACGAAGTCCCCGTCGAGCTGCGCTGCCTCCGTCTCGATCCCGTAGCCGGCTTCCTGCCCGCTTTCGTCGCGGGCATAGGTGACCGCGCGCACGGCAGCGAACAGCTCCTCCAGCGGACCGGACGGCTGGCCATCGGAGAGGCGCTGCAGCCAGCCTTGCGCGGGCAGGGCCTCGGCAGCCTTGCAGGCGGCGGCAACCGCCTTGCCGCCCGCCTCGTCATAACTGGCCACGTCCGCCAGCCGCGCCGCGAGGCCCCGGCGGCGCCCCTTTGAACCGCGTTCCGGTCCCAGCAGCCAGCGTTTCAGTTCCACCGTCTCTGCCCCGGTCAGCGCGGCGGCAAAGGTGCTGTCGGCCGCGTCGAACACGTGATGGCCTTCATCGAACACCACGCGGGTGGGGCGCTGGGCATGGTCGCGGCCCCTGGCGGCATTGACCATGACCAGCGCATGGTTGGCGATCACCAGGTCGGCCTGGGCGCTGGCTCGGGAAGCGCGTTCGATGAAGCACTTCCGGTAGTGGGGACAACCGGCATAGATGCATTCGCCGCGCTGGTCGGTGAGCGAACGGATCGCGCGGGAGCGAAACAGCGTGCCGAGCCAGCCGGGCAGGTCGCCGCCGATCATGTCGCCATCCTGCGAATAGGCGGCCCAGCGCGCTACCAGTTGCGCCAGGATTGCCGCCCGCCCGCCGAAGCCGCCCTGCAAGGCGTCCTCCAGGTTGAGCAGGCACAGGTAGTTCTCGCGACCCTTGCGGATCACCACCGGGCGGCTGCCGTCGGGCCGCTGGTCCGGCCAGGCACGCGCGCTTTCGCTGCGCAACTGGCGCTGGAGGTTCTTGGTGTAGGTCGAGACCCATACGGTGCCGCCGGCAGCCTGTGCCCACAGCGAGGCCGGGGCGAGGTAGCCGAGTGTCTTGCCGATCCCGGTTCCGGCCTGCGCCAGCAGCATGTGCGGTGCATCCCGCCTGGTGCGGGGCGCGAAGATGCGCGCGACTTCGCGGGCATAGTCGCGCTGGCCTTCGCGCCGTTCTGCGCCCTGGCCGGTCAGGTCCATCAGTCGCGCATCGACGGCCTCTTCTTCAAGCCGGACCTGCGCAGGCTGGGGCCGCTCTGCTGCTTCCTCCCATTCGGGAAGCCTTGCAAAGAGCCACTTCTCCGCCTGTCCGGGCCGCTCCACATGCGGCGCGAGGACGCCGGCCCAGGCCCAGCGCAGGCGGGCGAGCGATTGCAGCGCGCTCCATGCGCCCTCCCGCTCGGGCCAGTCGGCACTGGCACAGCGGGCCACCAGTGCGCCGGCGGCCTGCTGCAGGAAGCGCGGCACATCGTCATCGCCCGCCGGTTCGGGCAGGGCGAGGGCATGGGCGAGGCCTCGCGGCGTGGGCACGCAGAACCGCGCCGGATGGATGAAGGCGAACAGTTCCAGCAGATCCAGCCCGGACAGGTCGGGATAGCCGAGCCGCGTTGCCACCAGCGGCGCGTTGAGCAGCAGCAGCGGCGAATCGGCCGCAGCCATCACCGCCTCTCCCTTGCCCACGCCGGAAGTCGATTCCCCACGCCGCAGCCAGCAACCGGCATGGCTGGCGTGCAGCGCGGGTAAGGGCAGGGCAGGGATGTCGGCAGCCATTTGGGCCACTATCCGCACCCGGAACGAAAAGTAAACGCTCGCCCGTGCCAGTTCCACGATGAAGGGGCCGAAACCCTTGGCCCGGCCCAGTGCTGGCTCTTGCGGCCCTGTGCTGCCCTGGGCGTCTGTCGGGTTGCGTGCCGGTCAGCTGCGCGGCGTGCAGGTCCAGCTGGCGGGATCGTTGGCATCACCAGTGCCGCCATAGCGGGCCACGTTCGGCCACGCGCAATGCGGGCGGGTGATCGATCCATCAGCCCTGGTGCCGATGAGGCGATCGGGCGGGGTATCGCGTGCGACCCAGTCTTCCATCGCGGCAAGGTAGTCGACCTGGTCCGCACCTGGCCCGCCGGCGCAATGGCCGACACCGGGCAGGGTGTAATAAGCGAACTGGCGGTTTGTTGCCGTGCGCGCGTTCCGTTCCATCACGGCGCGGGCATAATCTTCCGACATGACCGGGCTGGGGCCGGCATCGTTCTCGCCATGCCACAGCATCAGCCTGCCGCCACGCGCGAAGAAGACGGACAGGTCCGGGTTTGCGGCTTCATACATTGCCGCAAAGGGACTGGCCCGTACGGTGAGGTAATTGGCATCGGTAAAGGCGGTCCAGTCCACAGGCTGTTCGCCGAAGATCACCGGTTGCAGCCCCATCAGTCCGCCGCCGCGGCTGGGATCGGCATTCTGGCCCGAGCCATCTGCGCGGTTGAAGGCACCCCAGGCGCTTTCACCGCCGCGCCGCATCGGATGCATCGCCCAGCTGCCATCGGAAGCGCGGATCCCGTCGTAAGCGGTCTGGAGCGCGGCGACCTGCGGGGCAGCCAGGCACTGTGCGGTCTTTGCCCCGCTGCACTGCAGGCGTTCGGGCCGGAAACCGCAACTGCCCGGATCATTGACGATGCCATCGGCGATACCGTCTGCCGCATCGCATTGCGCCAGCACGGCCCCTTGCACCAGCTGCAGATCAGCTTCCGAAAAGCCTGCCGCGCCGCCGCTGGCGGCAAACGTCTGGTTGCGGAAGACCGCGCTGGTCTGCACCTGCAAGGTGTAGACAGGCGCGCCGACGATGATGGAATCGTAGTCTGCAGGGTAGCGTTGCGCTTCCATCAGCCCCATGCGCCCGCCGGTGGAACAGCCCGAATAGACAGCGTGATCGTGCGGCCGCCCGTAATAGGTGGCAGCCACTTGCTTGCCGGCCCTGGTCATTACATGAATGGCGCGGTGGGAGAAGTCTTCGGCCTGCACCGGGTTGCTCGTCCACGTATTGCCCCATGGCTGGTTGCTGGAGTGGCCGCCATTGGTCTGCATGGTGGCATAGCCGCGCCGCAACCCGGCGCTGGCCGCTTGCAGGGTCGTATTGCCCAGCCATGCACCGCCTCCGATACCGAGCACGCGCCCGTTCCAGTCAGCCGGCAGGCGATAGACCACACCGATGTTCGAACCGGAGACGGGCTGCAGCGTAGCCGAAGCCTCGCAGAACGCCGGAACCCCTCCGGCAGCGTCGACCCAGCGGGTTTCGATCTGTGCGCCCGATATGGTCTGCCCGGCGAGGCTGGAACAGGCTGAGAGCGTGGCAATGGGATTGGCCTCCGGTGCCTGCCCGGAAAGCGTCGAACAGGAGGCAAGGGCAAGCAGGCTGACAGCAGCGAGTGTTCTCATGGTTCTCTCTCCCCGACCCTCATGTTGTGCGTGCAGGTTGCCACACCCACGGGGGAACACAAACAGCCCAAAATGTCGCAACCTGTCCTCCCGCGCTTGCGAAACGGGGGTAATTGGGCAAAGGCGCGGGGCATGTTCGATGAAGCACTGATCTCCGCTGCCCGCACCTCCAAGGCCTGGCCGTTCCAGGAAGCCATGAAACTG
>CAZTED010000079.1:0-2626 GCA_964612175.1 uncultured Sphingomonadaceae bacterium
CTGTGCGCCACGGTGATCCATTACCGGCCGCGCATGGCGATCCGCCAGGTGGGCAAGGCCATGGGCCTGTCGGAAGACGTGACCGCCGCCCTCGCACGGACCGTGTGGGGCGGGCACGGGCGCGAGATCGGCGAACACCATGTCGCCGAAACCGGCATGGACCTTTCCGATCCGCACCTGCGCCGGGTGCTCAAGCTGACAGAGCAGATGATCGGCATGCCGCGCCACCTTGGCCAGCATGTCGGCGGTTTCATCCTGACGCAAAGCCCGCTGATCGAGACCGTGCCCATCGGCAACGGCGCCATGCCCGACAGGAGCTTCATCGAATGGGACAAGGACGACATCGAGGCGCTGGGCATCCTCAAGGTCGACGTGCTGGCGCTGGGGATGCTCACCTGCATCCGCAAGTGCCTGGATCTCCTGGGCGCGCATCACGGGCGCGAGCTGACGCTGGCCACGGTCCCGCGCGAGGATCCCGAGGTCTATGCCATGCTGCGGCGCGGGGATTCGCTGGGCGTGTTCCAGGTGGAAAGCCGGGCGCAGATGAACATGCTGCCCCGCCTGCGCCCGCGCGAATTCTATGACCTGGTGATCCAGGTGGCGATCGTGCGGCCGGGGCCGATCCAGGGCGACATGGTCCACCCCTATCTCAAGCGCCGCCGGGGGGAGGAGCAGGTGGTCATCCCCGCGCCCGGCCCGGACCATGGCCCGCCGGACGAGCTGACCAGCATCCTTGCCCGCACGCTGGGCGTGCCGATCTTCCAGGAGCAGGCGATGAAGATCGCGCTGGACGCGGCGAAGTTTTCCGGGGCCGAGGCCAACCGGTTGCGGAAAGCCATGGCCACCTTCCGCAGCCGCGGCATGGTCGATGAGCTGCAGGACATGATGGTCGAGCGGATGGTGGCACGCGGCTATGACCGCGACTTTGCCCAGCGCTGCTTCAACCAGATCAGGGGCTTTGGCGAATACGGCTTCCCGGAAAGCCACGCCGCCAGCTTTGCCCACCTCGTCTACGTTTCCAGCTGGATCAAGTGCCACTTCCCGGCAGCCTTTGCCTGCGGCCTGCTCAATTCCCAGCCGATGGGTTTCTATGCCCCGGCGCAGATCGTGCGCGATGCGCGTGAGCATGGCGTGAAAGTGCTGCCGGTGGATGTGAACCGCAGCGCGTGGGACTGTACGCTGGAAGGGGATGCATGTGCCATGGCCCTGCGCCTCGGCCTGCGCCAGGTGGATGGCCTGCCCGAACACGTTGCTGCCGCCATTGTCGCCGCGCGCGAGGAGGGGGGCGCTTTCCGCGATGTGGAGGACCTGCGCGCCCGCACCCGCATCGGCCCGGCCCATGTCGAGCGGCTGGCCAGCGCCGATGCCTTCGGCTCGCTCGGGCTGTCCCGCCGGCAGGCGCTGTGGGATGCCCGCAGCCTGGTGGCAGCACCGGACCTGCCGCTGTTCGCCCATGCACAGGTGCGCGATACCGGGGGCGAGAAGGGCCGCGCCGTGCTGCCGGTGATGCCGCTGTCCGAGGAAGTGGTGGCCGATTACCAGACCACCCGCCTGTCGCTGAAGGCGCACCCGGTGGCTTTCCTGCGCGCCCACCTTGCCGAACGCGGCTTCGTGCGCGCCAGCGATCTCAGGGACCGCAAGGTCCGCTCCATGGTGCAGGTGGCAGGCGTGGTGCTGATCCGCCAGCGGCCCGGCAGCGCCAAGGGCGTGTGCTTCATCACGCTGGAGGACGAGACCGGCGTCATCAACCTCGTCGTGTGGCCCGATCTCAAGGAGAAGCAGCGCAAGGTGGTGATGGGCTCGCGGCTGATGGAAGTGCGCGGCCGGGTAGAGTACGATGACGAGGTGATCCACGTCATCGCCCACCACATGACCGATGCCACGCACCAGCTGCACCGCCTGTCGGACGACCTGCTGCAGGCCCCGCTCGCCCGAGCGGACCATGCCAGCGCGCTGCCGCGCACCGCGCCCGATGCGGCCGACGCGGGGATACGTCCGCGCGACATGATCGACCAGCTGCCGCCCAATACCCGCGGCCATCCGCGCAATGTGCGGATCATCCCGCCATCGCGCGATTTCCATTGATGATGCGCTTCAGGACCGCGACCGGCCGCCTGAGCCTCGACCGCAAGGTGCTGGGCCTGCTGGCGCTGCTCGCGCTTGGCCTTGCCGGGCGGGGATGGCTGCACGACAACCCGCAGCACAATCCCTGGGCGCCGCTGGAGCTGGCCCATCCGCCCGGCTGGGCAACGGCGATGAAGCTCGATGCCCTGCGCGGCGATGTGGCGGCGTGCCGCGATGTGCTGGAGCGCGGCGGGGTGGCGTTCGCGGCGCTGCCGGGGACCGGCGAGGGACAATGCCTGCGCGCCGACCGGACCGCGCTGACGGGGAATATCGTCGCGCCGGCCTCGCCGCAGATGACCTGCCCGGTGGCAACAGGCCTGGCACTGTGGCTGCGCCATTCGGTGGAGCCGGCGGCAGAGCGGATCTTAGGCTCGCCGCTTGCCCGGATCGAGCACATCGGCACCTACAACTGCCGCCGCATCGGGGGCGGGCAGGGCGGCGACTGGAGCGAACACGCCACCGGCAATGCCATCGATATTGCCGCCTTCGTGCTGGCGGACGG
>CAZTED010000079.1:2726-6183 GCA_964612175.1 uncultured Sphingomonadaceae bacterium
GTGCGGATCGGGTCGCGGGCATTTTCCACCGCGATCGCCTTGCGCAACCGGCGGATATGCACGTCGACCGTGCGTTCCTCGATCTCGCTGCCGGTGCCCCAGACCGCATCGAGCAGCTGGTTGCGGCTGAACACGCGGCGCGGGTGTTCCATGAAGAACTTGATCAGGCGGTATTCGGTCGGGCCGATCTGCAATTGCCGGCCGCGCCGTTCCACCCGGTGCGCCACCGGGTCGAGCCTGAGGTCGCCCGCCTCGATCGCCTCGCCGGCCAGCGCGGGCCGCACGCGCCGCAGCACGGCAGAGACGCGGGCCAGCAGTTCGCGCGGGGAGAACGGCTTGGTGACATAGTCGTCGGCCCCGGTCTCCAGGCCGCGCACCCGGTCATCCTCGCCCTCGCGCGCGGTCAGCATGATGATGGGGACGTGCGCCGTTTCCTTGTTGCGGCGCAGGCGGCGGCACACCTCGATGCCGCTGATACCCTCGATCATCCAGTCGAGGATGACGAGGTCGGGCGCTTCTTCCTGCGCCATGACCATGGCTTCCTCGCCATCGGCGGTGACGCGCACATCATAACCCTCGTTCTCGAACCGGAATTCGAGCAGTTCGGCAAGGGCGGTATCGTCTTCGACCAGCAGCAGCTTTGGGGCGGACATGTCAGCGTTTCCCTGTGAAGCGGCAAACCCGCTTCCTTCGTTCGGCGCCTGTATATGTCAGTTGTGCGTCAGGAATGTTTCAACGCTCGATTTCGTTGGGATAGGAGCCGAGCGCCACGAAGTGGACCATTTCGGCCACGTTGGTGGCGTGATCGCCGATCCGTTCGATGTTGCGCGCCACGAACAGCAGCTGCGCCGCGCTGCTGATGGTGGCGGGGTTCTCGACCATGTAGCTGACAAGGTTGCGGAAGATGCTGTCGTAAAAGGCATCGACCTTGCTGTCGCGCGCGATCACCTCGCGCGCCACGATCGGGTCACGCGCGGCATAGGCGGTGAGCACGTCGTGCACCATTTCCGCGGCAACGTCGGCCATGGCAGGCAGCAGGGTCAGCGGTTCGAACCGGCTGCGGCCTTCGATGCGGCCGGTGCGCTTGGCGATGTTCTTGGCATAGTCGCCGATCCGCTCGATCACGCCGGCGATCTTGAGCGCGGCGATGATCTCGCGCAGGTCATCCGCCATCGGCGCGCGCAAGGCGAGCACGCGGATCGCCATGGCATCGACCTCGGCCTCCAGCGCGTCGAGCTTGGCATCGCGTTCCACCACTTCACGGGCGAGATCCTCGTCGCCGGTGATGATCGCTTCCATTGCCTGCTGGATGGCCAGTTCGGCCAGGCCGCCCAGTTCCGCGATCAGCCCGCGCAGGCGGGTGATGTCCTCGTCGAACGCCTTGACCGTATGTTCTGCCATCAGCCGTACCTGCCTGTGATGTAATCCTGGGTGCGCTTTTCCCGGGGGTTGGTGAAGATGTCCGATGTATGACCGTATTCCACCAGGTGGCCAAGGTGGAAGAATGCCGTACGCTGCGAAACGCGCGCCGCCTGCTGCATCGAATGGGTAACGATCACGATGGCATAACGGCCCCGCAATTCGTCGATCAGTTCCTCGATCTTGGCGGTGGCGATGGGGTCCAGCGCGCTGCACGGCTCGTCCATCAGGATCACTTCGGGGTCGACTGCGATCGCGCGGGCGATGCACAGGCGCTGCTGCTGGCCGCCGGACAGGGCCGTGCCTGAATCCTCCAGCCGGTCCTTCACCTCTTCCCACAGGCCGGCGCGGCGCAGGCTGCGTTCGACAATGGCATCCATCTCGGTCTTGCCCTGGGCAATGCCGTGGATGCGCGGGCCATAGGCGATGTTTTCGTAGATCGACTTGGGGAAGGGGTTTGGCTTCTGGAACACCATGCCCACCCGGGCGCGCAATTGCACCACGTCCATGCCGGAATGGTAGATATCCTCGCCGTCCAGCTCGATCACGCCTTCCACCCTTGCCGAGGCAATGGTGTCGTTCATGCGGTTGAGCGTGCGCAGGAAAGTCGACTTTCCGCAGCCCGAAGGGCCGATGAAGGCGGTCACGTGATCGGTGTGGATGTCGATCGAGACATTGTCGATCGCTTTCTTGTCGCCGTAGAATACCGACACGTCGTGCGCCCGGATCTTGGGCTCACCCTGGCCGGCACCGGCGGACTGGTCGGCCGAAGCGGGCGTTCCAAGCGTTACTGAGCTCACCATTTCTTCTCGAACCTGTTGCGCAGATAGATGGCCAGGCCATTCATCATGAGGAGGAATACCAATAGCACGATAATCGCCGCACTGGTGCGTTCCACGAAGCCGCGGGTCACCTGGTCGGACCACAGGTAGATCTGCATCGGCAGCACGGTGGCGTTGTCGGTGAAGCCTGACGGCGGGGTGGACACGAAGGCGCGCATCCCGATCAGCAGCAGCGGCGCCGTCTCGCCCAGGGCGCGGGCCATGCCGATGATGGTTCCCGTCAGGATGCCGGGCAGGGCCAGCGGCAGGACATGGTGGAACACCACCTGCACCGGCGAGGCGCCCACCGCCAGCGCACCGTCGCGGATAGATGGCGGCACCGCCTTGATCGCGTTGCGGCCGGAAATCACGATCACCGGCATGGTCATCAGGGCCAGCGTCATGCCGCCGATCAGCGGGGCCGATCGCATGCCGGGGAACAGGGTCAGGAATACCGCCAGGCCCAGCAGGCCGAAGATGATCGAGGGCACGGCGGCAAGGTTGTTGATCGACACCTCGATCACGTCGGTCCACCGGTTCCGCGGGGCATATTCCTCAAGGTAGAGGGCGGCCAGAACGCCGATGGGGAAGGCCAGCAGCAAGGTGACGATCATGGTGAAGATCGAGCCCTTGAGCGCGCCCCAGATGCCGACAAGCTGGGAATCGGTGGCATCTGCGCGCGTCAGGAAGCCGATATCGAAGCGGTCGCTCAGCACGCCCTGCTCCTCGAGCTGGCGGGCGAGCGGCTGGAGATCGGGTTGCCCGTCACCGGAAAACGCGGTGGCGAGGCGTTCGCTGGTCGGCAGGTAGAAGGTGCCTCCGGTGCGTACCAGGCCGGGTTCGGCGATGATTTCTGCGGCCACATCCCGCCATGCGGCAGAATTGACCTGCGCTGCGGCTTCCTCGCCCAGAGCCTGCTCCGCTGCGTACTGGACGATCTCCGGCAATCCCTGCGATTGCAGGGCGCGGATAGCGGTGGCCTCGCTACCGGTTTGCGGAACGGTCAGCCCCATGCCTTCGAAGCTGACCGGAACCTCGAACACGGTCCGCTGGAAGCCGCCGAGGCCATTAAGGACCATCGTTCCGAGCAGGAAGACCAGCACCATGATCGAGAAGCCGACCGCGCCCAGGCCAAGCGCCTTGAACCGCCGTTCGGAGGCATAGCGCTGCTTCAGCCGCGCCTCGAAGGCGGGCGTGCGGGTGGGGGCGCGCATGGC
>CAZTED010000079.1:6283-8575 GCA_964612175.1 uncultured Sphingomonadaceae bacterium
CCGGCGGCCATCACCACGATCATCGTCTCGCCGATGGCGCGGCTGACGGCCAGCATGATCCCCGCCACGATGCCGGGAAGGGCTGCGGGGATGAGGACGCGGCGGATCGTCTCGTTGGTGGTCGCGCCCATGGCCAGCGATCCATCGCGCATGGCCTGGGGCACGGCGCTGATCGAATCGTCGGCGATCGAGGATACCAGCGGGATGATCATGATGCCCATGACCATGCCGGCAGCCAGCGCGCTTTCGCTGGAGGCGTTGGAAATGCCCACTGCCACCGCCATGTCGCGGATTGCCGGGGCCACGGTCAGCGCGGCGAAATAGCCGTAGACCACGGTCGGCACGCCGGCCAGGATCTCCAGTGCCGGCTTGATCCATTTGCGCGCCCGCGGGTCTGCATACTGGGTGAGGTAGATCGCGCTCATCAGGCCGAGCGGGATGGCCACGATCATGGCGATGATCGCGCCGATGAAGATCGTCCCCCAGAAAAGCGGGATCGCGCCGTAGCGTTCCGGGTCCGGGGTGGCGGCCATCGGGTCCGGGCCCCAGTGTGTGCCGAACAGGAAATCAACCGGCGAGACCATGCCGAAGAACCGCACCGTCTCGAACACCAGCGTCAGGAAAATGCCGAGCGTGGTCAGGATCGCCACCAGCGAGGCAAGGAACAGCACCACCAGCACGCCGCCTTCCACGCGGCTGCGGGCGCCGAAATCGGGCTTCAGGCGGGTAAAGGCCCAGCCCGCGCCGGCAAGGCCCAGCAGCAGCGCCACGACGATGCCGACCCAGCCATAAAGGGCGGTCGCTTCCTGGAAGGGCTGGACCAGACCCTGCGCCTCGGGCAGCAGCACGCGGTCGGACAGGCCGGCTGCAACGTTCTGCGCCTCGCGCAGGATTGCGTCGCGCTGCATGCCGAAGGCCGGCAGCGAGGCAGCCGCCGGGCTCGACAAGACGTGCTGCAGCACCAGGTTGCCGGAGATCGCCTGCCACGCCGCGCCAAAGGCGAGCATGGGCAGGCCGATCCACAGGCCGGCATACCAGGCGTGGTAGACCGGCAGTGAAGGCAGGCGACCGTCAGGCGCCTGCTTGCGGAAGCGCCAGGCGCGCGCGCGGGCCACCAGCCATCCGGCAAGCCCCAGCCCGATGGCGAGGAGAAGCGGTATGGCTGATGACATTGCGCTCGGCTCTGACCCTATTGCAGATCTGCGGCGGTAAGTGCCGGAAGATCGGAAATCGCTGACGTGTTACGCGCCATAACGTCATCCGGATTCACGACAAGGCCGATATTGGCCAGCGGACCATCCCGTCCCCAGCTTTCCGACCAGGTGGCGAGGAATTCGCGCAGGCCCGGAACGGCATCAACGTGCGACTTCTTGACGTAGATGTACATCGCGCGGGCACCCGGATAGGCGAAGCTGGCGATGTTCTCGTAGGTCGGCTCCACGCCGCCCATCGGCACGCCGTGCACGCGGTCGAGGTTTTCTTCCATGTAGGAATAGCCGAACACGCCCACGGAGTTGGGATTGCCCTCGATCTTCTGGACGATCAGGTTGTCCTGCTCGCCCTGGTCGACATAGGCGCCATCCGAACGCACTTCGGTGCAGACCTGCTCGTGGCGGTCCTCGTCCTCGTCCTTCAGCGCCTGCATCGCCGGGTTGGCATCGCAACCGGCCATGAGGATCAGCTCGTTGAAGGAATCGCGCGTGCCCGAGGTGGTCGGCGGGCCATAGACAAGGATCGGCAGCGCCGGCAGCGAGGGATCAACGTCGTTCCAGTTGCGGGCCGTCTGCGGTTCGCCATAGGGATTGGCGGCAAGGGCGCGATAGACCAGTTCAGGGGTCAGGTTCAGCTCGATGCCGCCGTTGGCCGAAGCCATCACCACGCCGTCCATGCCGATCTGGATCTCGACCACTTCCACGCCGTTGGCGGTGCAATCCTCGAATTCGCCCGGCTTCATCCGGCGCGAGGCATTGGCGATGCTGGGGGTGTCGGCCCCGTCACCGGCGCAGAACAGCGCCATGCCGCCGCCGGTGCCGGTCGATTCGATCAGCGGTGCGGGGAAACCGGGGTGGTTGCGGCTGAACGCCTCGGACACCACGGTGGCGAAGGGATAGACGGTGGACGAGCCGACCGCGCGGATGGCGAGGCCATCGGACGAAGTGTCGCCGCTGCCGCAGGCGGCAAGGGCAAGGGCGGCAACAGCGGCCCCGGCAAATTTGAAAGCATTGGTCATGATGGTTTCCACTTCAGGTCAGGGATTGGGGTAGCGGCGCTCTATTGCGCAAAGGCGACAGA
>CAZTED010000079.1:8675-12874 GCA_964612175.1 uncultured Sphingomonadaceae bacterium
TCCACTTCAGGTCAGGGATTGGGGTAGCGGCGCTCTATTGCGCAAAGGCGACAGATTGGTGACAAGTTCCGGTCCTGTGCATGTCACGGGTAGGACAGGGCGTGAGTATCAGAAATCCACCTGCCCGCGCAGTGCCAGCACGTCGGCGTTCCACGAACGGTCGCCGCCGGGCAGGGCGAACACGGAATTGGCATATTCGAGATGGCCATAGTTGAGTGTCATGCGGGTGTAGTCTGTCGGCACCCAGATGAGCGAGGCCATGTAGCCGTCCTGCGTGCCGCCCACGATGCCATTGTCGGTCAGGTCCAGGTGGTCGTAACGCAGGTTCACCTGCCATGCGCCGGGCCCGCCTTCGTCGATCGGCGAGGCAGGGCGGGTGCGTTCCCACCTGCCACCACGATAGCCGCGCCGGTCACCCTGCGTGAGGTAATAGCCGACTTCCACGTAGCCGCCGAAAAAGGTGGGATCGACCGTTGAATTGGGAATGTCCACGTTCTGCCAGAAGGCTTCGCCGTTTGCATGGAAGCGACCCGAAATGAAGGCGGCTTCGAGGCCTAGGCCGAATTCCTGGCTGGCGGCAAGGGTAGGGGTGGCGATGGGGCGTTCGGAGGTGAAACGGACCATCGGCCGCTGGCGATAGCGCACTGTGCCGCCATCCCCGAGATTGTTGAGGTGCACCGATCCGCCGAAATGCAGCTGGGCATCGCCCACCTTCGGGGCATAGACGGCGCGGCCATCGATGCTCCAGTTCTTGCCGGGCAGGTCGGACAGGTTGTCGCTGAACACGCCGCCCTGCAACAGCACGTCGCTGCCCACGGCATACTCAGCCGACAGGCCCAGCCGGCGCTCGAAACCGAAGGCATCGGTGAAGGCGGCGCGTTCCATGAAGCTCGACCAGCGGCTGCTGGTGACTTCTTCCATCGACTGGAAATTGTTGTATTGGCCGGCTGCAACAGTCAGCGCACCGTCGGAATAGGTTATCTCTGCATCGGTGAATTCGCCCGAGCCGCCGGCAAAGTCGACCTCGACCTTGTAGCCGAAGCCGCCTGGCATTTCGCCCTGAACCCCAAGGCGCACGCGGCGCGCCTCGTTGCTGAAGCCATCGGTGCGGTCAATTCCATCCGGGAAGCCGATCACGCCGGCATCGAGGTTGAGGCGACCGAAAGGCTTGAAAGACCAGCCGCCCTCAGCCTCGATCTCGGGCGCGCCGTTGAAGCTGATTTCCACCCCGTTGCCGGGCGGCGGCGCTGCGACGGTGGCGGTAGAGACCGCCTCGATCGCGGCGGCCTGGGCGGTGACGACCACCTGGGTTTCCTGCGCCTCCTGCTCCATGCGGTCGAGGCGGGCGCTCATCTGTGCGATCTGCGCCTGGAGTGCATCGATCTGGGCGCGCAGCACCGCGGCCTCGTCAACAGCAGCTTGCGCCTGGACAGCCGGAGCCACCAGCATGGTGCTGGCTGCAAGGGCGGTGAGAATGGACTTGTTCATGCGGTAACTCCGATTCTGTCCAATATGTGACAGGAATGAGTCGCCCCTATGTCCGGCGCTTTACAGTTTTGTGACGGTTTCCACCGTTATGTGACAATGCGCTCTGCGCTCAGTCGATGGCAAGGGGCAGCCGCACGCTGACCGTGGTGCCCGTGCCGACCTTGCTGTCGATGTCCAGTCGCCCGCGATGCCGCTCGACAATGTGCTTGACGATGGCCAGCCCAAGGCCCGTGCCACCGGCGGCGCGGCTGCGCGAGGGATCGGTGCGATAGAACCGGCGGGTCAGGTGCGGCAGGTGTTCGGCAGCGATGCCTTCGCCCCGGTCCTCGACCCTGAGCAGCACCATGTCGCGCTCGGCCAGCGACAGGCTGACCGTCACCGGCTGGTCGGCGTTGCCATATTTGAGGGCGTTGTCGACGAGGTTGCGGACAAGCTGTTCCAGCTGGTTCTGGTCGCCCCGCACCGTTACTTCCTCGGGCGCCAGTTCGAAACGCACCCGCGCCATCCGGTCGGCACCCGCCCCGTCGCGCGCCGCCTGCCGCACCAGCAGCCCGAGATTGACCTTCTCGCGCGGCTGGTCGTGTTTTTCGGCTTCCACCCGGCTGAGGCTCATCAGGTCGTCGACCAGGGTTTGCAGCCGTTTCGCCTCGCGCAGCACGGTGCCGTAGAATTTCTCCGCCTGCTTCGGCGCGATCTCTGCTCCGGATTCGGCGAGGGTTTCCATGTAGCCGATGATCGAGGCCAGCGGCGTGCGCAGCTCGTGGCTGGCATTGGCAACGAATTCGGTATGGGCGCGGCTGACATCGGCCTCGGATGTGCGATTGATCAGTTCGATCAGGCTGTAGCGTTCGTTGATGCGCTGGCACGACATCTGCCAGTTGCTCCGTGGGCCGGTGAGACCCTGGACTGTGGTATTGCCGCCCTGCGGCCTGGCGAGCAGGTCCACCGCCGCGGGGTGGCGCAGGGCGACGCGCGCATCCTGCCCTATGATATGGGCGCCAATCGCCTCCCGGGCGGCCTTGTTGGCAACAATGATGCGGTCGCCGTCGAGCATGAGCATGGGCAGGCCGGAATGCTCGATCAGGTCACGCATTCCGGACCGGGTCAGTTGCACGCCTTCCAGCGGTTGCGCGGCAGCTGGCGGCGGGGGCGGCATGGCCAGCCAGAACGAGGCGCACCAGACCAGCACGATCCCGGCAATAACCGCCAGGTCGATGCCAGCCATCGCCAGCACGACCCCGGTTACCACGGCAACCGCGAATCCACCGATCGGAATGAACCGCCCCTCCATGGCGCCGAGGCTTAGACGCTCGCAGGCCGGCGCGAAACCGCCAAAAACGGGAAATGCCACATATGACCGGTTGGTGACCCCTACGGGAATCGAACCCGTGTTTCAGCCGTGAGAGGGCCGCGTCCTGACCGCTAGACGAAGGGGCCGCGAGGCCGGCGGCGCGCGGCGGCCGGGGAGGGCTTGATCATTCGCACCGGTGGTGACCCCTACGGGAATCGAACCCGTGTTTCAGCCGTGAAAGGGCCGCGTCCTAACCGCTAGACGAAGGGGCCACTGCGGTGCGAGCGGCGCACTTACGGGCGCGGTGGCAAACGGTCAAGCCCTGCTTTCACCCGATTTGTGCCGGCTTGCGTTTTGTGCGGCGCGATCGGGCGGGCTGCCAGTCCGGGCATGGCAGCTCAGTCGGCCCAGGCGGCGTCTTCCAGGTGCAGTTCGGCGGCGGGGCGGGCCCCCCAGTCGTCAATCTTCGCCCGTCCGGCCAGCCACAGCTTGCGTCCGCGGGCACCGTGGAGCAGCGTCTGGCCCAGCGTGCTTTCGGCGGCGCGGAAGGCGATGGCCTTGAGCGATCCGCCATCGTCGCCTGCCACGATCAGCCTGAGGTGGGCATTGCCGACGATGTCGGCCTTGACCAGCCGCACCGGGCCAACCGCGATTCGCGGGCCCGGCCAGCCGACCCCGAACGGGCCTGCGCGGTCGAGCGTTTCGACAAGGTCCGGGTTGAGGCCGCGCGGGGCCAGGGCAAGATCAAGCTTGAGCACCTGCGATGCCGAAGCGCGGGCCACCGCGCCGGCCAGCCGTTCCTCCAGCCAGTCGGCAAAGGTGTCCAGCCGTGCTTCCTCGATGGTGAGGCCAGCCGCCATCGCATGGCCGCCACCCTTGACCAGCAGGCCCGCCTCTGCGGCCGCGATGATCGCCGCGCCAAGGTCTACCCCGGCAATCGATCGTCCCGATCCCTTGCCTTCGCCATTGTCTGCGTCGAGCGCGATCACGATGGCCGGCTTGCCGGTCTTCTCCTTGATCCGGCCAGCCACGATCCCGATCACGCCGGGATGCCAGCCGTGCCCGGCCACCACCTGCACAGCCCGGTTGTGCTGGGAGGCGAGCTGTTCTTCCGCCGCTTCCTGCACCGCAGCCTCGATCGCGCGGCGATCCTCGTTGAGGCGGGAAAGCTGGGCGGCGATCGTGGCCGCTTCCTCGGGATCCTCGGTCGTCAGCAGGCGCACCCCCAGCGTTGCCTCGCCCACGCGGCCACCGGCGTTGATGCGCGGACCCAGGGCAAAGCCGCAGTCGCTGCAACTGGGCGCACGGGTCAGGCGTGCCGCGTCGATCAGCGCCGACATGCCGACATTGCGACGGTGCGCCATGACTTTCAGGCCCTGCGCCACGAAAGCGCGGTTGAGCCCGCGGATCGCGGCGACAT